>JAFGXQ010000139.1 GCA_016936575.1 Deltaproteobacteria bacterium
ACATTGTCGTGGATATACAGCTGCACGATTTCAACCGCATCCCAATCACTCTCATTTTCAATCTCCACATTGCACTTCAGCAGTTGACCAGCGCGCACCGTCGGCGTTTCCAGCGTCAGATTGCGATACGTCAGCGAAGCATACGACATACCGTGACCGAAAGAAAAATGCGGTTCTTGTGTCATATCTGCATAGCGGTTCCCGTGCTGCCCGCGCACCTGATTGTAGTACACCGGTTGCTGTCCCACATGGTAGGGAATCGACACAGTCAACTTACCGCGCGGGTTGAATTTTCCGAATATCGCCTCCGCCACAGCCTGCCCACCGGCCATACCGGGATTGAACACCTCGATGATGGCCGCCGCATGATGAATGCATGCAGGCAATATCAACGGCTTTGTGTTCACCAGTACGACAATCAGCGGGGTGCCGCAGGCGCTTAGCGCCGCCAGCAATTTCTGCTGCCCGCCCTGCATCTCCAGGGTTGCCGTAGAGCAGTTTTCTCCGGCCAATACAAAATGGTCGCCCACCACCGCCACTGCCACATCCGCATCCCGCGCCGCAGCGACAGCTCGTTCAACAAGTGCATCATCGGTGCTGCCGATTTGCGTTTTTCCAGATTTGAATTCCCCGCCCACACTGAAATACCCGTAGGTTTCTTTATCGAGATCAACAATCTCGGCGCCTTTTTCATACACCACCTGCAGCCCGTCTCCCTCAAACATCCGAAATCCGTCCAGCACGGTGGTCACCAGCGAACGCGGTTGTCCATCGAGCATCCAGGGGACCTGCCCGCTGGCACCGGCCCAGTCACCCAGCTGCGCATCCGGGTCATCTGCATTGGGCCCGAGCACCGCAATTTTCATCGGTCGGGTTGCATCGAGCGGCAACACGCCGTCATTCTGCAGCAGCACCAGTGATTCCCGCGCCATTTTCAGATTCACCTGTCGGTGCGCGTCGCACCCCAGAATCGCGGCACCGCCGTCGCTGTGCGGCGAACACGGATCTTCAAACAACCCCATGTTAAATTTCAATGCCAAAATACGCGCCACCACTTCGTCGATTTCAGATTCCATCAGCATCCCCGATGCCACCGCCTCCAGCGCGCCGTCAATAAACGACGGCGTCGCCATCATCACATCGTTGCCGCTTTTCACCGCCAGCGTCGCCGCGTCTTTCATATCCGGACAAATCTGCTGTTCCCAATACATGCGCCCCACATTATCGAAATCCGTTACCAGAATACCGTTGAACCCCCACTCTTCCTTCAACACTTCTTTCAGCAACCAACGACTGGCCGTGCTGGGTACCCCATCAATGGCCTGGTAACCGGTCATAAACGCCATGCAACCACCGCGCGCCGCCTTTTCGAAAGACGGAAAAAACCAGGAGCGCAGTTTTCGCCGCGTCAGGTCCGCCTCGGACGCATCTCTGCCGCCCTGCGTTTCACAATAGCCGGCATAATGTTTTGCCGTTGCCAGTAGTGCTGTTTTGTCGTTGAGTCCTTTTCCCTGGTATCCGCGAATGAGCGACAGGCCGAATTCACCGGCCAGAAAGGTATCTTCGCCGAATGTTTCCCCCACCCTTCCCCATCGCAAATCCCTCGCCACACCCAGCACCGGTGAGAATGTCCATTTCAGCCCCGTCGCCGTCGCTTCCAATGCGGTGACCCGACCGACCTGTTCAATCAAATCGCGATCCCAACTGCACGCCATCGCCAACTGAGTGGGAAACACCGTAGCGCCTTTGGCAAAACCATGTCCATGAATGCAGTCGTCTGCGAACAGCAGCGGAATCTGTAACCGGGTTTGCGCAACCAGCTCAATGGCGTCCACAATTTGCGACGTACGGATATGAAACAAAGAACCCACATGCATCTCTCCGATAAATTGCTGTAGGGTTCCATCGTTCACACTCATCTGCAGCATCTGCCCCAGCTTCTCCCGCAGCGTCATCCTCGACAACAAATCACGCACACGCTCGTCAATTCCTTTGCTGCTATTCATATAAACTGCAAGTTCAGTCATTCCCATGCTCCTCTCAGCGGCACAACATGGCAGTTGTAGTGATTTAAATCGAATTGTCCATAAATGGAATGAACTAATTCGCGGGACTCAGCCTACAAATGAGATGAATACTCGAAGATTATTGTCCGGCCAGACACTGAATCTCATGCTGGGTGAGTTCGATGTTGTAGAATCGCACATCATCCACATCAATATCGCCGAACAGACCAGACTGAGCCGCCAAAGGGTCCGCCAGTCCGAATCGCCAGGGTTCCCCCTGAAAATCGTAGGCGACTTCACCGGAATCATATGACACATTGCCGGCGAAATCACCGTCCACATATAATGTCAAAACAGTACGATCCAGGCTGAACGCCATCGCCACATGATGATAGGTGCCAGGGATGATCGAAACACTCGACAACTCCAGCGTGGTTCCCGCAAATTCATAGGTGGCGTGGAACATCTGATCGCTCCCGTACCACAGCCCGGTGTTTCCTCCCGGTTTAACCACTACGCCATAACCGAAATCATTGGCGTCGGTATCCGCCCCGGGGGGAATACTCGCCGGCCTTGCCCATGCAGTGATGGTGTAGTTTCCGGTTTGAAGATTATCCAGCGTGATATCGTTCGGCAATTCCACATAATCCAACGCCCCCGCGGAACACTCCACGCGCACCGCCCCATTCACTGCACCATCCTTATCGAGCCACTGACCATCCCCGTACAGGGTGCCGTCGCGTCCCGAACCACTAATATCATACGCCGTGGTTCCAGCCGATTCATCCAGCGGCCAGTACCCCACCAATGCAGGATGCACCATCACATCGATTTGCCACGTCTGTACATCATTTCCCACCACGTTGGATGCCATGGCCGTAATCGTGCCGGTTGTACCCACATCCGACAAAGAAGGCGTCCCCGAAATCACTCTGCCGTTCGCATCGAAAGACAACCAACCGGGAAGCCCGGTCACATAAGAAATCGCAGTGGGCTCCGCATTCACCTCAAGTCGGTATACATATTCTATATCAACGTGAGCGATTTCTCGCGGCTCACTGACAAAATTGACCGCCGCCTGCAGATTGGTGGAGTCCGGCAGACAGTCGTGTCTGGGATACGGCATCAGCATGCCATAATTCACAAGTTGCTGCGGTGCGATGTCGAACACCTGCTCGGGGTAACCGAGTCGGAATGTAATATTCGCGTCGCCGTCGGGATAATCCGCCGCCGCAACAAAAGGCACCTGATGATAGGTCCACACGCCGGGCGCTTCCGCAACGTAGTATTCACCGGAACCATCGTAGGGGGAAAACGCACGTTCCAGCAGAACACCGGTATGGCAGACACCGGACGACGCATTCTCGCAACGCGTCCAGAAATCAAACACCAGATGGTCACCTTTCACGATATCCCCTTTGGGATGAATCCCCAACTGGGACGCGGTCGTATCGGCGGTGTAGTGGTACGTCTGCACTCGCCAGGTTTCAGTAAACGTCTCGCCAGTGACCGATTCAACGCTTTTTATTGCGGGCCCATAAGAACCGTAATCAGACAAATCGGTATCGCTCAGCATTACCTGCCCGACGGGGAGAGCTGCACATGCATCTCCGGTCGCACAGTTCCCCTCAGAAAGACTCGCGCCGGACAGAGACAACGTATCAATATTGGGCAGTCCTTCATCGACAATCGCCTCTATCCGCAGCATCGTTGTTCCCACATCAAGCAGCACATCCACACTTTCCGAACTCCAGTCGGTCCAGGCACCGGTCGCATCAAACGCCAGCGTTCCGACAACCTCATTATTTACCATCACGTTGGCGGGACGCGCCGCGCCGCCGTTGGCGAAAACAACCGTGAACGAAAAGGTTCCTGCAGCGCTCACCGCAATCGGCCACGAAACACCCGCGCCCGCCCTATTGTATATATTCATGTAATATGCACCGCTGAAGCCGGCATGGTTGTTTTCAAGGATTCCATCCATCGCGCATGTTTCATCCTCGTCCAGTACCAACAGCGGAACGTCAGTCTCGCTGTCTGACGCGATACCGGTATCTGTAGCAGTATCGGTATCGGTATCACTATCCGTATCTGCATCGGTATCACTATCCGTATCTGCATCGGTATCACTATCCGTATCTGCATCGGTATCACTATC
>JAFGXQ010000140.1 GCA_016936575.1 Deltaproteobacteria bacterium
GACCACTGTCGAGGAGGACAACGCCGCGGAAGGACGTGAGGGCAAGCAGAAAACGATCAGTCGAATTCCGAATCGATCTGACTAGACATGCGAGCGGCAATTGTTGCGCTTAAAACGGTAGGGGAAGAGCGCTCTCGTCGCTCAGATATTTTTCGGTATTGGGATTGGGGGACATAGGGGACGGGGCAGTTCAGTTGGAACAGGAATTATCCGATAGCGTCTTCGCCCTTATCTTTGGTACGAATTCGTATTACATCCTCCAGTGAACGTATAAATATTTTCCCGTCACCAATTTTACCCGTGTGGGCGCCTTTGCAAATCGCATCAATTGTTGCATCAACAAAATCGTCATTGACGGCGATTTCGATCTTTACCTTGGGCAACAAGTTGATGGTCTTAACTGCACCACGGTAAGATTCTTCGTAGCCTGCCTGTTGTCCGCATCCTCGAACAGTGGATACTGTCATTTTTTTTACTTCCGCTTCAAACAAAGCCTCTTTGACATCTTCAAGTTTGTCTGGCTGTATAATTGCTGTAATCAATTTCATTGTAATATTCTCCTTCCTTCTTAATTGAGAATCTGGAATCCGGCATACGCTTCGGCGCTGTGTTCGCCTTTATCAAGGCCACCCAATTCTTCTTCACGTGATACTCTCAGACCAATAGTGTATTTGAGGGCAAAGAACAAGATCAATGCTGCAGGGAAAGCGAATGCGCCGTATGCAGCGATACCTTTGAGCTGAGCCACAACACTTGCGCCCTCTCCAAAGATTCCTGTAGCAAGTGTGCCCCAGATTCCGCAAACCAGGTGAACAGAGATTGCACCGACAGGGTCATCAATTTTAACTTTGTCGAAGAAAAGAACCGCGAAGTATACGACGACACCAGCAATCCCACCGATAATAATTGATTCCATCGGCGTAATAATATCAGCACCAGCGGTAATACCCACCAAACCGGCAAGAGCACCGTTTAGTACCATTGAAAGATCAGGTTTTTTAGAAATAATCCAGCTTGTTGCCATAGCGCCGATGACACCCGCACAAGCGCCCAGAGTTGTGGTCACGAATACAAGAGATACACCACCGGGATCACCGCTCAGTACTGAACCACCATTAAATCCGTACCAACCGAACCACAGAAGGAACATACCGATAGTTGCAAGCGGCAAGTTGTGACCAAAGATTGGACGAACTTGTCCTTTCACGTATTTGCCAATGCGCGGTCCGAGAACGATAGCACCTGCCAATGCGCCCCAACCGCCGACGGAGTGAACAAGAGTTGAACCGGCAAAGTCATAGAATCCAGCAGCGTTGGCCCAGCCACCGCCCCATTTCCACATACCGGCGATAGGATATACAAGACCTACGAAAAATACGGAAAAAATAACAAAGCTTCCAACCTTGATGCGCTCAGCAACAGCGCCAGATACGATAGTCGCAGCAGTTGCAGCGAACATCGCCTGGAAGATAAAATCGGTCCAATAAGTATATGCACCGCCTGCATATTCGATTAAACCAGCAGCACCATCTGGAGCGCTGATACCAAAACCACCAAACGCAAACCAGCCGCCTGCACCTGCTTCGCCAGGATACATCACGTTGAACCCCCAAGCGGCGTAAGTTAAAGTACCAATAGCCACGATTGCGACGTTTTTGAACAAAATATTGACCGTGTTTTTCGCTTGCGTCAAACCGGTTTCAATACATGAAAATCCCAGGTGCATGATGAAAACCAAGAAAGTCGATACAAGCATCCAGATATTATTCGCTGTGAATAATGCAGAGCTTGCAGTTTCTGCAACGCTGGGCGCAGCTTCCGGCTCGGCTCCAAAGGCTGATGATGCTGCAGCAATTACCAGCAATGGTACTAGTAGTAGTAGTAGTTTTTTGTTCATTGTTTTCTCCTTGAGGTTATAAATTTCAAAGCTGAATGGCTCAACTCATCCTCTCTACGCCTCCGCGGTGTTGAACACGGAAGCAATTGGTTTCGTATCGAGCTGCCTGAGCGTTTTCGTTTATTCTATTCTCAGGCACACCTAACCCTATGAGCAGTTGTCGTGCCACATTCGCACCAACAACCATAACCAATTGAAATCAATGGAAAAAAGTTAAATAACAAAAATTGTTCAACAGCGTAACCACGCCACAAAAATGTACTTTCGTGACACACAGGCACATTTTTGTAACAACACCATCGATGAGAAGTAACGAACGTCAGTCTACTCTGTAAAGGAAATCAACCATTTCAGCATCACCCCCATTTCGTGAGACGTGGGGTGCTCGGTGGACAGGGACCATATGGGACGATAATACAGTTGAAGGTACAATAATCGACCGCGCCTGGGAATGTAGACCGGAGCGGATAAGCCAACGAATAAATTTATGTGGTGAGTGCCCATGGTATCGGGCAGTCCAACGCCGTATCCGACGCCTAAATTGGCCATCAACATGTTCAGCCCGGTCTCCCAAAAAGGTATGGCCACCGTCTCATTCGCAATTACAAATTTTCCGCCTCCGGATAGCCACCACATCAAAGGCGACTTTAGTTTATGAAAATACGATAGCTCCACGGACGGAAGAAACGCATGCGAAAACTCACCACCATGCAAGTACGCAGCGCCCCCACCGAAGGTAATACCGTTTCCCGGTTTCCATCCGCCCTGAGGCGGAGTTCCCGACGGATGCGCGGAGAAGGCGGGCATTCCTATCAGCAATCCCATCGTAAGCATCATTGTGGCCAATATTCGTTTCATCAGTTTCAACATACATGATTTTCGCCTTTTTTCTAAAACTTTAGACTTCTGGTCGCAAGTTCGGTACAACCCAACTGTGAACGACATTGAAAAAAATCAGAAAAAAAAGAAACCCAGCGTCAGCGTTGAGCGCGATCCCGCCACGGACATTCGATTTCCGCTCATGATCCTGTTTTTGCTGGCGGCCACATTCAGTTTTCTGTTGGAGCTGCCGCCTGCACTCACTTTGGCAGTGGGCGGAACCATGGCCGGCGTTTGGGCATTTGTACGCGAGCGCAACCTGATGATTGAACTGCTCTCCAACTGGAAAAATCATTGGATGATTATCGGGCCGGTTATCGGCGCATTCGTTTACGGCTTCGTGGACATCTCCATCCAAACCGTCACCTCGAGCGTTATCGACGCCGGAGGATTGGCGCCGGGAAAAGAACTTCCCGCCATTTTTACGTTACTGCTGCAGATGCGCGCCGCCGCCGGTGACATCCCGCCGGTTCTCCTCGGTTTAGGGGGCGCTGTAGTACTTGGTATTTTCGAAGAACTCTTCTGGCGCGGTTTCATTCAAACCCGACTCATGCTGCTGACCAGCCATGGGGTTGCGGTTTTGGTAACCGCCTTGTTGTATGCAGTGTACTACTTCTTTGCGCTGGGTCCGTTGGCCGCTGGGCTGGCTCTTTTTTTAGGAATCGCCCTCTCGTTGTTCACCCTGCGCTCCAGGTCGTTGCTTCCGGCCATATTATGCCATATGACCTTTGTGGTCCTGGCATTGTGGATTCGGCCTGACCTTTCGCTGATGTGAGTGGGATTCGTTTCAAAAAACCAACCTACAACGCGCTTTTTGCTATTTCGACCAAACGCCAATAGGGCGGGAAGTAGTCGTGCTCTGATTTGAATCGTTCTACATCTTGAAGGACACGCTTTTGCACCGCGCGGTGCCGACTTTGAAACGCTCGATTCCGTAATGCTGCTGTCGCGTTCATGCCCTCCGGCACCGGACCGACTTTCCCCAGGACATTCTGAAACGCGCTGTACAATTTGAGCAACCGTGCGACCGGCAACATCCACACCGAATAGGGCAATGACCGATGCGGGCTTCCCAATTCAATCATTGCATCAGTCACGGCGTTGTCGACCGTGTCATGTATCAAACCTGACTGCGAGCGCCACTCATAGATGATTTCAAGTTGCGGGTCATATTCCAAATCCGACGGGGCTTGCGTCATGAAATAACGAACGCCGAAATCGCGCATCCAGCGTACAACCACCGGATTCGAAATGCTCGACAATACGTGCCATAGAGTCACCCCCTGCTCCGCATACACTGAAGAGGCAACCTCTGAACAGAACAACGCATCGCTATTTTGATAATCCATCTCAAAATCGTATGGTGTGTGTCCTGATACTGCACGACGGAGCGCAGCCTCAGCCGCTTTATGCGGCAGTGTCGAGTCCTTCAGCACTTCAGGAACATCGGCACGAAGTCGCAGTACCAGAATTCGAAACTTTTTATCTTTCAAATAGCCGTCCACATCGGTTACCGCGACGCCGCCCTCGATATGAGATTCAATAATCGATACCTTGCCGCGCTCACCGACATGCACCAATGCGACGTGAGAAAAATTCCCCGGATAGTCATTTCCGCGTGCAATAAATGCCGAAGTGGGAGCGGTGCCCCTGGAGAGCAATAGATCTCCGGACTGTATGTGGACGCCGTGCACTTCGGCAAAGGGGACAGAATGACGCGACACTTTTTTTACAGGTGAATACACCGGGTACACATCTGAAACCAGCATCGCCTGTTCGAGCGCCATTCGGGTGCCGTACAGCAGTCGATACAACGCCTTTCGCCCACGCGGCGCCTGAACATCCCACTTGGATGAAACGGCTTTTATCTCATTGCGAAACTGCCAAAACGCTGAGCCGTGTTGCCGCATTGCGCTCCTGCAGGCGCCCATAATGACAGCCGTATTAAACAGTATTTTTTCCAAAGACTCAAATGCGTCTGCATCGGGCATTGAATTCATCGAAGCCATCTGTGTCATTTGTTCATTCGCGTCCCCAAGCTGCTTTGACACAAGCGCCGCCGCTTGTTCACACCCCTCCTGTCGCCGTAGTACAAACTGGGTCTCCAAAGTCTTCCAGTATGCGTTCTGATCCCACGAAAACGGTTCGCCACGCCCGTGCATCTTCACCGTCGGCATGCAACCGGGAATCATCGCGATGAAATATCCGCTGACTACCACAGAAACAACAACAACCACTACTAATGCTCTTCGACGCAACCGATACCTCCATAAAGACAAATTTTCGAAAATCATACGAAATAATAATTGCGACGACAAGCAGTTCAGCGTTAAGAAGACGTGATTCAACGTTTTTGAACGACCGTTGTATTTTCCGGTCAGCCGTACTATCAGGGTAAGCGACAAAAATGCGTTGTCGTATTGTTGCCCCAACCACGCGAGATATTTATGAACCTGTTTAAATTATTTCAGATAGACGAATCCAAGCAAGCGGAACACGGAAAGCTGTTTCAGCGAATTGAAGAATTGGCCGAGCAACTTTCAGAAACGGAATTGAAAGAGGCGACGGCGGTGGCCGGACTGCTCGGGCGCATCGCATATGCGGATACCGAATTCAAAGATGAAGAAGTCGCGAAAATCAAAGCGATACTGCATAAAGAATCAAAGCTCTCCAACGAAGCCATCGAAGTGATTACCCAATTACTCGTTGAACAGAAAATTGAATTGCTCACCCTGGAAGAACACTTCTACACCCGCCTCGCCAATGAAGTAATGTCAGCGGATCAACGGTTTGAGTTATTGGCCTACATGTTTCAAATCGCGGCATCCGACGGCACCATCTGCCTTGAAGAGGAAAATCTGCTTCATAGTGTGGCCGAAAGTTTGAAGATTCCCAAAAGCGACGTGGTATCGCTCAAACGAACATTTAAAAACTATTTGTCTGTGTTTCAATAGGGTTTTACGGCATTTCACGCACGCGGCTCATACGTGAAATAAAGATACGCAAAACGACGATGTACGGCTGCTAGTCCTGCTGATGCTGCTTACGAATAAATGCCGGAATATCCAGATGACTGTCACTGGTAACCGAAGCGCGGGTTACCACCGGGCGAGCTCCCGTTTGGCTCACAGATTCGACAGATTCCCGGTGTGAAACAGCCGGAACCGACGAGCGGCTACCTTGATTTCCGCACATGTCTTTGTAAGACGTTTTGGGAATGTACGATGTACGAATCGCATTGTTCTGCTGAACCATCATCGATTCTCCCTGCTGGAAACCGGTGGCGATTACGGTGCATTTCACTTCGTCACAGGGTTCTTCCAGGGTGACATAACCGAAAATGATGTGCGCGTCTTCATCGGCGGCTTCTTCAATCATGGCAACGGCATCAGCCACTTCGTTCATTGTCATGTCGGGACCGCCGGTAATATTAATCAGAATACCGGTGGCGCCGTTAATCTTCACGTCTTCAAGCAACGGACTGTTAATCGCCATCTCGGCCGCATCAATCGCACGATTGGCGCCGGTGCCGTAACCGGTTCCCATCAATGCACGACCGCGATTGGTCATAATCGTACGAACGTCTGCGAAGTCCACATTGATCTGACCGCGGATTGTAATCAAATCAGAAATGCCGCGCACCGCATTGCAAAGCACCTGATCAGCAAAATTGAACGCATCATTGATGGCGAGATTCTGTTCCAGAGAAAGCAGGCTTTCATTGGGAATCACAATCTGGGTATCCACTTCTTCACCCAATGCGTGAATTCCTTCTTCAGCAAAGCGCATGCGACGGCGACCTTCAAACCGGAACGGTTTGGTAACGACGCCCACTGTCAACGCATCGACCTCTTTGGCAACCTGGGCCACAATGGATGCGGCACCAGTTCCCGTGCCACCGCCCATTCCCGCGGCGATAAACACCATATCCGATCCCCGAAGTGTCTCCTCCAGCGCCGCCACATCCTCAAGCGCCGCTTTACGTCCCACATCGGGATGACCGCCCGCACCGAGTCCCTTGGTCAGATTGGTTCCAATCTGAATTTTGGTAGTGGCCGGATTCGCCTCCAACGCCTGGTGATCTGTGTTCACCACCACAAACTCCACTCCGTCAATTTGCTCTGCAATCATGTTTGCAACGGCATTGCCACCGCCGCCGCCCACACCAACAACTTTGATCTTTGCGTGCTGATCCATTCCATCAAGTTCGAAATGCATGAAATCCTCCCGATTTCTCGTTTATTGCCGCTAGTTCACATTTGCTGCCGGTGAAACACCGCGCCTCGCAACAGATGTGAAATTAAAATATTTCTCTAAACCACCCGGACATCCGCCCGAGCACTTTTGAGTACACTTTGTCTTCCCGCACACGAATAACGCTCCCGGTGTTATCGGTGTCGTGCATCGCGCCGTAATTCACTAATCCTGCGCCGGTGGCATAAATCGGATTGGCCACCATATCTTCCATGCCGCCGAAACCGAACGGGATACCCCGGCGCACCGGCATGCCGGTCGTCTCTTCTGCAGCCTCGGGGAGTCCCTCCAGAAGTGTGGCGCCACCCGTTACCACCAGACCACTTGCAAGCAGATCCGCATAACCGCTCTCCAGAATCGCACGATGAACCAGCATGAATATTTCTTCCACACGAGGTTCGATGATATGCGCCAACACTTCACGGGGCTGCTCTACCGGCGGGCGCCCGCCAACGGACGGAACCAGAATGGTCTCATCCGGATCAACCAGTTTCACCATGGCGCAGCCATGATTCTGTTTAATACGCTCAGCCTCGGCTTTGGGCGTCCTCAATCCCATCGCGATGTCTGCCGTCAGATGTTTTCCGCCGACCGAAATCACCGATGTATGCGCCACTGCGCCATCCACATAGATAATCAAATCTGTCGTCCCGCCGCCGATGTCAACCATCGCAACGCCGAGTTCTTTTTCGTCTTCGTGCAGTACAGATTCAGCCGATGCGATTTGCTCCAAAACAATATCTGCCACATCGAGCCCGCATCGCTGCGCACATTTAACAATATTCTGGGCAGAAGTTACCGCACCGGTAATGATGTGCACGCGACCCTCCAGGCGAACGCCGTTCATCCCCACCGGGTTTTTCACCCCCTCCTGGTCATCGACAACGTACCCCTGCGGAATGGCATGAATAACCTCTCGGTCCATGGGAATCGCCACCGCTTTGGCTTGCTCTATCACACGCTCCACATCGGATTGAGAAATCTCGCGGTCTTTCACCGCCACAATCCCGTTGTTGTTGAACGAAGAAATGTGACCGCCCGCGATTCCGGCATACACCGTCGAAATCTCCACGCCCGCCATTTGCTCCGCCTCCTCAATCGCACGAGTAATGGAATTGCAGGTCGCATCGATATTTACCACCACCCCTTTGTGTAACCCAGCGGACGGATGCGAACCGATTCCGATAATATCCGTGCCCTCTTCGGTTACCTCACCGACAACGGCCGCCACTTTCGTTGTTCCAATATCAAGACCTACAATGATCTCTCCGCAATTTGCCATGTGGACACCTGCCTTTTTGACCTTTTTGAGCGAACCGAAATGTACTGCTCACGTGTCACAGTGGCATGGGTGGATAATCAGAATCAAATTTTTGACCTAAAAAAACGACCTTTTTTTACCAAAGAAAAATCTTCTGCGAATAACCCGAGGCGGCAAAACTTTACCTCATTTTTCACTGATTACTTTTTAATCTGTTAATATCATTAAGATATTCAACATGGACAAACAAACAGATAATGAATCTCAATCCACTGATTATCCGTTCATAAAAAGGCATATTTTTTTAATAAAAAAATAATTTTTTCATGCTCACATTTTAAAAACGCACTTTAAAAAATCCGTCTTCTCCCAAAACGATAAAAAAGATTTTAGATTCAATTCCGTAACAACTTCCCGAACTGGTCAGGACGCCTTTGAATCACTACAGTGATAACGAAGCAAATACAGGACAGACACCTGCCCCAATGATAGGGGTGTCAAAGTAACACGATTAAATGGATTTCTTCAGCGAGAGATTACGCGTGTTGCTTCAGTACGGTAGCGTCTTCCTGAGTACGAGCGGCTGACAGAACCTTACCCATTGCACTCAAAAACTCATCAATGTGTACTTCTTCGAGTGCCCCCATATTCGCTACCTGAAAATAACTCCCCGCCAGCTCGCCTTTGCTTTCGTACACAATGTATCCCTGACTTTTCAAGCCGTGATAAATGTCAGAATAAGTGAGTCCATCCGGAACCTTCACGATGGTAACGCTGTGAGAAGAGCGATTTTCATCGAGTAACAGCGCCATTCCAAGAGAACGCAAACCGTTGCGCAGGCGGGAACTGAGCGACACGTAATGCTCCATGCGTGATTCAACCCCCACATCCAACAACTCGTCCAACGCCGCGTTCAAACTCATCATCGTGTTCACCCCCGGCGTAAACGGGGTTTGCGAACGCTTCGTCATAAACTCATGATACTTCCGCAAATCCAGGTAGTAGCTGCGCGGGCTCTCGTCTTTTATTCGCGACCAAACCCGCGGATGAACACATACACTCGCCACGCCGGAAAACGCATGCAGACACTTGTTGGCACTGGTCACACACACATCGATTTCGTCTGCAACCACGTCAAGCTGCTCCGCACCGAGGCTGGAAACCGCATCGACAATCAGCAGGCGATCATGTTTGCGAACCACTGCGCCCACTTCACCGACGGGGTTCAACACTGCCATCGACGTTTCGTGATGTATCATTCCGACCGCGGCGATATCCGGATCGGCCGCGAGTGCGGCATCCAGTGAATCGACCTGCAACTCCTGTCCCCAAGGTACGATGAACGGAACGACTTCAATATTGTACACATCTGCGATTTCGCTCAGCCGCTCGCCAAAGGCGCCGTTGCTGAGCACCAGGAATTTCTTTCCGTGGGGAACAAACGTGCTGATTGCCGATTCCATCCCACCGGTGCCCGACGCAGTAATCACGAACACATCGTGTTCATCGGTGGCTTTGAACACCCGGCGCAACTTACGCTGAATGGAATCGAGCAAGTTCGAGAAAATCGGCTCCCGGTGACACATGTCGCGCGCGCCCACCGCAGCTTTCACACGCGGTGTGGTGGTAACCGGACCGGGATTGAGCAACATGGCGTGCTCACCGTCATAGCTGGTTTCCAACGTGTCGCCGTGCAACTGAATCAGCAGCTCCGCATATCGTCTTGCCTGCGGACTGGAGATACTGATCCATCGCACGTTTTTCACATCCAGCATCCGAACGCGCCCCCGTCTGGCCATCGCGCGCAGGCTGTCCTCCAACGAAATCTCAACATCTTCGAGCAATCTTTTCAATTTGTCGACCAGGTCGGGAGAAATCCGAACAATACCCGGACACACCCCGTCGGGACGCTCAATATTCATTCCGAAATCAGAAATGGTGTTTCCTTCCAGTCGAACCTTCAAACATTCTTCCTGATCGAATACATCATCACAGCGGCGATCGACCGCCAGCACAACTGAATCCACCGGCGCCGGCGAATTCAAAATGCGACGAATCAACGACGGGGGATACAAATGATCGGAAGGCACCAACACCACCTGCTGATTAATCCATCCGGATGCGGCAATAATGGAATGCGCACTGCCGTGCTTCCAATTGTCGTTATGTACCACGGTCACTGGAATATCGAGGTGGTAGCTGTCGAGGGCGCGTCTGATTTTTTCGGACTGATACCCGGTCACTACAACCGCTTCGTCGATACCTGCTGCATGAAGCGTACGAAGATTTCGAATAATCAACGGCAGTCCAGCCACCTTCGCCAATGCTTTTACGTGTCCGGAACCGTTTACAACGCGTTCACTTCGTTCATCTGCCAGAATGATTGCTCTTTTCATAACCATCTTACTTTCCCCTCCAAAAAAACATGGAAAAGATGAAATACTTGCAAGCAAATACAAGATAAACAGTGCAACAAAAATACAGTGTATAAAAAATACAACATATCAACGTTGCAAAAAATATACTACAATGATGGTGAAATTTAAAATAATCGCCCGAATCCGGCGTCATATGGGCAATCTATCAAATCGCAACGCATCGCTGCAGATATTTGTCTGGACTATTAAGCAATCCCTATGCCAGCCTCAAGTGTTTTCCGATATTTTTCGAAGATATGATAATGTTTCGAGAAAAGTGGGCGGCGGCTCAATTTCAAATCGCATGCGCTCCCCGGTTTCGGGGTGATCAAACCCCAGCAGTTCCGCGTGCAGCGCCTGCCCGGGGAGATTTTTGTGCGCTTTCATCAATTCAGAATCCATACGACGGGGTGAATACAAGGGGTCTCCCAGCAACGGGAAACCGTTGTCAAAACAGTGAACCCGCACCTGATGGGTACGTCCGGTATGCAGCGTCACACGAATCAAAGCCGCGCCGCGAAACCGTTCCACTGTCTCCACCACACTGATTGCCTCCTTGCCGCGGGTGACCTTAGATGAAAACAATTTCCGGTCATTGGCCTTACGTCCGTGCAGAGAGCGAATTTCCATATGATCAGGAGGATTGCCCGTCACAAGCACTCGATACCGACGATCCACACTGTGGACCTGAAACTGTTCTGTCAACCGCTTCAGCGCTGTCTCAGTTTTGGCCACCACCATCAATCCTGAGGTATCCTTGTCTAAGCGATGCACCAATCCCGGCCGCAACGCATCGCCGGCCGTTATCGAGAATCGATGTACCAACCCGTTCACCAGGGTACCGCTCGGATGGCCCGGCGCCGGGTGCACCACCATGCCCTGCGGCTTATTAATCACAACCACCGCGTCATCTTCGAACTGAATATCCAGTTCCATCGGTTCCGGCTCGGCGTTGAGGGGTGTCAGCGGCGGAATATCGAGAACCACCAGTTGCTTGAATTTCAACTTTTTCGAAGGTCGATTTACGACCATACCATCCACCGTGACCTGGCCATCCTCCACATATTTTTTCAGCTGTGATCTGGAAGGTTCGATTTCTTTGTCTCGCAGAAAATGATCGAGGCGCTGTCCATGCTCTTCAGCGGACACAACCCAGCTTTCAGTGACCGTCTGTCGATGTTCTGAAAAAGTCACGATATCTTCCGATGCAGCACTAGTGGCAAGGGATGTAAAATTCAAAGAAGAGAAAAAGCAGTCCCGAAATTACCACAATTTACATTTGATGTGGCCTTTGGACTTGATCAGCAAATCAATAATGGCCCGATCATAAAAATTCTTGTCCTTCAATTCAGGCACCACCCGGCTGTCAAACAGCTCACGCCCTTCCTTGATTTCTTCTGACAAAATGTCGTACAAATTGTCCGCCTGCAACCCTTCGAGAATTTTCTCCTCGTTATACAGAGACAAATCTGATGCTATTGCTCTTGCCAATCTTCTGGCAGCCTGTTCTGTTTCGATAATTCGCATTCCAACCTCCCAAAAACATTACATAAAGTATCATGCGCGCCGACTCGGGTCAATTTCGCTGTACTTTTTTGCTGAGAATATCATAATTTTCGGTCAAAATTCAAAATACAGGCGTCATCCATGGCACCCAAACAACTCTCCATCGCATCGATAGCCCATCCAACCGCTGATTCCAACACAGGCACCACCCAAAAGCCGCTTATCCTGTCGGCATCCAGGCGCACCGATCTTCCCGGTTTCTTTCCAACAGAATGCAGTGATATCATACGAAATAAGGCAAAGCGGTTGCGTTCCAGATTTTTATACGGCGTGGTGTTCTGGACCAAACGCCCGGGGGCATTTCTGCAAAACCGACCTCTGAGAAAACTCGTTGAGGAACTGGAAAACCCGTTGGTACAACTCACCATTACCGGATTGGGAGGCACGCCGCTGGAACCCGGAATTCCCCCCGTACAGCACACCCTTGCCATGCTCCCCGAACTCGTCCGGCTGTTCAAGGCGAATCCGCAGCGTGTTCGCTGGCGTTTTGACCCTCTGCTGAAGCAACACAACGGTATCGACGACTTCAATATCATCGCCGAAGCAGTTGCCGCCGTTGGGATTCAGGAATGCACCATCTCATTTCCGACCTACTTCAGCCTGAAAGGAAACCTGACATCGCAGTTCAATCTCGCCGGAATACCCAAATGGAACAATACCGAGAAAGCGGACTTTGTCGCGGAGCTGACCGATGCGGCTCGCCAATTCAATATTGGACTGAAAAGCTGTGCGCAGCCTGAAATATGTACCATAAACTCGGCTGTCCAACCGGCCGCATGCATCGACGCCGCGCTTATCCGATCGCTGCACCCGAATAGGCTGCCGCTTCCGCTGGGCAAGGATTCCGCCCAGCGAAAACATTGTCTGTGCGTTGCCAGCGAGGATATCGGAAACTATCACGAACATCGGTGCGGCGGGGGCTGCGTCTACTGCTATTCGAAAGCCGGGGGCCCTCAGACAGGCTAAAAATCGCCTGAATCAACCACTTTGGTAATCTCTTTAAGAAAACTGTCTTTCACCTCGATGGTTTCATAAACCAACGCACGACGTGTATTGATAAAAAAGGCATTCGGTTTTTGCACTCGACCTTCAATCGTGGTTACTTCAAGCCGTATCACCCCGCCCGGTTTATCCTGCGCAACGGCGTACGAACCGCACAGCCCCGCCGTCAGAATTATCCATCCTAAAGTTTTCATCCCTCTGCGCATACGCCATTTCCCCAGATTCACAACGGCTTCCGGTGATGAAACATCAAACCGGAATTAACCATTCCTTTTTCATGTACGACGTACTATATCATAGTTCAAATTACTGAGAACACAAACTTCATTTTATTACCAATATGAACATCGTCTGTATCCCAATCCCCTGATTTCCCGATGTACAGACGCCCAAGGAGCACTCTCTTTTCATGAATACGCTTGCCACACTCATTATCCGTTTTCGTATTTTTATTCTTATTTCGGTTGTCATAGTCACCGCCGCGCTGGCGCTGGCATTGCCTCAAATGACGCCGGACGACGACCTGATGAAATTTCTTCCCCAGGACGCGCCCGATATTCAACTGTTCAATCGCGTAAACAAGCAATTCGGCGGTCTCGACGTCGCCATAATCGGCCTCGAATCACACGGAATGATCACCCGAGAAAACATCGCTCTGGTGAGAGAAATCACTCGAAAAGTTGCGGCGGTAGACGGCGTCTACGACGTTCTCTCCTTTACGGAAATCCCCAACCCACAGCCCGCCCCGGACGGCTTGCGGGTGACGCCGCTGGTCATGGACAAAATCCCCCAAAGCAAAGAAGAACTGGCCCAATTAAAAAAAACGGTTCTCCAAAATAAAAACGCGGTGGGCAATCTTATTTCGAAAGACGGCAGAGCCGCTATGATACTCTGCTTTCTGGGGGGAGATCGCCCTCCGATTCACACTGCGGCAGATATCAAAACAACGGCAACTTCGGTATGGAAAAACAACCCTATCTATTTCGGGGGGTCACCGTTTATCCGCTTGTATGTTGCCGGCGGCACGCAGAAAGATCTCGTCAAACTCACCCCGCTGGTTGCGCTGGTGGTGCTCATTGTCACGTTCATCATTTTCAGAAGACCTGTGGGCGTATTGCTCGCTCTGGGGGTTGTGGGAATTGCCATTATCTGGCTGATGGGCGCAGTTGCACTGCGCGGAAACGGTCTCACTATCGTGGGTTCGAGCCTTCCGACTATTCTCATGGCAATCGGCGGGGCGTACGGCGTTCACATTCTGGCCGGATACTTCAACGGCACCAGTGCATCCGTTCAAGAGCGAATCGAAGAAATGCTCCGCAACATGGGTCCACCGGTGATCGCCTCGGGCGCCACCACCGCTGCCGGATTTTTGTCTTTTCTGGCCATGGATATCGCACCGTTGCGCGATTTCGGAGTACAAGCAGCTGCAGGAGTGAGTGCCACCGCAATTCTAGCGATCACCGCGATCCCGGCCATTTTGTCATTTCAAAAGACACCGCCGACACCTATTTCAGAACTATTACCGGTGGGGCCGTTGGGAGCTATCGGCGCCTTCGCGGAACGTCGACGTATTCCCGTCATCGTCGCCAGCATCGCGCTGGCCGCTGTTAGTATGGCTGGAATCACTCGTATTGCCCCGGACGCAACATTGGAATCGTTTTTCTCCGATGACTCCGAGCCAGCCGAGGCGAACAAGTTTCTCGTAAGACATTTCGGCGGGTCTAATTATGTGCAGATCTATTTTGAAGGCGATATGCGTTCGCCCTTTGTTCTGTTTCAACTGCAAAAAATCGTTGAATACACCCGCAGCCTCGACGAAGTTGAGCAGGTTTCGAGCATTACAGATTCTCTGATTATGATGAGCGAAGCCATGGGAGGGAGGGCTGACGTTCCCATGAACAACCGACGCGCCGGTTCACTCTACCCTTTTCTGGAAGGCACCGCGGCAATCGATCAGATGATTTCGAAAAACAAAGACGCCAGTTTGGTACAAGTGCGTTTCGCCAATGTGGATGCGACGACGGTACAAGAAACCATCAAACGAATTCGCTTATTCATCGCCAAAGAGGTTCAAACCAAAACACAGGCCGTCCAGGTGGGGGCATTTTCCCTCCCGAACGAAGCACTGGCAGAGTATTCAACACCGGTACAGAAAGACGGCGAAGGGAACATTATTCGAAAGGCCTATCGAACTCACATCGACCAATCGCTTTCGTCCGCCGAGCGAACGGCAAAAAAAAATGTGATGCAACTCGACGTTTCAAAGCGACTGGTTCGGCTGGCCAAAATTCATGACAAGCACGCGGCTCCCGCACACGCAGCCGAAAAACTTCATGTACTGTTTCAAAAAGAAACCACCGACGATCAGTTGTCGCCCGGCGCCGACCTGGACAATGCGGTTCGAGAGACCATTACGGAGCACATCACCGAAGACTACGCATTTCTAGATATTGACGAGGTCGATGAAGCAGATGCAGCCGGCGCTGAACGCATTGCCCGGCAACAAGAGGAGTGGAACCACCGCTTCGACCTGGTGTTCAAACAACTGTCTGCCGCCGCGATTCACTTTTTGGACGTAAACCGAATGAGCGAACTTCTCAAATCCGCACTGCCGCTCACAACGGAGCGCGACCCGGAAGGACTCGCACTCACCGCCAAAGCGATGGCGCTCAGTTTTGCCATGCGTCGTTCCGTTGTGAAAGCGGACCGATTGCTGCCCGAAGTACTCACTATTCTTCAGATAAAAAAGCCCTCAGCCGCATTGAAAAATTCGCTGCGGTGGGCCATCACCGATTTAGACATGCCGGTTTACGGATTTCCGAGTGATGCCGAAACTGCCGCCCCCGTGCTGGCATCGGTTACCGGCGCACCGGTGATCAACGTGGCACTTTGCAACAGCACCATCAACAATCAGTTGAAATCCCTGTTTGTTGCAGTCGTCGTCTTGCTGTTGGTTCTGTCTATTTTATTCCGATCCCTGCGTACAGCCCTCAAGGGACTCGTTCCCACCCTGTTGATGCTCGCGCTGGCGGTGGGAGTGATGGGCGCCTTTAAAATTCCAATCGATTTAAGTACCAGCATGATTGCGGCCATCGCACTGGGCATCGGAGTTGATTACGCCATCCACTTTTTATGGCGTCGCCGACGACGCGGAGAATCACTTCGTCAAACCACCGCCGGTGTCGGACCTTCGATTGCAGCCAATGCCATTCAGGTGGCCTCCGGATTTGCGGTATTGTGCATTTCCAACATGATTCCCATGCGAAGGTTCGGTATGCTGGTCGCGCTGACCATGCTGCTGGCCGCGCTGGCCACCTTCCTGCTGCTCCCCGCATTGCGAGCGGAAGGTCGACAACGTAACCTAGCCC
The DNA here is from genome assembly GCA_016936575.1 of Deltaproteobacteria bacterium. GTDB lineage: Bacteria > Myxococcota_A > Polyangia > JAAYKL01 > JAAYKL01 > JAFGXQ01. The sequence continues at coordinate 16,645 of JAFGXQ010000140.1, forward strand.
CGAAGCGAACGCTGAAAAACTGAATAAAGAAAAAAATGGCCAGTCCAACGCATACTTTTCAGCAATTTGTACAGATGTGTCCTAAAACCGGACATGCCTACAAAAGGAGACAATGAACTATTTCTTACAAACCACTGCATTACTTCTTCTTACAACACTGCTCGTTTTCGGCGGATGCGATGACTCCGATGATAGTTCCAGCGGAGACGGGGGACCTGACGAAAGTTGCACCACGTCAGATGGGGGCGGAGATGGAGACATGTGCTACATGACACAGGAGGAGGACAGTTCGTTTCAGATGACGTGTGAACTGTTCGGCGGCGGCTGGGATAATTCTCCCTGCGACCCATCACTCTATGTACGTCAATGCATCGAAGAAACAGAAGTATCCAACGATGGCGGCAACACCTACGAAACGGTGCATTACGTGTATTACTACGCCGAGGGGTCCACCACATCTTGCTTCGGAGAAGAAACCGAACTCTAATGCAGCACCCGCAGCATCACTACGGAAATACGTCTACTTTTCAGTCTAATCAGTTATTGTTTTTTACCGGACGGTAGGGGTGGAGGAAACTGGCCAACTGGCCGGGGCTGCGGGTTTGGGCATACACCATACCGTTGCCGCTGAATTTGGCAACCAAACCCTCGCCACCGAAGAACAATGATTTGATTCCGCCCACTTTGGTAACCGAATAGTCCACGGTGTCTTCAAATGCGACAATATGATCGGTATCCACAATGTACTCCCCGACACAGTTCTTGGGGTAGATTGCACCGTATGAAGCAACAAATACGGTTCCAGGCCCGGTGGCTTTCAGCAGAAACATTCCCGTTCCGCTGAAGAACCCTTTCACCCCGCCCCATTTGGTGTCAAGTTTCACATCTGGAGTGGCCGCTACGTACGCCGAGGACTGAATCATCAATGATTTCCCTTCAGCCAAATCAAACGAAATGATATCGCCGGGGGAACCGGGGGCCAATTGAACGCGCCCCTCCCCGCCCTCTGCGGTAAACGTGTTTTGAAAGATGGATTCACCACCGAGCAATTTTCGTTTGGCTGCCGCAAAAATGCCGCCGCGGGCTTCGGTTTTCATTTTTATGTTTGAAGACATAGACACCATCGCGCCGGATTCAGCCACAACAGACTCTCCGGGGGCCAGGGTGTAATCAATCATTGCGAAGTCGGGAGAACTTTTAATTTCGTATGGCATCGACTTCTCCTTTCCTATTTGTTTCTCGGTGGAAGTTTCGCGCCCACAAGGGAACCGAATTCCGCCGGATTTCGAGATTGTATGTACAGTTTTCCCTTACCGTTGAAACGGCAAACCAACCCTTCCGAAGAAAAGAAAGTCGAAAACCAGGAACCCACGCGCTTGATGTCAAAAGACAGGGTCGGTTCAAACGCAACGATATGACCGGTATCAATGATGAAGTGACCGTCAACGTCGATTTGTTTGATGGCGCCGAACGCGTTCAACGCCAACGGACCGTTGCCGAACGCGCGAATCCAGAACATTTTCCCTTCACCAAAGAAGCTTTTAAACCCGCCCCATTTGGTTTCAATCTCGACCCCTGTGCCGCTCGCCAGGTAGGACTGCTGCTGGATAATCAAATCACTTCCGGCCATTTCGTACATCATAATATCGCCGGGCAGACTGGGAGCGAACGTAACTTCGCCGGGGCCGTTGTCAGCGTGAAAAGTATTCCTGAAAAAGGACTCACCCAGGAACAATGATCTGCCGAGACCCTTTAAAAAACCGCCGACGCCTTTTCCCTTTGTGGCGGACGTCTCCATTCGAATATGGGCATCCTGTGTCACCATGGCGCCGCTCTCGGCCATTACGGAATCCCCCTGCTCCAATTTTGCGATTGCAAGAGAATATGCCGGACTGAATTCAACATTAAATTGCATGGTCTTCCTCCTTTATGCCGGTAATCTGGGGGTGATCCATCCGACCATGGCACCGAGATTTCTAGATTGAATAAACAATTTGCCGTTTCCGTGAAATTCGCAAACGAGACCTTCACCGGACATCAGCGTCGATTTGAGACCGCCGGCTCCTTTGATTTTGTAGTCAAGCGTGTCGTCAAAAGCCACGATGTGGCCGGTATCCACGATGTAACTGCCCTGCACGTCGATTTCATGAATCGCTCCGTAGCAGTTCACCCACAAATCGCCGGTGCCGGAACATTGCAGCCAGAACGCGCCTTCACCCGAAAACAGACTCTTCAGACCACCGAACTTGGTTTTCACGGTGACATCTCCGGCCGACGCCAGATAGCTGGTGGCCTGCACAATAAGAGATTTGTTGCCGTCGAGACTGTAGTGAATGATATCGCCGGACAACGCGGGCGCAATCATCAACTGACCTTTCTGACCTTGCGGAGGAGTGTAGGTGTTGACAAAAAAGCTCTCGCCGCCCAGGAACTTACGAACCAATGCCAATAAAAAATTCAGAAGCATGCCGAAAAAGCCCGACTTGTTTCCGCCGATAGTCGTTTTGATCTCCAACCCATCGCTCATCCCAACCATGGACCCCGCCTCCACAGTGACACTTTCACCGGGTTCGAGATCGATGGTGGACATGGCGTAGGCCGGTCCAAATTCGATGTTCTGCTGCATAAAATAACCTCCGTAAATCTTGTCATTCAAACGCGGAATATCCGCGAATGGCTTCGTCTACATCTGCCAGCGTACGAAGAAAAAGCTTAGCACACCGGAAGAACTTAAAAACAAAAAAGTTGAATTTTCTCTAGAGCCGAAATAAAAATAATTTCAATAACTTTGTAACCGGAACGCGTTTTGGCAATACTTCGCAAGAAAAACTGAAAAACAGCCATTTCCTGCAAAAAAAACAGTTCTCGTTTTTAGCCGACATGGGGTTTCCCACAATGAAGACAGTTGCTGAGCGCACAAAAACAATTGAATCGCTCCATCGACGATATGCGGGCGTTATTTTTGATTTGTGTGTGCGAATTTTAAAAGACTCGGCAGAGGCGGAAGATGCGGTGCAGGAAACCTTTTTTAGCGCGTTTCGTGCGCTGGATTCCTTCACGTATGGAGATAGTCATCTCCCCTGGCTCTACCGAATCGGAACAAATGTCTGTCTCAAAATGATTCGGACAAAAAAACGAAAGGGCGCCCAACTCAGCGACAACATTGAGGCAACCGCCGCGGCGGAACCGGAAAATCTGACCGGACGATTATCCATTCGAGCGCAATTACAGTCGCTGATGGAAAAATTGGATGAACGGAATGTCCAGATTCTCACGTATCATTACGTGGCCGGAATGAATCAACAGGAAGTTGCCGACATGTTGGGAATATCGCGACGGGCGGTGGTAAAACGATTGACAAAGCTAAAGGAAATCGCCGTTCAGCATGCATTGGAGGACCACCATGACTGAATGTTTCTCGCGCTTCACGTTGGTTCGATTCCATAAAAAGGACCTCACAGATGAAACGCATCAACGGATTCAAACGCATTTGGATGAATGTTCCCGCTGCCGCGACGTACTTGGTGAAATACAAACCAACGATGCCGCTTACAATCGAAATGCAACAGCCCATTCCAAACGACTGATGGAGGCTCTTGCATCTGAAATTCAGTCAGAAAACGCCGCGGATTCCAATTCGGCAGTATCGAAGGTTGTTGCGATTTCCAGCCGAAAAACAAAAAAAAACGTGTACATATTGATTCCACTCGCTGCAGCTGCGGCACTCACTCTGGCGCTGTATTTTCTGCCGTATTTCAAATCCGCTCCACTGGATGAAATCACATACAAAGGCGGCTTTTCTGCCGGCATCATCGCCAAACGAGCCGATGAACAATTCACCGTTCGGCCCAATGATGTATTGCGAGAAAACGACGCACTTCGCTTTCGCATTCAAACTTCCGGCGCCGGCTATCTGTACATTATGAACATCGCTGCCAACGGAGAAATCACTGGATTGTGCCCGTTTGATGCGCCGTTGAACTCACCGGGATACCTCGTTGACGCGGCTGGAGAACATGTGCTCGACGAAAGTGTGGTACTCGACAACTCCATTGGAACCGAGCAGATCGTGTTTGTCTTTCATAGTCAGCCGTTGTCCATCGACCTGATTCAAAAGCACGCTGACGACATCATTAAACAAAAAACGCTGCCTTTGAAATTACGCGGCGGTCACATTCAATTCATTCAATTTGAGAAAAAATAGATGCATTCGGTTGTAACAACATAATGGTTTTTCGAACGACCATTCCGCTACTCCTCATACTGCTGTGCAGTCACACGGCAAAGGCCGACCTGCATCGTTTTGCACTGCTCATCGGAAACAACGCCGGTGGCGAAGCCGACGAGCAACTCCGCTATGCGCAACGGGACGCAAAAAAAATGTACCGGCTGCTCACAGAATTGGGTCGTTTTAAAAAGGAAAACACCTCTCTGCTACTAGAGGAAACCGAACCGAGCGTTTGGAAAAAATTAAACGAAATCGAAACGCGCGCAAACAAACTGCACGCCGCCGGGAAAAAAACGTTGCTGCTCATTTACTATTCCGGTCATGCCAGACAAGATGCGCTGGAAATGAACGGCAGTCGTCTGCCCTTTGACCAACTTCGAAGATTTCTGGAAAAAAGCCGCATTGATGTTCGATTGGCATTTGTGGATTCCTGCCATAGCGGCAAGCTGATCGCGACCAAAGGCGCCAAACGCGGACCTTCTTTTGAAATCAAAGTGAACGATGAAATATCATCTGCCGGCTATGCCATCATCACATCGAGCTCCCAGAACGAATTGAGTCAGGAATCCAGAGAATTGCGCGGCGCATTCTTCACTCACTACCTGGTATCTGCGTTGCGCGGCAGTGGTGACGCTTCCCATGACGGTAAAGTCACATTGCAGGAAGCCTACAAATACGCCTATGCGAAAACATTGGCGCAGACGGTCGGCAGTGTGGGCAGCGGACAACACCCCATGTACCATTTTCAGCTGAAGGGACAGGGAGAAATCGTTCTCACCCACACCCAAAAATCCTTTTCAGCCATTGAGATGCCGTTCATTGAAAAAGGACGTATTCTGCTGCTTGACGGTCTGGGACAAGAGGTGCTGGCCGAGGCAGAAGCCTCCCGCAATGACATCATCCGCTTCAGTGTGCCGCCCGGTCCATATGTTATTTACATCGTAAAAAAAAGCGGGGCTGTTCGCATGGCCGAAATCGACGTCGCTCCCCACGAAGCGTTTCAGCTCACCGCCGACGATTTTTCAACCGTCGCTCTTGACGTGGCGGTTGCCAAAGGCGGTTTGTTCCGCGTGCCCGAGCACTCCTGGAGCCACAAAGTCGGTGGTTTCGCCATATGGCGGACCGGTCCTTTGGAAGGGATGGTCGCCGCGGCAGGCGCCGGGGTTCACTACCGGTTGCAGCATGTCAGCGGACTGCAACCCACGATCAGAATCGCCTCCACCACCGCTCCGGACGTCGGCTTATCTCATGACTATCGAGACATCAGCATTGCCGCCGGACTCGGCTATGTGTTTGATGTGAGCTTCCTGTATTTTCGAACCGAAGTACTCGTGGGGTACGAACACATGTTCCAATCCACCGTTCGAGGTTCAGAATTGCTCATGGAACGTCCACACACTTCCGCCCTGGCGGGAATGGGATCGCTTGGTATTGAAATTCCAATTTCGGCGGTGTACTTCTTTTTAGATGGCGGCGCGGGAGTCCGTATTTTTCAAGTGGTTGACCGAGGTTGGGTGCCGAGGTTTGAATTCCAGGCCTTGCTGGGCGCCGGAATTCACTGGGAGAAAAAATGATGCATGGGAAACTTCGCATACTACTTTTCACAGTGACCATTTTGTCGGCATCCTGCGGCCCGGGCCTGCTGGAAGGGGAGGAATTCGAAGACAGCGATGAGATGACCGGTTCAGATCTTCTCACTATCCGAGCGACCCTATCGGTAGACACAGAAGACGAAATGCGGTTGTGCCCCGACCATGAAATGATGAATTGCGGAAACGATATGGGCATCATGAGTAATCTGTTTCAGGCCGTTTCGGCATCTTGGATTGGCGATGGTGCTGTTTTCAGCCACTTTCGAACCAATCTGATATTGGGATACCGCACAAACAACTTTGAAACATTGCCGTTTGCTCTCCAAATAGATTTCAGCAAAGCGTGCACTCAAACCTATTTCAACGAGAATGCGGTAGTGAATTATTTTGCCGCAGAAAAACCTGCCTCGCTGGAATGGATCGGCGCCATAAAAAAAAACACGGGAATTCTCAACACCGACCTTCCATACATGGCCGCAGCAAGCGACGGGGAAAGCTATTTTCTGGTGAACGTTGCAGAATCACCGATGGAAATCCTGCCGGAAACAAAACTGGTTACCGACGCGGTACTGACCGATTCCGTGTATTTAAGGAACAAATCAGATATGGAATCACCTGCGCTGGAGCAGGTCTGTCTGTATGGAGAAGGACTCTTTTGCTATGACGGAGACCGCTGGATCACTGAAATCTCCCCGAATGAAGCATTCACCGTTCACAGCATTGCTGTCGCAAATATCAATCAGCAACCAATGATACTCGCGGTTGGAGACGACAACGTCATTTTGACAAAATACAACAACATATGGTCCTCAGTACAACTTCATTCCGGGGACGCACCGCTCCTCGAAATATCAGTCAATTCCATCTCTCAGTATTTTACCGCGGCGGGGGATCAGTTCCTGCTGTTCGGCGCAGCGGACCGGCCCATTCAGCGCTGCGATGTAGCCCCTCACATTCTACGCTTCAATTATTTTTTCGGAACTGATGAATTTGCGATTCTCGCTACGGACGGACAAATCTGGACAGGGGTACTTGACCTTTTCAGCAGCGGCAAACTCTGCAGAACGGGTAACAAGGTGGACCGTGCCGTCGATGCTATTCCGTCAGGGGAGTATTACTATGTTCTGTCTGCTGATGGCCTCTACGCACCGGACGGCATTTTCGACGAACTTGTCCCCGAATGATGCTATTCTATTGTTGGAGGTTCGAATTCAATGTCCCCTCAAAAAGCCAATATGATGCTCAATACGTTTTTTAAACTGCTTTTCATACTGGCATTTGGGTCCTTGTCCTGCGGTCCGGGACTCCTGGAAGGAGAAGAGATTTCAGACAGCGACGAAACTGTCAGCACTGATCTTCTCACCGCATTCTCGACACAACCCACCGACACCGACGAGGAAATGCACCTGTGCCCTGCGAACACCGAGGTCGATTGTCGCGAAAACATGGCCATCGGGAGCGATCTTTTCCCCGCCATTTCGGCATCGTGGGTCAATGAGAACGCAATTTTTTCCCACTTTGCCATTGACGTTATTTTAGGATACCAGACAATCAACAACGAAACATTTCCCTTCGCGCTCCAGGTCAAATTTGAAGAAGTGTTCACTCACACATATTTCAATCAAAATGCCGAAGTGCATATTCTCGACGAGGACGAACCCTCTGCAATGGAGTGGCTCGGTGTGTTTGTGAAAAGCACGGGAATTCTCCACACCGACGTTCAATCCATGGCCGCTGCCACCGACGGCAATCGTTATTTTCTGGTCAATGTTTCAGAATCGCCGATGACCATTCTTCCCGAGACCGAACTGATTACCGCGGCTGTTCTGACCGATGCCGTCTATCTGAGAAACAAAGCAGATTTCAACTCACCGGAGCTGGAACGGGTGTGCCTGTTTGGAGAAGGACTCTTCTGCTATGACGGTGAAAGCTGGGTCACTGAAATCTCTCCGGATGAAGGGTTCATGGTACTCAATATCGCTGTTTCAAATATCAACGAAAAGCCGATGGTATTCGCTGTGGGTGATAACAACATAATCTTTTCGAAATACGACAACATATGGTCGACCGTTCAACTCAATGAAACCGACGCGCCACTCCACGAAATCACCATCAATTCCAGTTCCCAGTATTTCGCGGCTGCCGGGGATCAATTTCTGTTGTTCGGAGCAGCGGACCGGCCTATTCAACGCTGCGATGTGCCCCCGCACATCCTTCGCTTGAACTACTTCTACGGAACCGAAACATTTGCACTGCTGGATACAAAGGGACAAATCTGGACGGGGGTACTCGACCTTTTCAACAACGGCGAACTATGCCGGACACGCAATAGAGTGGAAGGCGCCATCGACGCGCTTCCATCCGGAATCGATTACTATGTGCTGCACCCGGAAGGGCTCTATCGACCAGACAATTCCTATTGGGAAATCGTCGCGGAGTAGATAGGCGCTCCGGTTGCCCATGAACACGGACACGGCTATTCGTCTGAACTGTCAACTAAATCCGCAGTGGTCCAAATATCCACCAGCACACTCAACTCTTCAAGGGAAGCTGTCATTCCCATGGTGTTTTTCTCCATCTCTTTAGAAATCTGCTGATTCTCAGATGCGCTGATGTTTATTTCATCCATTGCGGATGCAATCTGCGACAACCCCATCGACTGCTGCCCCACCGCGGAATCAATCTCGTTGGCAACCTCTGACGCCTCCTGAATGGCATCGCTCAAGTCGTTCACAATGGCGCCCGTATTCGCAATCGATGATACGCCGTGCGCCGTTCGCTCCTCTCCATCGCGCGCCAGTCTCACCATACCCTCAACGGATTGACGAATGGAGGTCAGTGTTCGCGTAATCTGTTCAGTTGCTTCTTTGGATTGCCCCGCCAGACTCTTCACTTCCTGGGCGACCACCGCAAAACCAGACCCATATTCACCAGCCTTGGCCGCTTCGATGGATGCATTCACCGCCAGAATTTTCGACTGCTCGGCGATTGCGTTTACAGAATTGATAATGTTTCCCACTTCTTCGACATTCGACAGCAACGTACGGCTATGCATTGAAATATTGGCTGAATCTTCTTTGATTTTCACGATAATGCCGCTGGCCATATCGACCGCCTGACGCCCCCTCGTGGATGCTTCCGCACTGCGAATCGCCGCATCGACAATTCGTTTTACCGCTTCAGCAACGCTTTTCCCCGATTTTTCCATTTCTTCAACCGTTGTTGCCGTCTGAGATACCGCCGCAGCCTGCTCCGCAGCGGAACTGGCCAGATGACTCATCGCTTTGGCAACATCTCTAGATGCGCCCGATGCTTGAAGCGTTAGGCTCTTGATCAAACTCACCTGCTCATTAATCGCATGCGACATATCCCTGATAGCTTTCGACAGCGATTCGGTCTCGGCAACCGTGGCATGGGTAGAATCCACTTTCTGGGTCAAATCTCCGGCGGCGATCTTTGTCGCAGTCTGCGCCAGCTTCGTCAGCGGACGCCCCGCGTGATACCCAATCCAGAAAATAGAAATCAGCTGAAGCAGAACAAACACCGCAACCGCGCTCATGATTCCCCATTTAAACACACTCAAATCGCTGTGAAATGCGCGAATCGATTCAACATGCACCAAGTATGCGACCAGCTCATCTTCAACGATTATCGGCGTGCCGGCGAACACGTTGTCATCGACGACCATGGTGCTGTCTTTTCGAAACGACTTCAACTGTTTCAGCACCACATCGAACTGCAGCTTCTCTCTATTCGCTGACGCCAACAGTTGAACCTGCTTTTTCAAACTGATGCTTTTTCCCGACTTCAACGCATCTTCGTTGACCCGATAGATGGCGAATCCCGACACTTCGGGGCTTGCCTTCAATGTCTTCTGCATCTTTTCTTCGAGTTCAGTGGCGCGCTTTCCTTCTTCCGTAACATTAGAAGCGACCATGGCGTCAAAATTCCATCGGGCAGCGTACATAAGTGCGTTTGACAACGCCGCACGTTCGACAACGTCGTAGATACTTTTTTCCAGCCGTGGACCGAAATAGCGAATGAATGCGACATCAATCAAAAAGATTTGCGCAAACACCGCGGCGGCAATGTAGAGTGTCAGCTTCTGCGCAAGAGTGAGCCTTCGTTTCATCGGGGGTTCTCCATCTTCATCTGCCGTTCAGATTGATTCGTCATGTTCGTATCGTTAATGTAGCGCGATTGCCGACAAAGACAATAATTATTCTCAGTGTTTGCTTCGTTGTCACGATGCTGTTGTCCGCAGAGATGCTGCCGCTTGCATCGAAAGACAAGCCGGAAATTTTCTTTGCATGTTCCATCCATACTAAAATTTCAAACACAATTTCTACAATTCTTGCTAAAAAAGATAAACCAGACACAAATGTTGGTGTTATCTCTTGTCAAACGTCTAAAATAACAATAGTTTTTATTATTCCGGGTTGATTTCAAAAGAAATCACGCGCTCGTTGAACGAGAATGTACAATTGGAAATTTGACGGCAATCCATTCTGCGTACAAATTTTAACTGACGACCTGAACTCGATTACTTGGGAGAAATAACATGGCAAGCAAGATTCTCATCGTCGATGATACTGAAACCATGCGACTGACCCAGCAGATGATGCTGAAAAATGAGGACTGTGAAATCGAGATGGCATCCAACGGTGTGGAAGCACTGGAAAAAATCGGTAAAAACAAACCCGACCTCGTTCTAATGGACATCATGATGCCCGAAATGGACGGTATTGAATGCTGCCGAAGAATCAAGTCAAACGACAGTATCAGTGACATTAAAGTCGTGATGGTGACCACCCGCAGCGAGTACGCAAGGGTTAAAGAAGCGTTCGCCGCCGGTTGCGACGATTACATTAACAAACCCATCAACAAAGAAGAGTTACTCACAAAGGTGAATGACCTCTTGAAATTTGTCAGTCTACGAAAACTACTGAAAAATTAGTGGGTATCCTGTGACGGAACAAAAACCAGATGCTTCCAATTCAGTCCGAAGCGCAGGTGACCTGTTCGGCAAAATTGAACAGATTGCTGAACTGGAAAATCAGGTTTTATTTTTAAAAAAACAACTGTTGATGGAATCGGCCTTGGGCGCAGGCGAGGAGCAATTTGAGCATCCTAGTTTTCTGTTGGTAAAATCCAAAAAAATCGTATTTGCCGCCCCATTGCAGTATGTGGACGAAATCGTCGAAATGCCGTACATCTCGCCGTTGCCCAGGCCGGTGGCATCGGTTTCCGGCACAGTGGATTATCACGGCGAAGTTCTCGCAGTTATCGATATTGAGGAACTGACCACCGGGAACAACACGTCGATCTCTCCCACCCAGGTACTTGTCATCTGTACGATTGACAATCGTCGCCTGGCGCTCAAAGTGGACGAAGCCATAGAGGTCATCACGGTTGAAATGGACGCGATCACGATGACCGACAAAGTATTGCCCGGTATTATGAAAAGCAGTGGGTTATTACGACTCTCCAACAACGAATCCGCATTGATTCTGGACCTCATGTGGATTGGCGTCGGCGCGCATCTGGGCAGTATTTTAAGTGATGATGCCGCAACGCCCAAGGAGTAATCAATGGGTTCCTCTGTGACATTTTCTGAAGCGCATCTCGATCAACTTCGCTCACTCGTGGAACAAAAAACCGGGCTTGTGCTGTCGACACCGAAAATGCGGGAGCTGAGAGAGCAACTGACCGATCTGTTGGATGCGGACGGCAATATCAACAAATTCTTCCAACAGTTGAACGCTTCGCCCGACATTCAACAGGGACTGGTCAATAAACTGACCATCGGAGAAAGCTACTTTTTCCGAAATCATCCCCACTTTTCAGCGCTGAAGAATGAAATCATACCCGCCCTCATCCAAAAAAAAGAAGTGAGTCGAAGCCTGAAAATATGGAGTGCCGGTTCCTCAACCGGAGAAGAGCCCTACTCCCTCGCAATTTTACTGAAACGTGATTTTCCCATGCTCAACAACTGGGATGTGAAAATTATCGCCACCGACATCAACACAGATTTCATTGAAAAGGCACGAACGGGAACGTACACAAAATGGTCGTTTCGAGGTGTCGACAACCCAACCATTCACCGGTATTTCACTGAACGCGAAAACAACACCTACGAGATTGACCCGCTGATCAAACAGAGTGTTTCTTTTTCCCGGCTCAATCTATCCACCATTCCGAATCACGTTGAACCCCACCTGAAACATTGCGACCTCATCTTGTGCAGAAATGTACTCATCTATTTTCAGATAGAGCTGGCCACTCGAATCTGCGAGACCTTCTCGGACTGCCTGAACGACGGCGGCTACCTGATGCTGGGCCATTCAGAAGCATTCCCGGCGCTACGCGATTTAAAAACCGTGTACTCCCACGCCACCTACTACTATCGAAAGGAACAGGCCGCGGCTCCCCCGTCGCGCCCGCCCCATTCCCGAATGTCGGTGGTACCCGGACTTGGCCCCTACAACCCCGACAAAATGATCATGCCGTGGGAGCAACAAGACCCACCTGTGCCCGCAGACTGGGACAATCCGCATGTGGCGGTTTCGCCGCGTACGTCTTTCGCTTCCCTCGACCTCGAAATGAGAAGCGCAATTGAACAGGATCTGATGCGCGTGCGCGACTACTCCATGGATGGAAACCTCAGGGAAGCGGAAACATTGCTCAACAAGCTGGAAGCCACCGATGGCAAACTGGATTTTCGGGTTTATTTCCTGAAAGCGCTCATCGCAGATCAATGTAATGAACCCGAAGAAGCCCTGACCCATCTGAAGCAAGCCATTTTTCTGAATAAAGATTTTACCATCGGCCACTACTATCAGGGAATTATTGCTGAACGGTTCGGCGACATCATTGCCGCCAAAAGAGGATACCGAAACGCATATCGTCTCGCAGACCAGTTGCGTCCCGACGCCGAGGTGAGCGAAGGCGGTGGAATTCGCGCCCGGATTCTCTGTGAAATTGCAAAGGAGCGGCTGAAAGAGCTGGAGTTGCAAAATGAACAGTAAACTGAAACACATCGAACATGATTTACTGCTCAGTCGTGCGGAACGCCTGGCGATTCCCATAGAAGCGACCGACGAAAACCTCGCAGTGGAAAGAGTGCTGGTCTTTTTTGCCATGGGTGAAAAATTTGCTATCCCCCTTGCTCAGGTGGAAGCGGTAACACGCATTATCGATATTTTTCCCATTCCCCATACGCCGGCGCACATTCCCGGAGTCATCCGGCGTAGAGGTCAAACCATTGCGTTGGTCAACCTGCGCTTTTTCTTTTACCCCGGGACAGAAGCCCTTATCGATGAAGACTATGCGGTGGCGGTGCGCGTGAAAAAAAAATTATTCTCTCTTCAAATCGAAGATGTGGAAGGCGTTGTCAATCTGCTGAAAACCAATATCCTGCCGGTGCCCGACAGCTACGACAGGGCAATGAGCCCGTATCTATCAGGCATCACCCGGGACGACATGGCGATATTAAATCTGGACGAAATTGTAATGACTTCCAATTTCGGCACCACTGAAATTCAAGGGTAAAGAATGAGCGCAAACGACGACCTTACTGCGGAACAGATAGAACAATTGTCAAAGGTGTTCCGCGCGGAAGCCATTGAGCATATCAAAGGCATCGCAGAGGTGTTGTTCTCCGCAGAGGACGGTGCGCTCACAGATGTCACAGATGGCGTCAACCGGGCGTTTCGCGAGGCACACAGTCTGAAAGGGTCTGCAGGAACGCTCGGGTTCAATCGTGTTGCCATCATGGCGCACCGGTTTGAGGACGCGCTCGGCACACTGAAGTCAGAGAATATCGAGCTCAGCCCCAAGCGACTGGAAATTCTTCTTCAGGCATTGGAAACCATTCGCCAGGCGGTATTCAGTCAAACTCCCGGAGACAGCGATTTGACCGAACGGGAATATGTGACCATGAAGCAGATTCAGGCCAACTTTCCGTTGACCGCCGACGATACCAACATCCCTGTATCACCGCGCAGGGTCACATCGCCGGACCCCGCATCCACCGAGACCATTCCAGACGACTCTCAAAGTAACGAAGCGCCGGCCACAGGTACCGTCGCTACAAAACTCTCGTCATCGCCACAGGTGCAGTCCGCCGCAGCCCCCGAAGCCAAACAGGAACTGATTCGTGTTTCAGAAACCAGAATCGATGAAGTCATCACCCAGTTCGGAGAACTGTTCGAAACCAGTCTTCAACTCGAGTCTCTGGGCCACGACCTGGATACCAACAATCACGAAGCGAACCGACTCACCGACGGGCTCTCTGAACTGTTGAGCAGAATGGAAGGTACGGCTCACGAGGCGGAAATCATGGAATTGGTGGACATGGCGCGAAATCTCACCATCCTGTCAAAATCCGCGGGCAATAAATTCGAATTCAATCAGCGGGAGCTCAACAAGCATATCCAGCGCTCTCAGGAAGCGCTGAGGCAGTTGCGTATCGCGCCCATATCCAGTCTGCATCTCACCATTCGAAACCAGGTTCGCGAAACATCGAACCGCACCGGAAAAAAAGTACAGTTATCGCTTGCCGGCGGTGAGTATGCGGTTGACCGCGCCATTCTCGATGCCATTGAAAAGCCGCTTATTCACCTGATTCGCAACGCGGTCGACCACGGAATTGAACCGCCGGCTATTCGACGAGGTAACGGCAAAAATGAAACCGGTACCCTTACCATTGAAGGACGTCACCTGGGTGATGCGGTGGAACTCCATATCGCCGACGACGGCGGTGGTCTCAATGCCGACGCCATTCGAAAAAAGCTGACCGAAAGTTACAATATGTCACAGGAGACAGCGGCCAAACTGACCGAAGCGCAACTTTTCGATTACCTCTTTGAGGCCGGATTCTCTACCAGCAAGCAGGTTTCCCAAATTTCCGGCAGAGGCGTGGGGCTTGATGTGGTGAAATACACCATTGAACACCTCGGCGGAGAAGTGAGTGTTCAAAGCAAATGGGGACAGGGAACGCGCTTCATTTTGCGACTGCCGCTGACCATGTCGTCTATCAAATGCCTGTTGCTCGAAGCCGCGGGACAAACCATGGCCGTGCCGGCGTCCAATATTTCCAGAGTACTTGTACTCGGCGACAACGACGTGAAAAAAGTGGGCGGAGGAGATGTGGTTGTGGTAGACGACGCCCAGATTTCGCTGACCACATTTGAAGAGATTCTCGGAACGCACACCGACGGTTCAGCTCCCAAACGCAGTGACTCCAAGTTTGCCGCCATCATCCGATTCGGTGCGCGTCGCTACGCATTCGGATTTGATCGAATTTTTGAATACACCCAACTGGTCATCAAACCCTTGGGAGACTTGCTTGAGCGGGTCCCGAATGTATCCGGTCTGGCGCTGCTGGGCACCGGAAAACTTTGCCTTGTTCTCAACCCATCCGATCTCATCCGTTCAGCCAGCGGCACCATTGCAAAGCCTTCGGTGGCCAAGGCGCCGCCCAAAAAACGCGTTACCACTATCCTTGTCGTAGATGACTCCATCGCCATTCGCACAATGCAACAGACATTGCTTGAATCTGCCGGTTTTCAGGTGCTGCTCGCGACAGACGGATTGCAGGCACTTCAAACCCTCGGCAACCATCGTGTGGATTTGGTGATATCAGATGTTCAGATGCCCAACATGGGAGGCTTCGAATTGGCCCAGGCCATTAAGTCTCGCGACAAAACCAGGTCGATTCCAGTTATTCTGGTTACCTCCCTGGGAAGTCCGGAAGACATCCGGGCGGGCATGGAAGCGGGCGCCGACGCGCACATCGTAAAAAAAGAATTGACTCGAACAGAGTTACTCAGCACCATTGAGCAACTGCTATGAAAGGACGTCCCGAATGATTCGTCTACTGATTGCAGAAGATTCAACCACCGTTCAGCGAGTGCTCAGGTCGCTGTTGGAAGACGAACCCAACATCGAGGTGGTGGGCGTTGCCGACAACGGTGAAATGGCCGTCGAAATGTGCAGGGAGCTTCGCCCCGACATCGTCACAATGGATATTTTCATGCCGAAAATGACCGGGCTCGAAGCCACGCGTCAAATCATGTCGGAATGCCCCACACGTATTGTCATTATCAGCTCCATGGTAAAATCCAAAGACACCAATTATTCTTTCGAAGCCATGCGGGCGGGCGCAGTTGAAGTAATTGAAAAACCCACTGGTATCCTCTCCGGAAAATACCAGGAGATAAAAAAAGATCTCGTACGTATTATCAAGAACACCATTCGTACGCGCCCGGATGCGCAGCTGTCATGGTTGCCGTCCAAAACTCCCATCATCCCATGGGAAAACAACAGCATTGACGAAAGAAGTTCCCAGATACCGCAAGATTCAAACTATCCGCTCGTATTACCGGAACTCATCTGCATCGGTGGCTCCACCGGCGCGCCTACAGTGATTGTCGAAATCCTGTCGCAGCTTCCCGCAGACTATCCCATTCCGATTGTGGTGGCGCAACATATCTCCAAAGGATTTGCGCAAAAAATGAGTGAGTGGCTCAACTCGTCAATGCCGCTCAACGTGCAAATGGCCCACTCACAAAGTGTTCCCGTCCCCGGAAATGTACTCGTGTGTCCAGATCATTCCCACGCCACGTTTTCAAGTAAAGGCATCATCAAACTGGTTCCCCCGACCGAACAGGGAGGACACGTTCCCAGTATTGACCGGCTGTTCAAAGGCGCAGCCGAGGCCTACGGGGAGACAGCCGTCGGTGTTATCTTATCGGGCATGGGAAAAGACGGCGCAGATGGATTACTGCAACTTCGCAAACAAAAAGCTTACACCATCGGACAAAGTGAAGAAACATCGGTCGTGTACGGTATGAATCGCGTCGCAGCGGAACTGGGCGCCGTAAGTGTGGAACTGTCACCCATTGAAATCGCAGATCAACTGCTCGAAATCGGCAAATTACCCAAGAAATAGCGTCGATACTGTCCCTACCCCGCCTGACTCACCTTCGACATTTTCGCCATTGTGTTCATGCGATTTTTTACAGAGGCCTCTTCCAGTCCCAGATTGTGCGCCACATCAAGCAGTAGTGATTGCTCTTTGGCATCGATTTTTCCATCAATCAGCGCCGCGCCTATCAAACCGTCAATAAATAGATTCGGGTTGGTCGGACGCATCTCCTTCACCGATTCCGCATCTATTTGTCCGTACAGAATCGGGTTCACCATCTCCATGGGAACATCCCATCGTTTTGATGCGGTACGAAGCAGTTTGCGTTCCTGTTTGGTTACAACACCGTCTGCCATCACGATGGCCGCCATATTCATCAGCAACAACGCTCGCTCCTGTCGCGATGCCATGTCGGGCATGGCCCACCCGGGAATCTCGCCACCTTCGCCGCTACTTGAACCGGAAGTTGCCGCAGTCGGCGCGACCGCGGTATGGGTCTGCATTTCGTACGGTAACGCCACCCGTTCCAACACCCAATCCATCTTGCCCGATGCCAGCCCCTCACCGCAGTACTCACACGTGGTTGAATCGTTTTCGGACAAGGGCCCTAAACAGTTGGGGCAATGGGCATGCGACAAACCGCTATTCTGTTTCGGCGCCTGCTCCCGACCGAATACGAACAGATGCTGGCGATGAATCGGTGTGCTGTCGGCCGCCGCCGCGCTGCTCCATAAAATTTTCACCACAAATCGATCTCGTCCGCCGTCGGCATCGGCGTTCCCGGGCTGCACTTCAACCAAATCGACGCTGCCGACCGCAGTTTTAAAATGCGTAAGCGGCGCCCGTGACAGCGTGACCTCCTGCATTTCAGAGGTTGCACACTTCGAAAGGGGAGACTTGCTCCCGGTCACGGTTGCCTCAACCCAACGCCAAAACACGTACGATGCTCGATCTTCCGCCACCTGTCGGTTGAAGCTGCTGTCACGCTGCTGAATGTGGTGCAACCCGGGCACCTTCCCCGTGGAGGCCGGACGCCACTCGATGGGCTGAGTAATCTCCGCCAGCACCCAATCGTAGTCGCCGGAATTCACCAATGCGCCGCAATATTCACACTTGGTGCTTTGTGCATTCTCCATGGGCGCGCCGCAGTTCGGGCAGGTTCCCTGATTGAAGCCTTTGTCGTCCAATGTCCGCGCCCCCGGTTTCCGAAGAAACGACCATATCTCGGTGTATCGTTCGGGCGATGCCTTTTGCGCTAGTGCCATGGCGTCTTCATGCGAGAGAGAGGCGGCCACTTCGACGTCCCGTGCCTGTGCCTCAATCGCAACATGAATGGTATCAAAATGAGCGTCGTGCTCCACCGCGTGCACCGCGCACTTGAAAATCTGATGATCAGCCACCGGATTCTGCACATTCTGATGCTTCATAATGGAAAGCTGGGTCGAGAAACGGCGATACAAACCATCACTCAGGTAATGACGTACGGCAGACATATCTCCCCTACTCCAGGCCAACTGCACATCGTTGTCCATTTTCTTCACCCACGAAAGAAACCCCTGTTCATCAAACGACGGGTCCCGCTCCTTGATTTTCGATAATCCGCTTGAATCGGCCGGCGCCATCTCTGACAAACTGCGTATGGCCCGTGCCGTCGTGTTGTCGGGGTTCATTCGATTTTTCACCACCCCCACCACAATGGCAATCACCAGCAGCGGCACCCCCACCTGAGGGTAGCGAATAGCCAAATAAACCAACCAGATAATCGCCTCACCATCTCCTCCCCCTCCTCCACCGCCGGTACCACCACCTCCGCCGCCGCTGTAGTTACCGCCCCCGCCAGCCCGCGCGAACAACTCCGTACTCATCAACAGAAGCAGCATGAGCGCGCCAATCGCCCATGCCCACACCAGTGCGCGATTCACATAGCCCCATGCACCCATTTTACGCAGCCAATTATCCATCCATCGCTTCATGTAAACCTCCAATCCAAATCGGAATCTGTGCATTGTACTGCTTCCGACAAAAAAAACAGCAATTAATCTTGACGGAATGGGTCGACAACCCTATTCTGCGCGGCGGAGAGTTGGCCGAGTTGGTCTAAGGCGCACGATTCGAAATCGTGTGAGGGTAACACCTCCGAGGGTTCGAATC
>JAFGXQ010000141.1 GCA_016936575.1 Deltaproteobacteria bacterium
GGAGGACTGGCCGAGCGGTCGAAGGCGGCGGTCTTGAAAACCGTTGTGGTGAGAGCCACCTGGGGTTCGAATCCCTAGTCCTCCGCTTCATTGGGGAGGTGGCCGAGTAGGTCGAAGGCGCACGCCTGCTAAGCGTGTATACCTCACGGTATCGAGGGTTCGAATCCCTCCCTCTCCGCTTATTTTTTTGCTGCGTCCGTAGCTCAGTTGGATAGAGCATTAGTCTACGGAACTAAGGGTCGGGCGTTCGAATCGCTCCGGGCGCGCAATTTTTCTTAAGCCTCTCGGGTTTTGGCTCGAGGGGTTTTTTTTTACGTTTTTTTAAAGCGGGAGCTTGAGATGAGATTATTTCTATTTATTTTTATGTGTCTGATGGCAGCGGGGTATTGGGGGTGCGATGACGGAGCGTCCGGGGGAACTACGGATGGCGACTCGGATGCGGATGGGGATGGCGATGGGGACGGCGACAGTGATTCTGATAGTGATTCAGACAGCGATTCAGACGGTGACAGCGATACGGACGGTGACAGCGACAGCGATACGGATTGCAGCGATTCGTGCCCGTTTGCCAATGGCATTTCCTACGGATGCGAAAAGCGGTTCATGTACGGGGTGAATTACGCCTGGAACCATTTCGCCGGCGACTTCGGCGGCATCGAGCCTTGGGGGCAGGAGGGGGTGAGCGCCAATTCTGCCGACTACAATACCCAATTGGCGGAGATGTCGAGTCACGGCGTGAATGTTATCCGCTGGTGGATGTTTCCGGATTTTCGCGGTGACGGCGTAACGTTCAATGCGAATGATGTGCCCACCGGACTGGGAAGCACTACTGTGGCAGATATCGAAAAAGCGCTTGAGCTGGCCGAAAACAACGATGTGTACATCATGTTGACCTTGTTCTCATTTGATAACTTTCGGCCCACCACCGACAGCAACGGCATTCACATTCCAGGGCTTCAACCCATCATCATAAATTCCACATCGTTGACTGAGTTGTTAGACAATGTGGTGGAACCGGTGGCCGCAGCGGTGGAAAACAGCCCCTACAGTCATCGGATGATTGCCTGGGATGTCATCAACGAACCCGAATGGGCCATCAGCGGTGCCAGTTTGTACGGAGACGAAGATTTTAGCCCCAATAGTGAACTGGAAACCGTAAGTCACGCAGAGATGGAATCGTTCCTGGAAGATGTCATTGACGTGTTGCGGGCCAACAGCGATGCGATGGTGAATGTGGGCGGTGCCGCGCGCAAGTGGATACATTCCTGGCAGAATCTGGACGTGGATTTTTATCAGATTCACATGTACGACTGGATTGATGAATGGTGGCCCTACGAGGACCCGGTCAGTGTTTTCGCCTTTGATGAAAAACCGATTGTGATGGGTGAATTTTCCACCGAAGGGCTGAACAGCGCAACGTATCCCCAGGAAGTGGAATCCTATTACAACAACGGCTACGCGGGCGCGCTTTCCTGGCAATACATTGAAGCATCAAACAGCGCGAAGCAAGATATTGAAGATTTTGCCGATGCCCACAGCTGCGAAACCGCCTATACGATGCGCGGCACATCAAAGAAGTCCGTTCTCACCACCTCTGAAGTCTCTCCGCTGTTGATGTCTGAACGTATCTGCCGCCGCATGGACACGGGTTGGGATTGCCGCCTGTAAGCGCTCTCTTTATCTTTTCCTCGAAAAAAAGTCTGAAAATATAGAATGTATTGTATGTAGGGATTTTTAATCGTACAATGATTATAATTGTGAGTGAGGTTTGAACTTATTACTTATGAAGGGGGATTCAAAATGAATTCATTCAAAACGCGGTGGGTTGCCGTATGGCTGGGCGCGGCATTGTTGGTCGGGTTCGGTTGTGACAGCAAGCCCAACAATTCTCAACATGGTACCGATAGCGAGACGGCGAGCGATTTTGACACGCATGATTCTGAAGTGGACACCAACGACCTGGCCCTGCTGCCCGAAGAGAAGCAGGCGGAGTTCGATGCGCTGATGGCGTTGTACGCCGATGCCCAGCAAATGACCGCAGCCGATTTTGATGCGGCCTACCCGGCGGTGACCAACACCCAGCTGAACTATGATCCGCTGGCGGCATCCAATATGGATTTGCTGCAGGCCAGCGACCTGGCACTTTCCGAGGCGGCAGAGGCGCAACTGGCACAAAACGGCTTTGTGATTGATCGGTCGCATTCATTCTGGTCGTTCTTCGAGGGGTATGCCGAGATTTATCGAAATGACCTGCCGGTCTATATTTCGGCGGATGCCATTCTTGATTCGGTTCATCGCTCCTATGATTCGATTTTAATGACCCTTGAGGAGTATGCGTTGATAGAGGAACTGGATGCGCTGCTCACGGGCATGCGCGCCGCATTGGCCACCACAGAGATGGATGCGGTAGTAAAAGCCGATGTGGATGTGTATCTCACTGTGGCCCATTCCCTATTGCTGAATGAAGTTCAAAGTAATACGGCTGATGCCGACGTCGTGTCATCGTTCTTTGATAAAGCGGTTGCCGCTGATGGAATGGAATCCGTGAGTTTTTTTGGTGGTGACAGACTGCTCGATTTTTCCCAGTTCACCCCCCGGGGTCATTATGAAGACACCGAAGCGCTGCAGGCCTATTTTCGCGCCATGATGTGGTTGGGGCTCATTGATTTGCGAATGGTCGAGACCAATGATAGTGGTGAGCAGTTCGTGAATCGGTCGCAGGTACTGGCCACGTTGTACATGGGGGCGTTGATGGCCCCGTACATGGTTCACTGGGAAAGGCTGAATCAAACCATCGATTTGTTTGTGGGGCCGAGCGACAACATGATGCCCACCCAAATCGCCGCCCTGCAAACCGCGCTGGGCATTGATTCCCCCGCAGCGTTGGACACGCTCAGCGACGACGAAATCAAAGCGATTGTTCTCGGCGGTGATTTCGGGACGCAGCAGATTATGAGTCATTTAATGGTAAACGGAATGACATCGGGTACACTCCCGCTGAATGCCTCTTTCCTGATTTTGGGGCAACGCTTCATCGTGGATTCGTTTGTATTCTCGAATTTGGTATACGATCGCGTGAATAATGGGGAGACGCGGCGCATGATGCCCAATCCGCTGGACGTGGGGTTTGCCGCGTTGCAGAACAACCAGGCGGGACCTCTGCTGGCCGACGAACTACAGAGGTATCGTTATCACGGTGACCTGCACCTGATGCGCAGCATGTTGGCGCAAAACAGCGCCGACCACTGGAAAGACAACCTGTACAACTATTGGATAAAGTCGCTGCAGACCTTGTCTGATAATTCACAGCTTCCCTCGGTGGGGCAAACGGCTCAGTGGCAGACGCGAATGCTCAATACCCAGCTCGGTTCCTGGTCGCAGTTGAAGCACGATACGCTGTTGTACGCCAAGCAGTCTTACACCGACATGCCATCGTGTGAATTTCCCGAGGCGTATGTGGATCCGTACCCCGCGTTTTTTGAGAGCCTGACAGCGTATGCCGATTTGGGTCTGCAGGCGGCACAGGTATTGGCCGACGCCGATACCGTGAGTGCATCATTGTTGCAGGCGGTGGCCGATTACTTCACCGAACTCGGTTTCGCGGCCGATATTCTGGGGGAGATGGCGCGGCAGCAGCTGGACGGTATACCCTTCACCGCGGGGCAGCTGCAGTTTATCAACGAAGCGATTGCCATCAACGATGTGAGTGTGGGGTGCTATACCGAGGAAGTGCCCGCCGGTTGGTACGAGCGACTGTTCTTTGACAGTTCCCAGGCCCTGGAGCGCGACCCGGTCATCGCCGATGTGCACACCCAGCCGGCTGATGAAGGGGGCATCATTGTGGGCAGGGTGCTGCATGTGGCCACAAGCGATCCGCGACTGATGGTGGTCACAGTGAATCAATGCAACGGCCCACGCGCCTACGCGGGCATGGCGTTCAGCTATCACGAAAAGATCACCGAAGATTTCGTTCGCATGACTGACAGTGAATGGGCCGAGGAAATCAACACCACGCCCCCCGCCGACGTTCCCTGGATGGGAAATCTTCTTTCCGATTAAAGTGATTCATCGTCTTCTTCCGGATACAGCTTTTCTAGACAGTCGTTGCAGATGCTGTGGCTGAATTCGGCGTCGGTATGCGATTCAATATACAGCTCCAATTGATCCCAAACATCTTTGTCATTGCGAATTTTGTGGCAATGCATGCAGATGGGCAAAATACCTTGCAACGTTTTTACATGATCCAGTGCGTGCTGCAACGACGCATTTTTTTTTTGAAGCTCCCGGCTGAGAGTGCCGAGTTGCTGATTGAGCGTGTATATTTCATGCCCCAATGTCTCGATTTCTTGCTGATCTTCTCGCCCAAACACCCAAATGGCGTCATTAGAAACCACAAACCGAAAAAAAGCACTGCGCAATTCTCGGTTGCCGAGGGAGAGGGTGAACAGCTGCTCTTCAGCGTCCGCGCGGCTTGCCGATTTCATGAACTGGGTCCAGTTGTTCTGCGCGTCGAAATTGACGATGAGTTCCATAAACTTGTTGGCGGTGGTGTGTTGCAGAAGTGTTTGAGCGTATTGGTTCATATCGACAATCTCCCCCTCCGGATTCAACTGCAAGACAATAATCGGTGCAGTTTGCTGAACGTACTGTGCGATGAGATGTTGGGCGTCTGCGTCCATTATTCGATTCCTTTTCCAATGCGGGCTTCCATTTCGACGATGCTTGAAAAATAAGTAACCGCCTCAAAGGATTGAACCGCGTCTACCCCGCCGTATAAAAAGGCCTGCCCACCCACGATAATTTTTATGCCGGGGTATGTTTCGCGAACAAGCGTGATAAGTTGAATCAACGAAGGCATATTGAAGTATACACTCAAAGACAAAGCGACGAGGGATGCCGATTCTTCTTCAATGTGGGTCAGCAGTTGATCCGTCGGGGTGTTGGCGCCCAGAAAATGAGTGTCCCAGTGATTTAACTCTAAAATATCGGCGACCATCTTGCCGCCGATTTGATGCATCTCATTGGCGGCACAGGAGACAACCGCCCGTTTGCGGCCGTTCGGCGGTTCGGCGAATAGCCGTGGATAGGCCAAATGCATTGCCCGGTCTGTAATGGCGGTGGCCAGGTGTTCTCGTGCAACCGAAATTTTGTTTTGTTCCCATAGGCGTCCGACTTCGTATAAAGAGGATTGAAACAATTGCGTGTAAAGGTCTCTGATGTCGATTTGGGTATCGATTAGTTCTTTGACAATGGCTAAACAGCGGCTGCTGTCGCCGCGAATGAGGGCCGCCAAATAGGTTTTAAAAACCGTTTCGGTGAAAGGGACGCTGGGTTGAGACTGTACCATTATGACTGATGAGTGGGGTGAGTGGGTTGAATAGACAGATTCAATTTGGCAATATCATTGTCGGAAATCGCTGCGAATAGTGGAATGTTGATTATCAGCCAGTTATAAAACGGATACAATGCCTTGTAGGTTTCAGGCTGTAATTCTGTTTTCAGTATTTCTAACCAAATATTCAGATTGGCGGGCCAGTATGTTGTCTGAAAGCCATGGGCACGATAGGCGCGAAACACCCATAATACGGTTTCAACAAAGACGTCCGGGGTGTAATTCTCGAACATCGCGATCATGAATCGTGCAAAATTGCGGTTATTGTCATGAGCCATCTGAATGTTTTTTTCCCCAACGAGGTTGTTCACATCTGTTCTGTTGCGAAATTGCTCACTTCCCAGCGCGGCCATCGCCTCGCTTTTTTGCGCGAATTCTTCGGCTGCGACTTTGGGAGGTTGCACCAGTTGGTGTGACGTTTGATGTAATTCGGCTTTCAATTTTTCAATGTCCATGTGAACCTTTCTGAATTACTCAGGCCTACCGGCGGCAATGCAAAATACAGATAACATTCAAAAAAAATACTACAAAACAGATGCGATGCAAGAGTACACGGTCGGTACATTGGTTCAGTGGGGGCAGCGACATTTGAACCGTCGGGCATTCGTACTTGACCGTGACGGTCTTGTGTCTACCTTCGGTTTGAAAGAGCGGTGTAATATGACAGAGTCCACCCATATTGTGTGTTCAAAATGCGGCAGCGTGAATGGAATTCCGCCGTCGAAGGATAGAACAGCGGCCAGGTGCGGGAAGTGCAAGCAGCCGTTGCTCAATCGGGGGCCGGTGAATGTGACCGGTGAACAGTTCCAGAAGATTGTCGCGCGAAGTCATTTGCCGGTGGTGGTGGATTTCTGGGCGTCGTGGTGCGGCCCATGTCAGATGATGGCTCCCCAGTTCGAATCAGCCGCGTCTGCCCATCATGGCGACGTGGTTTACCTGAAGCTGAATACGGAGCAGCATCAGCAGGCGGCGGCCATGTATAACATCCGTTCCATTCCCACCATGGTGCTCTTTAAAAACGGTCGTGAAGCGGCCCGTACATCGGGAGCAATGAGCGCGGCGCAGATTCAGCAGTGGGTAACCGCCAATCGATAACTTATTTTACGTTCTGAATACGAACCAATATGTCCGGTGGCAGCTGTTTCAGAGATTGTTCATGCGCGGTTTCTGATTCCCAATGCTCCACAACCAGAAAGTGACACGGGTCAATTTCGCTTTGCATCACATCGCATCCGAGGTTGCCTTCGCAAGATGTGATGTATGGTATCAATGATGTCAGAAATTCGGCCATTTTCTGTGTGTTTTCGGGGGATGCCCGGAACTCGGTGATATGCTTTACCGCCACCTCAGTACTCCTTGCGTGTAATGGCGCAACACCGAACTCTCCTATCAGCGGCTTGAGGGATTGGCGGCGAGACGCTTATTTTGACACGGTGTCTTTGCCTTGTCGCATTTGGCGAATGCGGGTGGTATCTTCTGTGAGTCTGGACAGCCTGCGGGTGATATCGCCCATTTTTTCGATTTGTTCTTCCATGGCGGCAATCATTTTTTTTACGGCCGGGTCAGGGTCCATCCGATGCTTGAACACAGCGAACATGGTCATCAGGGAAGTGAGTGGTTGGGTGAGGTCGTTCACAGATGCCTGGGTGGCCTCTACCAATACAAAAGTTTCGTCGGTGTTTGAGCGCTCTTTTCTATTTTTGGGGATATGGTTTGCCATACGCCTCATCTCCTGGTCGAGTCCATTGACTCCACAGTACCATCATTTTTTATGCCGCCTTAGTGACAACTTTTGCAACAATCGTCAACGTAATAATATTAAAAAGAAAACGGTTTATGTCGCATCGTTTGCCGTACAGTGAAAATAAACATTGTTGTTCAGCGATGCAGTCGCCGCTGCATTTGTGAAAGGGTCAAGTTTTGATGTGTCTGGAAATGGTCGATTCCGACAGGGGGCCACGCGGCATAAGACAACCGCGGCTTTTTTTAATCAACCGCTTGAAGAAAACCGATATTCAGGAGATATCAGTTTCCCATGTAATCAGAACCGGAGAAATCAATGATTCATGTTCGTCAGGCAACAGAGGCAGATCACCAGGCAATTGTCGATATTATCAATCAGGTGATTTCGGCCAAAACGTTTACGGCGTTTACAGAAGAAACGTCGGTTGCAGAGAAAGCCGATTGGTTTGCCGTGCATCAAGCGTCAGCGTATCCGTTGATGGTGGCTGAATATGACGAGCATGTCGTGGGCTGGGTTAGTTTATCGGCGTATCGGCCGGGACGGGAGGCACTCAAGCACACCGTGGAGGTGAGCTACGGTGTGGCTGAGCAGATGCGGCGCAAAGGAGTGGGGACCGCCATGATGACCGCTATCACGGCACAGGCAAAAGCACTGGGGCACCGAATTGTGTTCGCCATTATTTTTGACAACAATGTCGCCACTCGAAAGCTGCTCGATAAATTCGGTTTTGAATTGTGGGGTCATCTGCCGGATGTGGCATTGCTGAACGGAACGCTTATCGGCCATGACTATGTGGGGCGGCGGCTGTAGCGGCACCTATTGATTCAGCGCATATCGGATGGCATCGCCCATAATCGGTTCCCAGTATTTCCATCCATGCCCGCCGTCAAAGCTTTGATACATATGGGGCACATTATTTCTGGTCAGATGCTGCGTAAAGGCAATGGCGGTGCGGGTGAAGACGTCGTCTTCTTCGGTACCGGAGGTAATGAAAATGCGCGGTTTGAGATCGTCTTCCAATTCGGCTGAAAGCCCGTATACATCCATGGTGCGGGTGAATGTTTCATCGGTGCCGTCTCCCCAAATGCGTTCAGCATCGAGGAACAATCGTACCAGCGGTCTGTGAAGCATCTCCATGGCTTCTTCCTGAGTGAAAATCAACGTGGAAAAAACACTGATGCTGACAAACCGGTGGGGATAATTCAGCCCGATGCGCAGGGCGCCCTGGCCCCCCATGGACACGCCGATAATATGCAGGGGCTGACTTGGCGGATACCCGAGAATTTGCAGTGCCGAGGGAATGATGTCCTGAATGAGGGTGTCCTCGTACGGATGGGTGCCGTCGTGCCAGTTCAGATAGAACCCGCGCTCACCATTGGGCAGGATGAAATTGGCCGAAGGAATTTCGTGTTTTTTCATGGCCGACAGCAGTTGTTCGGATATTCCGTACTTGTCCAGTACCTGATGATCGCCGCCCATACCGTGCAGCAGTACAAATACGGGCAGGGAATTGGCGGCTTCAGATGCGTTGACGGGGCCCCGCAAAAGGGAAAAGTCCATGGGCCGTGCCATGTGGGTCTGCTGAAGCCGATACACTTCCAGGCGGTTGGCCGGCGCGCTGCGATAGCACCCGGGCAAAAATGAAATGAACAATAGAATGGAAAAAAGTACACCCAAGTGTCTTATACGAAGAACAATCATTGATTTAGTTTACTCAACTTCACAATAAAGTCGAACTCTGCTTTTTTGACGGGCATCACCGACAGTCTGTTGCCGTGCTGCAGCAGGCGCATCTCAAACAGCTCGGGATGAGATTTGAGCTCTTCAAGCGAAATCAGCCGTGTGAATTTCTGAACAAAGGCCATATCCACCAGTACCCATTTCGGATTGTCGGGCGACGACTTGGGGTCGAAGTATTTGCTGTTCGGGTCAAATTGGGAGGCATCAGGGTACGGTTTGCTCACCACCTTGCAGATGCCGGCAACGCCGGGTGGAGTGGCGTTACTGTGATAAAAAAGCACTTTGTCACCTATTTTCATGTCGTCACGCATGATGTTGCGCGCCTGATAATTGCGAACGCCGTCCCATGGTTCCCGTTTCACCCGCTGCAAATCGTCAATGGAGAATACGCCCGGTTCTGTTTTTACAAGAAAATAGTTCATATTGAATCCTCTGCTTTTTATGTGCCGTTTGACAGCTTCGATGCTACCTATAAAGAGCCCATGGCGCAATAACCTGTTGAAAGAGAGTGTGCATGCAATATCGACCATTTGGAAAAGATCGCTATCCGGTTTCGGCACTGGGCTTCGGTGCCATGCGGTTTCCGGTGAAAGACAACCATACCGTTGATGAAGACGCGGCCATCGAGTTGCTGCGGTACGGTATCGATAAAGGAATCAATTATGTGGATACCGCCTACATCTACCACGACGGCAGAAGTGAGGAGATTGTGGGCAGGGCGCTGAAGGACGGGTATCGAGAAAAAGTGCGCGTGGCCACCAAGTCGCCGGGGCATCTGGTGAAGAACGCCGCAGATTTTGATCGCATTCTCGATGAGCAGCTGCGGCGCCTCGATATGGATTATGTGGACTACTACATGTTTCACGGAATCGGCAAAGCGGGTCTTGAAGACATTCAGCGGGAAAAGCTGTTCGATAGTATTGAGAAAGCGAAGCAGGCAGGGAAAATAGGTCATATCGGGTTTTCGTTCCACGACAACACCGAGGCGTTCATCAGTATCTGTGATGCGTACGACGGCTGGGAGTATTGCTATATGCAATACAATTATATGGACGTGGCGAAGCAGGCGGGGCGGGAGGGTTTGATGCATGCGGCCGATAAAGGGATATCCATTGTCGTGATGGAACCTTTGCTGGGGGGGCGATTGGCCAATCCGCCCAAAGATGTGGCCGACATGATGGCATCGCACCACTTGCAGCGCAGTGCGGCGGAGTGGTCCCTTTCGTGGATTTGGAATCATCCGCAGGTGGCGATGATTTTAAGCGGCATGAACAGCAAAGCGCAAATTGATGAAAACTGTCGCATCGCTGACAGCGCAGTGCCGTCTTTTTATGCCCCGCAGGAAACGGCGTTCATCGACCAGGTGCAGTCGGTGTTTGCGAAGCGGGCGGTGATTCCCTGCACCCGCTGTGATTACTGCAAACCGTGTCCGGAAGGCATCGATATCGGTTGGTTGCTGGAACTGTACAATGATTCGGTTATGCACGACAACGTGGGTGCGCCGTCGTTCGCATACAACACGTTTGTGCCGGAGGGGCATCGCGCCGAAGACTGTACCGCCTGCGCACAATGTGAAGACCGTTGCCCGCAGAACATCGAAATTTCGACATGGATGCCGAAGGTTCATGAAACACTGAAACGAACGTAGGGGCACTCGGCGGATGCGTCGGTATTTTGCCTACAGCCAACATTCATCGCGCAAAGATTTCGTGGTTGCTGATTAATCCGAGTTGAAAATGGTGTACACCGATTTGAACGAGATGGCTTCGATGTTGGTGCTTAAAGAGAGTGGTCTGCCGTTATACACCAGGTATGAACGGGAAATACGTTCTGTGTTTTTTTCGAATTTTTATGCAATAATGTAGTTCAAGTCCTTTTTTGCATAATTTTTAAGTAGAGGGGGAGACGTAAAAAAGGGGAGTATTGCTGTCTCCGGAAGTGACTCTGCTTATTTCATCGGGTCGGCGACGCCCAGGGCGTCCCAGTTGAGAACAGACGCGTCTCCGTGGCAGGAATCGCAGGTAAGTGCGTTGTCAACAGTGATTCCGTGGCTCAAAGAGAAGACGTCTTCAATTTCGCCGAAGTGATCAAATGCGCCGGGAACCGCCGGCAACCCGTAGGCATCGGGATCGGCCATTCCGTTGTACCAGCTTTCATACAGGGAAAGACCGCTGGTGATGGCGGCGTCCATATCTCCATTTACAAACAGCTGACCCCATTTCACGGGAATGGAATTGCCGTCGGCATCCATCGGTACATTGAACACGCCGGTTTTAAACGGATACAGCATGCCGTCGCTTTCATCACCACGGGGATGAATCGGCTTTTGCACCGTGCCGTTGAACCAGGCGTATTCAATGGCGAAGTCATCGGGGAATTTGTTCGTTGCCACGCCCCAGGTATTGAGCGAGTCCGCTGTGCACATACCGTCGCCCGCCGGGCAGATGGTTTGTGAAAAGTCCTTGTACATCACACCGCCCTTGCTGGTCGCGTGACAGGTGGTGCATGCTACTTTGTCGGTGTGCGCATCGTACATGGCGGTTTCGTGAATCGGGCTTTCATGACAGGAAGTACAACCGATGGTGTCCTGCATGGCGTCATATGCGCTCAAGTCGTTATTCAGTCCCCGTTGGAATTTATGCTCTCCGGCGTAATGACAATCGCTGCAGGTGAGCCCGGCCGCCGCGTGAACATCGGTTTCGGGCGAGAATGCCACACCGCGCTTGAAGCTGTACATAGCGCCGTCAATTTCTTGTCCACCGCCACCCGCTTTCGCATGGCAGCGCATACAGTTTTCACTGCTGGTTTTTCCAACCGTTTGTGCCGCCGCAGTATGAACAGAGAAATCAAACACGCCGTCCGTATTCGGTGCGGTGTAGACTACCGGAGAACCGAGACTGTTCAATTTGGGCTCGCCCCCTTCAGTGGCCACGTAGAATTTGCGATTGTATTCTGCGGCATGACATACCAGACAGTCCACGTTGTCGGCGAGTTCCGCGGCGGACGGCTCGGTGCCGCCGGTTGCGGTGTACGGTTTGATGCCGTTTCCGATATGGCAGCTGGCGCATCCACCGGGGACGTCGATGTGCGGGGTACTGGCATCGTCGCGCAGCTTGCCCAACCAGTTGTGCTGAACCATCGCCGTGGGAAATCCGCACAGCTTCCACATTTTTCCGGTGTAGGTCTGCGGAGCGGGGCTGCCGTCTTCAAGATACATAAAATCGTCCGGAATTTCAGCCGTCAGCTTGTAGTGGGTGGATTCCACCATTTGTGCCACCGCATCTTCGTGGCAGGCCACACAGGTGGACGGGCCTTCGTAGTTGGTGATCATGGTTGCGTGGTCGATGGGATCTGTTCCGTCATTGCTGTCCGTACCACCGGGCTCCGTGCCCGTGCCCGTGCCCGTGTCGCTGTCCGAACCCGAGTTCGAATCTGAATCCGTATCTGAATCGGAGTCGGTGTCTGAATCGGCGTCTCCACTGTCACCGCCATCGCCATCGCTGCACGCCAGCGATAAGGTGAGCACCAGAGACAGGAGCAATAGGTGGAAAAGCATTTCTCTTTTCATTTTTTTGTCCTCTCTATAAACGTGTTTGGGGGTATAACTGATTTTACTTGTTTATGTGTACAGTTATACACTTTATTAATTGTATAACTAATAGCATCAACGGCTTACCCGTGCCAGTAGAATATCGGGAATTTTATGGAAAAATTAATATTTGATTCGCAGATGAGAAAGCGTGTTTATTTAACCCAGTCGGCGGCGGAACGACCCTCTTCTTCCAGGTTTTCGATGAGCCCTTCGCGAATCAGGCCCGCGCCGCGGACGAATTTTTCATTCGAAATACGATAGTACACCTGCTTTCCTTCTTTGCGCGTCAGTAATGCGCCTTGATTTCGCATCGTTCGGAGGTGTTGTGATACGTTTGCCATTGAGGTTTGAAGGGAATCACTCAGGTACCCGACACTTTGTTCTCCGTCGCGCAGCAGCCACAGGATGCGAAGCCGAATGGGGGCGGAAAAGATCGAGCAGAATGAGGCGTGGCGTTCAAAAATCGGGTCAGAAATATCAAAATCCATTTTTTTGGGCGCGCAGTCAGCCATGTCATTCCTTTCGGTTGTACCCTACCAATGGTTTTCTATTTAATCCAGTGATTTTATCGGCATTACGAAGTTCGAAACTTGTTGACAGACAAGAGTGCGCGGTCCCGACGAAAATATCGCGTTGTTGCGAATGACATGGTACAACTCTTTTCCAGATAGTCGCGTAAAACATGTGGGAGTGAGTCGATGGAACAGGAATATAAAGAATTAGCCGGACGGACAATTATCGCCGGGTTTGAAGGAACCGCATTGCCCTCGTATCTTGCGAGTGAAATTGAGGCGGGGGAGCTGGGGGGCGTGATACTGTTTTCGAGAAATGTGGAAAGTGCGGAGCAGGTGAAGGCGTTGTTGGATGAAATTCACAGCCGGGCGCCGGAGGGAAAGCGTCCTCTGATCAGCGTGGATCAGGAGGGCGGACGCGTGGTTCGCATTCGGGAACCGCTCACGGTGTTGCCCCCCGCATTGCAACTCGGGAAACCGATGGGCGAAACCGCGTCTGAGTCGGCCAAAGATGCAAAGCGGATTTATCTGGCCGGAAAATTGGTGGGACATGAGTTGCGCGCACTCGGCTTTTCGTTGAATTTCGCCCCGGTGTTTGATGTGAATACCAATCCGGATTCCCCGGTGATTGGCGATCGGTCCTTCGGCGCTTCCCCGAAAGAGGTGGTTACATATGGGCTCGGTTTTGCGCGGGGGCTTAGAGACGGCGGCGTGTTTCCGTGCGCCAAACATTTTCCGGGTCATGGGGATGCGTCTGTGGACAGCCATCTCGATCTTCCCACAGTGCACCACGATGAGCTGCGTCTGATGGAAATCGAGGTTGAGCCTTTTGCCGCCTGGGCGAAAACTGGGCTGGGCCCAATCATGACGGCGCATGTGATGTATCCCGCATTGGATGCCGCGCAGCCCGCCACCATGAGTCGTACGATTTTGACCGGCCTGCTGAAGGAGCGACTTCATTTTGACGGTGCCGTCATCACCGATGATCTGGAAATGGGGGCCATTACCAAAGGGGTGGGAACCACCCGGGCGGCGGTAAATACCATTCGCGCAGGGGCGAGCGGTGTGCTTGTGTGCCACACCGAGGCGCTGCAGCACGAGGTGAAGACGGCGCTGATTCAGGAAGCCAGAATGAACACGGATTTTCACCTCAAATTGAAAAAGGCAGTGACGCGACTGGCGCCCCTGGCTTATCCCGCCGGTCCGGATATCCCTTTTGAATGGATTGGCAGTGACCGTCACCAGCGGTTGCGGGAACAGGTGCTTGGTGGGGGACAGTAATCCGCTCGGATGCCGCTAGTTATCGGTTTTCAGTTACGCAGTCGTGCACCCAGGACAGATACTCGGGGTTGCTGGCGTGGTCGTCGATATTCAGACAGATGATTTCAGGCACTTCATACGAATGGCGCTCGCGAAGGCTGTCCATCACGCGGGAGGCCATATGGTCGGTGGTTTTGATGAACAGCATGGATTCTGCCTCGTCGCAGACCGAACCTTTCCAGCGATAAATACTTTGCATTTTCGGTACGATATTCACGCAGGCAACCAGGCGGTCATCCACGAGTGACCGCGCCAGCGCAGGGGCTTCGGTTGTTGGAGCGGTGGAAATCAAAAGTTTCATGGGAGCACCCGTTCGTGACTATATTAATTCGGCTTCCAGGTATTCGGTGGTGAGTAATTTCTGCAGCACATCCGCCGCTTCCTTATCGGAGAGCTCGGTGGCGTTGATGAGATCGCGAATACTGATCTCGCGATGATTGAACACAATCTGAAAAATATCGAGTTCGGCCTGGGCCAGCAGCGATAGTTTCGCGTTCAGCGGACGCGGAATCGTGACTTTGGTGTCTTCATTCGGAAGCTGGCTTTTCTGCCGACGCAGCTCGTCGAGTTGTCTCAGCCCCTCCATAAGGATGTGTTCGGTGGGCATCTCAATCCGGCTTGGAAAATTGTGAGGCTCCGGCCCCATCAGGTCGAAATCACCGTCGTCCCAGGAAAGAATGCGGAACATGGCTTTCAGCGGGTCAAGGCTGGGCATGTCGCTGATGGATGCGAAAATGATGCTTCCTTTATCGAGATGAATTTTCGCGATGGTGAAATTATGATTGAGTACCAGGGTGCCGGTTTTTTTGCTGGTGCTGAAAAGTTGAATCAGGTCGGGAAGCGGGACTTCCGCGATGGTTCCGCTCATGGAGCGAGCGCCGCTGTGCATGGTCGTGCGGTTCATACTTGAGCCGCCGGGCCTTGGAACCGCCGCCTGCTGCTGCGCAATTCGCGGACTGATCGCTGAATTGATAGTCGGATGCACCGCGCTGACCGCCTGGGTCTGATCAGAGGCGTCGACCAGCTTCATGATGGAGGTGCCGATGAGAATGCGATCGCCTTTCACCGCTGTGGTGCTGGTGATTTTCTCGCCGTTTACAAAGGTTCCGTTGGTGCTTCCGTTGTCAGTGACCCGAATTTCATCTCCGTTCACCATCATCAGGGTGTGACGCCTGGAGACCATATCCTCCATCAGGACCACGTCGGCATCAGAGCTTCGCCCGATGACTGTTTCCTTGCCGTCTTCGAGTATATGTTCTTTCCCCTTGTACTTCCCGGAGATAAATCGCAACGCGAGCTTTGCCATATCTAATTGAGACCTTTTACCTGATTAACGCAAACAATCATATTACTCGGTTCCATAAACAAATAAAAACATATTTTGCAATATAGAATAAATCAAGCTGAGAAACCAACAATTTTAAAACGGTGAATGATTTCGCCCATATCGCTACTTTTCGCTTATGTAGATAGGAGACAGTTGCGGTGCGGTTTTTCCGTCGTTCTTAAACTTGAAAATTCGATGAATCAGGTTGGTGGACGGCGCCGCTGAACAGGTGATGAGTATCTGGAATGTATCGGCCAGGCTGGTGAGTCCATGTTCCGCGTCGCCGCCGCTTGAAAACAGTCCGGCGCGAACCGCTTCGGTGGTATATTCACTGTCACCCAGCGGCAGTTCCGCAATCAGCGGGGTATGCAGCGCACCGAATCGTATAATCGATGGAACATCAGTCCAGCTTACCGTGCGGGCACAAACGTGATTCGGGCTGAATTGAACCGAGTCGAACAGCAGTTGCTCAAAGGATGTGCCGGTTTCTGCGGTGGACGGCAGGCAGAAATGCAGATGCTCGTCGGTGCGCGGCAACAGCAGCGGGTTCGGTTCCACACAGACTACGCGCAGCAGCGCGATCTCATCGAGGATTTTTTCCATGACTGTCAGTTTCGTCAGCAGACAATTACCGCCGACGATAATGCTACCGTTTGCATTCAGACAGTCTCTAATGAGTTGCAACGGTTCTTCCTGCAGCGTCGCTTTCTGGGCGGCTTTGCGGATAATCGCGGTCGGGCTCTTGGCGATGCCGGTGGGTTGAAACAGGACCAAATCGCCGTTTTCCAAGCGAAATTTTCCGCCGGTGGTGGGGCTGAAGCCGCGCCGAAGACCTGCGGTCAGGCATCGGATGGCCGATACCAGCTGGCTTTCATTCTTAAACACCTGTGACATTTTTTCCGGTCCGTTTGCGGTAACCACATGCAGGTTGTCGCGACCGTTGATGCGAATTTCCTGGACGGTTTTATCGCGCAGCAGCCTGGAGAGCGGGCCCAAATCCACCACTGACAAGAACGATTCCATGAATAGAGAACCTTTGGTGTACGGTTTGGGAATCTGGTCCTCCCGGTGGAGCTGTTCAATCATGGTGCTCAGAATTTTACGGACGTGACCGGCGACATTGGCATCGGTCACACTGGGTAGTGCGGTACGATCGATAGCCCGTTCCTCAATGGTGACAAAATCGATTAACTGCTCTACCGGTGCAGAAAGGGGCACCGCGGAGGAACGCGTCGGCCCCGGAGGAATACTGAGCGGTTTTTTGGGCTCGATTTTGAAATCTGAAATAATGTCGGGGAACGCGGATTCATCAATACTGGTGAGGGTATCTTCGGTGTCTGCGATGGTGTCGCGTCTGGGTTTTTCGCTCGCGGGGGGCGGCACCGATTTTTTGGTTTTGGGTTTGGGCGGCGGAATCGGCGGCCGACTGGCCCGGGCGACAGAAATCGATGCGTCTGATCCTTCTTCTGCCCCATTGGACTCTATGGACACCATGAATTCACCCACATACACTTTGTCTCCGGGTTCAATGGGGGTGGGACCGCTGATTTTGCGACCGTTGAGATAGGTGCCGTTTGTGCTGCCGATGTCAACCAGGGTGAACAGGTCACCGTGCTGTTGGATTTCGGCATGTTTTTTGGAGACATTTCCAAGGGGCAGAACAATGTCGTTCCCCTGCATTCGGCCGATGGTCACAGACGGTTTGGTGCATTCGATTCGTTGTTTTTTCCCGCCTTTTTCAGAAATAGCGATTGTGAACATGGGTGCTCTCCTCTCAAATGAACGCTCACTTGAACCAGCTGAAGTAGGTTTCCAGAGCGGCGCGACGGTCGCTCTCCAGATAATCAAAATTGATGCCGCGATCGTTGATTTCCCAGAATTCCTTGGTTTTGATGTTTTTCAGCTCTTCACGGATGGAACTCAGTCGTGAAGGAATTTCGTCTTTCATGTCGTTGAAAATACATTTTGCCAATTCTTCGGCGCCTTCGACCAGATAGAATGTGGCCAGTTTGATTTGCGCTTTGCGCACCCCGCGTAACGACGCTTCCATTGAATGATTTTCTTCGGCTTCTTTGTCGACATCCAGGAAGATGTCGAGAAGCTGCTGCTTGGCGGGAGTATCGAGTTTGTACGCCATCTCGTTGAGATCGCACAAATCGTATGCGGCGGTTTCCAGCACAAACGGCAACCCCATGGAAAAGCCCAGCTGACCGTAGTATTTGAATCTCTTGGCAATATCGATGGCAATCAGTGCCTTGTGGTTTTCGAGAACGTTTTGGGCCAACAGCCGATATTGGTTCAAAATATTATAAGCGGTGCGCACATCTTTGGCGTTGATAGTGGCGCGCATGTAGGTGTTGAAGAATTTTACGCAGAGGGCGACAATGGCTTCGTCATCATTCTGCAGGGCTCGCTCAGCAATTTTCCGCGTATTGATGGCCAGCAGATAATTAATGTCGCGCATGCGATTGAGCGATTCTCCGTACAGCATCTGGAACTGCCGCAGTATTTTCATTTCAAGCCAGTAGTGTTTCTGCTCGATTTTGGTCAGCACATCTTTTTGCATGGAGACAAAGTCGGGGTTCTCGCGAACATCGGTGGTGAGTGTGAACCAAGATTCATTCAGTTCCGATTTGGTGTCGAGGTAGTCACAGGCCAGGCGTCCCAGTGCATCCACCGCATGCATGCACACGACTTTGTCTTTGCTCTCAATGGCACCGCTGGCCACATCGGCCAGCTGTTCGATACCGCGCACCGTGTGTTTTTTCATTCGTACCGGCTGATGTTCATCGCTGCCGCCGCTGGTGATCGCCGAAAAAACCGACCCGGCCATACGGTCGATGATATTGTGCGGATTGAGAAAATTGAATACGAACGCGAAATAAGGCAGCAACAGCAGCAGACAGATCGCCACAAAGATGATGGTCACTGAACTGCCCACGTGGGGAACCATCTGATGGGAGCCGGTGGTGACCGTCACCCATAGACACAGCATGCCGGTCACTACAAAAAAGCCCAGAATGGTGATGTTCACCCCCGAGGACATGAACAGATCGGTGATGCGTGCGGTGTAGCGGTTGGATGCCAATTCCACAATAATGGCAACAACCGTGATGGATACCCCGAGGATGCCGATAATCACTTCGGGCAGGCCGCCGACCGCTCCGCTGTTAATTGACTCGAAAAAAATTGCCTTGAGCGATATGTCATCTCGATTGAAATCGAAATACGCGGTAATCAGGCACAGTAGAATGCTGATGGATCCGATGGAGACAAGCGCGATGAGGGGCCCCCAGGCAATGGCTCGTTGATGGCTTCTGGTTTTCATAGCCTATGGAGCGTACCTGCAAGATCTGGGGTGGTCAACTCTGATATATGAAAAAGAGTGGTATTGTCGCTGGCGGGAATGGTTGTACTACAGTAGTCCTGTGCTGAAGTAGCGCTCGGCCCGGTCGGGCAGAATTGTGGCAATCACCCACTTCGGATGGCGCTTGGCTATTTGTCGGGCCGCCCAGATGTTGGCCCCCGACGACGTGCCGCATAGCAGGGAGTTGGTGAGTGCCAGTTCGCGGGTGGTGTTGATGGCATCCTCGTCGGTCACTTCCACCACTTCGTCGATTAGACTTTGGTCGAGTAAATCCGGAACAAATCCATCGCCGATTCCCTGAATGGCGTGCAAACCGGGTTCGTGCCCCAGCAATGCCGAATTATTGATGGGTTCCACCGCGACGATTCGCACGTCGGGGTTTTTGTTTTTCAGGAACGACCCCACCCCCTGAATGGTGCCGCCGCTGCCGATTCCCGATACAAACGCATCGATTTTATCGCCTGTCTGACGCCACAACTCGGGACCGGTGTATTCGAAATGCGCCAGCCAGTTGTTGGGGTTGCAGAATTGTTGGGGCATAAACGCGGCATCGCCGAGTTCCTCCACTAATTCCTTCGCCTTTTTCACCGCACCGGCAATGTTGTCTTTATCGGGCGTGAGAATGAGATTCCCACCGAGCACTTTAATGATGTTTCGCCGTTCCTGGCTCATGCCTTCGGGCATTACGATATTTACCTTATATCCTTTGGCCACGCCCACCAGCGTAATGCCGATTCCCGTATTGCCCGAGGTGGGTTCAACAATCTGCATTCCCGGTTTGAGGATGCCGCGGTGTTCCGCCGCTTCAATCATGGCCAACGCGATTCGGTCTTTCACACTGCCGCCGGGATTGAGGAATTCTGCCTTTGCAACAATATTACCGCTACGCATTCTGATCAGCGGCGTATTCCCGATTAAATCGATTGGGTCACAGGCTCTCATCGTTTCACTCTCTTCTGTTGTTTCACGTGTTTCTCAAGGGCGCGGCACATCTTAGCGAATTCCATAAAAAAGCAGAATATTTTTTGTATAATTATTATAAGATCGGTCGGGCGGGCTATTGGGCGGCCATGGCGTCGTAATCGTAGGAATTGAAAACGTCACGCATATAGGTTCCGGTGGTGGTGAGGTCCTCCTCGGCCCATTCTCCGGTCCATGAGGCGCCCGGCTTCAGAATGGCCGACCATTCATCTTTGTCATTTGCCGACCACATACACATGCTCAGTTTGTTTTCATCGGCCCAATCCAGCCATTCCAGCAGTTTTTCTTCGTCCACTTCCCCATCCCATTCGTTCGCATCGGGGTCTTCGGGCATGATGTACCCGCCCTCCCATATTCCCCATTCCGTGATGAAGACGGTATGTCCGGCTTCACGGGCGGAATCGGTTCGACTGCGCAGTGTGCCGGTATGCTGCCCCACATAGAAGTGCATCACATAGGCGACATTGACATCATCGATTGGGTCGAGGATCGGGTCCGCCACCTGCTGGTCCCACGACGGGGTTCCCACCACAATCAGATTGTCGGGGTCGTGTTCCCGAATGCCTTCGATGACAAAATCGGCATAGGGTTTGATGGTGCCGGACCAGTCGTGTTCCGGAAGCGGTTCGTTCCAAATTTCGTAAATCACATTCGGATAATCGCCGTAGGTCTGCGCCATTACTTCAAAGAACGCGCGAGCGTCGTACGGGTGGTCCGCGGCGTTGTGGTCGTGCCAGTCGATAATCACGTAAATACCGGCTTCGATGGCGGCGTTCACAACGGTTTCTACCTTTTCCCGCTCCAGGGTGGGTAGCCCCAGATATCCCTGAATTTCTCCACTGATGCCGAGGGGAGCGCGAATCACGTTGGTGTTCCAGTCGGTGGCCAGCCAATCAACG
This sequence comes from Deltaproteobacteria bacterium, assembly GCA_016936575.1. Lineage (GTDB taxonomy): Bacteria > Myxococcota_A > Polyangia > JAAYKL01 > JAAYKL01 > JAFGXQ01. Next base: position 20,875 of record JAFGXQ010000141.1, read on the forward strand.
GTTTCCTTGTTGAAAAACTGTCCGCCCCACAAGCTCCAGAACAGGCTCATGCCGCGCAGTACCACCAGATTGCCGTCGGCGTCCACCAGGTTTCCGCCCTGCGCCTGCAGCATTCCGTGCTCTCCCACGAATCCGACATTCCAGTCGGTGGGAATGCGATCGGTATCGATGGGATCTCCGGTATCCACTTCGGTATCAATCACCGGTTCATATCCGGTTATCGGGTACATTTCATCAATGCAGTAACTGTAGGGCCGATCATCCGTATTGTGCCCGGGCATCAGCACGCCCACGTGATCAATCGGTTCGCCGGCGTAATAATTTCCGCCGTTGTTCCAGCACGCCTGGTTGAAGTCCTCCCACAGAATCACGGTTCCGCCGGTTTCCTTGATCACCGCACACCATTTGCTTGCGCCGGATTCTATCTGAACGCGCAGTTCCGTTCCACCCGGGTTGGAAACATCGATATAAATGCCTTCATTGGTTACATCTTCCGGGGCCCAGGAATATACTTCTGTTCGCGCCTCGTCTTCGTTGATGGTCATGGTCACCAAAGCGGTACCGCTCCAGTCGGGCATGTCGCCGATGACACCTTCCACACAAATGTCGGCATCGGCCAGTGCATCCGAGAATCCTTCGGGGGTAATGGTGCTGTCGTCTCCGGATGCCCATGTATCCAGATATCCGTGCCAGGGGCCGGCAACGACATAGCCACCGTCCATGACATCAAAGCTCAGCTCAATGCCCGTGTCGGTGCCGGTGTCGCTGTTCGTTTCGGTGGCGGTGTCCGAGTCCGTGGGTGTGTCGCTGTCAGATCCATTGTCGGGATTGGTGTCCCAGGTGCTGTAGTGGGGTTCGAGTTTTGATCCGCATGCGGTCAGGGTCAGCCCCAGAATTGTAAAAAGCGATAAGAATAAAAGTTTTGATGTGGTCACGTGTCCTCCAGTTGCTCCGTCGAGGTAAGAGATGCAATCGTCCCGGCGCTGCAGTGCGCATAACCGGGTGACCATGCAGTGGAATCATATACTGCAAACGGCTCAAAGCAGTGTCGTCCAAGTGGTGGAATCGTTCGGGTTGTGCGTCGAGAGATTTATTTTTTTACCGGATATCCGGCGGCTTTCCATGCGCGGATGCCGCCCGCCATATTGTGTACATGAGTGTGCCCCTGGTCGCGCAGGGCTTTAGTGACGCTTCCGCTGCGGTTTCCGCTTCGACAGGTAACCAGCACAACGTCGGACTGGATGAATTCATCTGTTCGCTGCCACCTGATCCATAGGAATATGAACCACGCCGGGAATATGCTCGTCGTTGTATTCCGAGGGGGTACGAACATCCAGAACAACAACGCCCGGTTTGCCTTTCATGGCGTTTACGGTGTGAACCGACACTTCTTCTCCGAATTGCGCCGGATCGGTCTGGGCCGGACCGTTCGCAATCGCGGAGTTGGAGCATGACCAATACAGCCCGACACCGAGTATCAGTACAACAAAAGGTATGGTTGTTTTTTTTGTCATCATTATTCTCCCTTTTCAAAGGAGTCGCTGAACGAGAAGCTTGTGTCAAAAAAAGGCAAAAAAAGCCCCACCGAAGTGAGGCTTTTGAGCGGGAAACGAGAGTGACTGCGCGGCTGTCGCCTGCTCGTCGACCCGTCAATAAAAATACAGCGCGCTGTATTTTTACAGCAACGGGTTCGAACGTGATGAGGAAAAAGGCAAAAAAAAGCCCCACCGAAGTGAGGCTTTTGAGCGGGAAACGAGATTCGAACTCGCGACGTCAACCTTGGCAAGGTTGCACTCTACCACTGAGTTATTCCCGCAAA
>JAFGXQ010000142.1 GCA_016936575.1 Deltaproteobacteria bacterium
AGAAACCCATATTTTCAAAAAAATAAGGGCAGACACGCGGGTGTACGCAATCAAATTGTGGAAGTTTTTTAACCTCGGAACAGCTGCTTCAACGCCAGCGGATCGATACTGGAAACGTCATTTACATCTTTAACCACAACTATTTTGGCCAGGAGTTACTTCTCACGAATCATACTTTTCCCAAATGGGGCTATTTGGCTATTCATACTCCGAGGTAAGTGGCAACAGCCCATCAACATTTGACCCCAGATCTGTTTTCCGCACCCAATTCGATGGAGAGGCTGAGTTGCGTTTTGTTGTATGTAGAAGATAAACTGTTTTATTTCGCTGAAAAACGTTTTCATATAATCGGTGCCTGTTCCCTGTTTTCTTTCTGTGGATGAAAAGTTCTTTTATTTCAAGATGTTGTAACGACTGGAGAAAACGGCATGTCCTTTGCTGAATGGAAATGTGAGTTGAACGTGTTTTCAGAAAGGATTGTCAATGAACCGTCTTTTTACCCAACCCATATTTTTATTTTTCATGACCGTTGTTTTTATCGCGTCGGGAGCCTGCGATCGAAGGGCCGGAAAAAGCGAAGCTTCTGAAAAAGAAGCGCCGGCGGTGGAGATGTTGAATGTATCGTACGACCCCACCCGGGAACTGTATCAGGAGATCAATCCCCTGTTTGCGACGTACTGGAAAAAGCAGTCGAACCGCACTGTGAATATCAAAATGTCGCACGGTGGCGCGGGAAAGCAAGCGCGTTCCGTGATGGACGGTCTTGAAGCCGATGTGGTGACGCTTGCGCTTGAGTACGATTTAAACGCGATTGCCGACAAAGGGCTGATGAAAAAAAGCTGGCGAAAGCGCCTTCCGAATGACAGCGCACCGTATGTTTCAACGATTGTTTTTCTCGTGCGCAAGGGCAACCCCAAACATATTCAGGATTGGGACGATTTGGTTGCATCGGGGGTTCAGGTGATTACCCCCAACCCGAAAACGTCGGGCGGCGCCCGCTGGAATTATTTGGCCGGCTGGGCGTATGCGCTCAAGAAATGGGGAAGCGAAGACAGCGCGCGGTCGTATTTGAAAAAGTTGTACGGAAATGTACCGGTTCTGGATTCCGGTGCGCGCGGCGCCACAAATACGTTTGTGGAACGAGGTATCGGCGATGTGCTGCTGGCATGGGAGAATGAGGCGCTTCTCGCGGCCCGAGAACTGGGCGCCGGTAAATTTGATATTGTGTATCCATCCATGAGTATTCTGGCGGAACCGCCGGTGGCCGTTGTGGACGCGAACTGCAAAAAACATCAAACCTGCGACACGGCGGCGGCCTATCTGATGTTTTTGTACAGCGAAGAAATTCAACGTATTGTGGGTAAACATAATTTTCGCCCTCGTTCTCAATCCGCTGCCGCGGAATTCAAAGATAAATTCCCCGATCTTTCTTTGGTAACGGTGGATGATGTCGCCGGAGGGTGGAACGCGGCGCAGAAACGTCATTTCGTAGACGGAGGAGAGTTTGATCGAATTTATGCCGATGCGGGAAGCAAATGACAATGGAACATTTTGCTGCATTGACCGGTGCTCAGGCAGAAACTGCACCTCGTAAAGCGAAAAATCCGCTGCCCGGTTTCGGTTTGAGTATCGGGTATACCCTGACCTATCTTGGAATTCTGGTTTTGGTTCCGTTATCCACAATCGTTTTTAAAACGGCGGCGATGCCATGGCGTGAATTCTGGGCAACCATCAGCGCTTCCCGTGCCATCGCAGCGTATGGACTCAGTTTTGTCGGCGCACTGTCTGCCGGGGCCATCAATTGTATTTTCGGGACGCTGTTGGCATGGGTGCTGGTACGATATCGGTTTTTAGGAAGAAAACTGCTGGATGCGCTGATTGACCTTCCATTCGCGGTTCCCACTGCGGTGGCGGGCATCGCATTGACCGCCGTGTGGGGTCCGCACGGACCGATTGGAGAACCGTTGAATAATATGGGCGTTCAGGTTGCATATGCGCGGCTGGGGGTGCTTGTGGCGATGGTGTTTGTGGGGTTGCCTTTTGTGGTTCGAACTGTGCAACCTGTTCTGGATGGTTTGTCGGCCGACGTTGAGGAAGCGGCGGCAACCCTGGGCGCGGGTCGGGTACGGACTTTTTTTGCGGTGATATTGCCGCATATGGCGCCGGCGCTGTTTACGGGATTTGCACTGAGCTTTGCAAGAGCGCTGGGGGAGTACGGTTCAATTGTGTTTATCTCTGGTAACATGCCGGGAAGAACCGAAATTACGCCGCTCCTGATTATGACCAAATTGGAGCAGTTTGATTATCGAGGCGCGACGGCATTGGCGGTGGTGATGTTGTTGGCGTCTTTTGCGGTGTTGTTTATGGTGAACAGCATTCAGTGGAAACGTAAGAGCCATTCGAAGTCGTTCGCGACGGTGCCTCGTGTTCGATCGTTTCTGAAAGGATGAAAATCATGACAACATTGCCGAGTACAACCGCCCGAACCATCCGAACGGCCTCTATCGGCGGTGCATCTGAGCCGTTTTGGCTTCGGGCGACATTGATTGCGATTTCTTTGGGGTTCATTTTTATTGTGCTCTTGCTTCCGTTGTACGTGGTTTTTCAAACCGCGTTTCGCGACGGAGTTCGAACCTATTGGAACGCATTGACCGATACAGATACCGCATCGGCGATACAGGTTACTCTTTTGGCGGTGGCGATTGCCGTTCCACTGAATATGATATTCGGTTTCGCCGCGGCCTGGTCCATTACCCGGTTTGAGTTTCGAGGCAAGCGGTTTATTGTGAGTCTGATAGACGTACCCTTTGCCGTTTCTCCGGTAATCTCCGGAATGATATTCATCCTGATGTTCGGCGCAGACAGCGTTCTCGGTGCGTGGCTTTCCACATATGGAATAAAAGTTGTTTTCGCGTTACCCGGCATTGTGATTGCCACAACGTTTGTAACGTTTCCTTTTGTGGCAAGGGAGCTGATACCGGTGATGCAGACGCAAAGTGCTGAACAGGAACTGGCCGCATTAACGCTGGGCGCGAGCCCCTGGCGAATGTTTCAGTTGGTCACGCTGCCGAATATCAAATGGGGATTGTTTTACGGCACAACATTGTGTGCGGCCCGTGCGGTGGGGGAATTCGGCGCGGTATCTGTGGTGTCGGGGCATATTCGAGGGGAAACCAACACACTGCCGCTGCATGTGGAGGTGGTGTACAACGAGTATCATTTTTCTGCGGCGTTTGCGGTCGCCACTCTTCTGGTGGCAGTGGCGCTGATAACGTTGGGGGCCAAGTCGGTGGCGGAGTGGATGGAGACAAACAAAACATTGGAACAGAAAAAATGGGCAATGGAGGAAGTTCAATGAAAATAGACGTTAGAAATATATCAAAATCATTCGGTTATTTTCCCGCGCTCAATCAGGTGAACGTGACCGTTCCGTCGGGCGAACTGGTTGCGCTGCTGGGACCATCCGGCTCCGGAAAAACAACACTCCTGCGGGTTATTGCCGGTTTGGAAACCCCGGAATACGGAAATGTGCTATTCGGTGATACCGACGTCACCGAGCATCCGGTACGCTCCCGAAACGTGGGTTTTGTATTTCAACACTATGCGTTGTTTCAACATATGACGGTTTCACAGAATATCGCATTCGGGCTTCGCGTGCGAAAAACGTCGAAAACCGCCGCAGCCGAGAGGGTGAATTCGCTGATCTCGCTGATGCAGTTGGATGGACTTGGAAACCGACTTCCCAGTGAGTTGTCCGGCGGGCAGCGTCAGCGAGTAGCCCTGGCCAGAGCCTTGGCGCCGGAGCCCAAAGTGCTGCTTCTGGATGAACCGTTCGGTGCATTGGATGCGCGTGTTCGGCAAGACCTGAGACGGTGGCTTCGACATCTTCATGACGAAATACATGTGACCACCGTATTTGTTACCCATGATCAGGAAGAAGCGTTTGAGGTGGCGGATCAGGTGGTGATTTTGAACAAAGGGGCGGTGGAGCAAAGCGGTTCTCCCGATGATATTTTTGATCACCCGGCCAATTCGTTTGTGATGGATTTCGTCGGCAATGTGAATGTTCTGACCGGCCATATGGATGGGTACGGCAGTTACTTTCACAACCTTGTGTTGCCGGACAAATCACCGTCAATCGGTACCGTGCCGGCCAAAGTCTATATACGGCGTCAGGATATTTCCTTTGCGGCGTCGAAAGATAAGACCCCGTTTATTGAAGGTGTTATTACCTACGCGCGGCGAGTGGGTCTTGTTGTGCACGCCGTTTTTCAGCTTTCAAACAGTACTACATCCATCGAAGTGGAGCTTCCATTCGATGAATGGCAATCGCTTGGAATTCAAGTGGGCGCCAGTGTTGTGGCGTTCATCAAACGGGCACAGGTTTTTCCGGTACTGGAGCAGGCGTCGTGAAACCCGAGTCGAGGTCGTCATCTTTTGGCGAAGATGATCGGGATAGGCAACTGAGGGATATTGTCGCCAGCGCTGTCCACGGACTGAAGTTCGGTGAGATAGTGATCAATATTCATGATGGAAAAATTGTTCAGGTAACACGGGTTGAAAAAACCAGAGTGGACAAATTCAATCCGTACAGCCGGCACCCGTGAGTATATTGACTCTGAGTATCGGGTGAAGAAATCAGCCTACCCGGCATCGGGTGGCTTGCATTATTTTTCGCGACGTCGACTGGTCCTCCGGAGCGCGCGTTCTTTTGTGGAGGCACTATGATTTGTTGGTTGCGTACTAATTGTTCAAGACTTTTTCTTTTATTTGTCATTATTGGTTTGGCAGGGGGAGTTCCTCGTCGTGCATATTCCGGTACAGCCGAAATCGGCAGCAACGGCGTCCAGTCAGTTGGCCAACCAATCGGCGAACAAACACAAAACCAGAGCCCGGTAAAAACATCTTCAGCAAAATGGCCGGGGTACCGGATTCAGCTCCCTGAATTTCAGTCGTCATTGCGATTGCGCGGGCTCGTTCATGCGGATGCAGTGTTTTTTCCGGGAAATGGAACCACCCCCTCGCATCAGTTTGATATTCGACGCGCGAGACTTGCCTTTGATGGAAACGCCGGGAAGCTATTTTCATTTCGAATTCAGCCTCAATGGTCTTCCAGTAGTGCGATTATTCTGGATGCATATATCGATGTGTCCCTTTCGGATGCATTCAACATTCGCGTCGGCAGAATGAAAACACCGTTGGGAATTGAGATGCTGCAGTCGGCATCTGTATTGATGCTGCCTGAACGCGGGTTATCGTCTGCACTGGTTCCAAACAGAGATACCGGCGTTCAAATTTCGGGAAATTTCGCCAACGGAATATTCGAATATGCTGTGGGAATAGGCAACGGAACAACCGATCAAGGACGTTCCGCAGGGAATACACAGAATAATTTTGACGAGTACATCCGATTCGGAATGCAACCATTTAAATCGACCAGACTGAGTGGTGTGGAAAAAACTGATTTTGGTATTGCGGCCAGTTACGGTGCAGAAACGGGGACTGTTGATATGCCGGCATTGCCGGGATACAAAACAAGTGGACGTACCAGTTTTGCCGCATATAACGCCGACGTGTTTGCAGATGGAAATCGATGGCGACTAAATCCGTGGTTGAGATGGTATTACAAACCCGTTGGGTTCATTTCGGAATACGTTTTTTCCAGTCAGGAAGTGATGTCGAATGAACGTGACCATACCGTTGGAAATCATGCCTGGATGGCGGGGTTGACAGTCGTTGCTACTGGAGAAGATGCGTCTTACCGGGGCATCGTGCCGAATCGTTCTTTTGGAGCGATTGAGCTCGCGGCAAGGTTCGGAGGGCTGTATCTGGATAAAGGGGCGTTGGATAGAGAATTTTTCACAACGGATTCATCTTCTTCGGCACACGCATGGGGAATCGGGGTGAACTACTGGTCTCCCACCATCTTTCGGTTGCAGACAGCCTTTGAACAGATATTTTTGAAAAGCCGACCAAGAGAGGACGCGGTTTTTATTCGGTGTCAGATTTCGCTATAATGAAATATGTGACAAGTACTTAGTGCAGTGACCATTATAAAATTGTCACCTTGAATCCGCTGCATCCGGCCCAACTGCGTTACTCGTCGGTCGCATACCTCGGTATGCTCCGCTCCTCGCGCTTTACCTGTCCGGCGTAGCGAATCCAAACCTGGCAATTTTACTTCGATCACTGTCCTTATTTCACCCTCGTGAAACCCGAGTCGAGGTCGCCATCTTTAGGCTGGTTTTGGGAAGCCGTTGTGTGAGCAATTTTGAAATGCGATCAGGCGGAGTTGTTGTTTTAAATTCGGCGCAGATTGCACCGGGCGTCTATTTTAATATCGATAAAGAAAAACGCATGCCGGCTAAAAAGTATCCTCCGCTCAACCTTCTTGCGTGGCTGCTCCATTCTACAGGAATGCAGGATGGGAAGTATCCGCCTTTGGCGAAAAATGCCATTCCCCCGAGGCGTATCATTTTTCGAATATAAGGGGTAAGCGCAATTATATCGAACCCAAAGGAGCCGGCAGATAAATTGTACTTGGCAAGTATCGTCAGATGAGCGGTTTGGTACCCAGCGAGCCTGCGACCCACCGCTTCGGAAAGACTTACAGATTTTTCCCACTGGATTCGGACACCGGCGCCGACCAGCGGTTGATAGCTTCCGACCGAATCATACATGTCTTGCATGTCGGAATGCGCCGGTTGAAAAAAGATGCTTTCATGGGTAGCGATAATTCGCAGCGACCAACTCGATACTGTGGGGCCTTCGTACTGCATATAACTTATCACGTTCCCTCCGTGAATCCACGAGTATTCAGAAGTAGATGGTCCGACCTTGAATTTCCCTGTACTGCTGTATCGATTCGACCAGATTTTAAATATGACCCTGGCGTCTGCGGTATGCCCCAGCGCGTTTGCACTGTCGTACGAATATTCATCTTCAGAGGCGAAGCTGTTTAAATGCAGACGATACCCCAGGTCAAGCTCAAACCAGGAACCGATGGGCAATTGCCACAATAGTCCCAATCCCAGTTGCATCGCGAAAACTCCTGTCGCTTCGTTACCTGTGCTTCGTTCAACACTCGTTGAATTGTAGCCACCCAGGTCAGAATCAAAATGGACGAGGGAAAGCACTTTGGCAGGAGGAAAGATGGACGCATCTTTTACCAGCCCGTTTTGAGCGGAACCGATAGATGCCGACAACACAACTAAAAGGTGCGTTACAAAGCTAAACAGGGGTTTCATACTATTCTCCCAGTATTCTTTCGTCCCTAGTCAGCCAAATGACAACTGCAATTTTGTTGCATTTTTTCGTCGCTTGCCAAGGACCATTTCATTGCCATGGTCAGATCAGATAGTTGTTTTTCCAGATCTGCCTGCAATTCAGAACCTTCGATTACATTGCATTGGTATCGCAACGCACCGGCGGGAGAACTCGACGCATAATACCCAATCGCATCCATCGATGGCTCTTCATCAACCGGATATACACCTGCCGTCCAGGTGGGATTTCCAAAACAGCTGGGCTCAATTTCGCCGAGCATGAGTACATACATTTGTCCCGCAGAAACATTGACAGTCATCTCAAAGGATTCATTTTGGGTGGGTGATTTCATTTTCAACGTTTTCAGCGTCAGCACGTGTTTTCCCGCAGCAAGGTGCAAGATTTCGCCCCTGTTCACAAGAATCGATCGTCCGTCGACGCCGACGATAGTAAAAAAAGCATTCCGCTCATCCGTAAAACTGTTTGACTTGAATCCCGCTTCCTCACCTACCAAGTAATTATAAATGATGGCGACATTCTCCTTCTTCAGCTTCGCGCCTGTATACCCATAGACGACGGGCGCACCGCATCCAATTGCGGTTGCAGCGAATATATATATAATTGAGCTGAGTATGAAATACCGGTGAAACATACAATCTCCCTTTTGCAAAAAAACTACGTCAATGAGTTTGGAAAGACCAGTATATGAAAAAAAATATATCTTCAACCAGAAGAACGGTGAAAAGGATAGCATCCCACGAATTAGCAAAATAGTAATTGAGATGACCCTGACAGACGATGAAACTTCGGTGGACGTTGAAACCTGGATGGTGAGATGCGTCGCAGACTCCCGATGATGACACTGTTGGCCGGGTATGGCGGAAACAACATCGGTTGTCGTATGTGCTGAATCACCAGCCTTATGAAATCCGCTACGGTTTACGGTAAAAACTCAGGTACAGAGATGGGAGGACGAAAAGGGTCAGCAGGGTGGCGGTGAACAGGCCGCCGATGACCACTGCGGCCAGCGGACGTTGCACTTCTGCGCCGGGGCCCACTGCATACAGCATCGGCAATAGGCCGAGTATGGTGGTGAGCGCCGTCATGAGCAGTGCACGAAAACGCAGTGTGCATGCTTCAAGTATTGCTTCCTGAACCCTCATGCCCTGGGTGGTAAGCTGCCGGATGAACGATACCAGTACGGTTCCGTTTTGCACTGCAACCCCGAATAGCGCGATGAACCCTACGGTTGCTGGAACGTTGAGCGGAATTTCAAGCAGGAACATCGAAATGACTCCACCCACAAGTGCGAACGGAAGATTGATGAGAACGATGAGGGCCGGTTTCACACCATGCAGGGCGGATATCAGCATCATTAAAATAAACAGAGTGGAGACGGGCACAACAATGGAAAGTCTTTTCATAGCGCGTTGCTGGCTCTCAAAGGTGCCGCCGAAATCCAGCCAGTACCCCGGAGGGAGGCTGGATTCCAACGGTTTCAGTTTGGCTTGCGCTTCTCTGACAAAACCGCCTAAATCCCGTCCGCGAACGTTCAGTTCAACCACAACACGACGGGTATGGCTTTCACGACTGATTTGCGCCGGTCCTTCTTTTCGCACAACATCGGCAATTCGTTCCAATGGAACGCGATTTCCGCTGTTCGATCGGACCAGCAGGCTGCGAACGGCATCAATGCTATCGCGTTGCTGCTTGGGGAAGCGCACCTTCACGCCAAAACGCATTTGATCGTCCACCAGTTCAGTGGCGATTTTTCCGCCAACGGCTGTTTCAACGAGGTGATTGATGTCGGCCATCGAAATTTGGTACCGCGCCATTCGTTTTCGGTCGGGTATGATTTCCAGCTGACTGAACCCCGCAATCTGCTCCACGTTCACATCGCCGGCACCTGAAATGCCTTTCAATATCGACGCGATTTCATCGGCCTGCTTTTTGAGTATATCAATATCCTGTCCGAACAGCTTCACCGCCAAATCGCTTTTCACACCTGAAATCAGCTCGTTCATTCGAAGCGCAATGGGTTGACTGAACGCCAGACGAATGCCCGGCACCTGCGTCAGACGCTTTTCGATGTCGTCGATCAGCGTTTCTTTGCTATGCTCACCTGACCATTCCGATTCGGGGTGGAGCATAATCAACACGTCTGTCTGCTCCGGGCCCATGGGGTCTTCTGAAATTTCCGCCCGGCCGGTTTTGGATACCACGGTTTTTACTTCTTCAAATTTTCGAAGCTCTTTTTCCAGAAACGTTGCGGTTTTTACCGAGCCGTCAATTGATGCGTTCGGAAGCCTGACCACATTGATGGCGATTGCGCCTTCATCGAGCTTGGGCAGAAACTCCATGCCTAAAAACGGTACCACGGCCAGGGCAGCGGCAAAGAAGAGCAAAATCGCAATTGCCAGTAATCGAGGGTGGGTCAACGTTCGTTTCAGCAGCCATAAATACGCATTTCGAACAGCAACAAACCACCGCGCCGGTTTTTGGGGCGTTTTTCGAAGCGGCAGCGACGCCAGCAATGCGGGGACAACAATCAACGCCGAGACAAGCGATCCCACCATGGAAAGAATCATGGTCAATGCCAGCGGTTTGAACATTTTGCCTTCCATCCCCTCCAGACTGAACAGCGGTATGAATACCAGCACAATTACGAGAATGGAGAAAACAATCGGTCTCGAAACTTCGCGCAACGCAGCGACAATCACTTTCTGTTTGGGAATGTCGCGGTGCTCTCCAAGATGACGATTGATGTTTTCCGTGACTACAATCGCGCCGTCTACCACCATGCCGATGGCAATTGCCATTCCCCCCAGGGTCATCAGGTTGGCGCTCAGCCGCAATACGTCCATCAGCATAAATGTGAACAGCGCGGTAACCGGAAGACTGATTGCGGCAGTCAGTGCACTTCGCAGACTTCCGATAAGCAACAGCAACACAAGCAACACGAGGATACCCCCCTGGAGCAGCGCGTCGCCGACGGTTTGTACAACCGCGCTTACCAACTCGGTACGGTCGTAGAAAATTTCTATTTTGACCCCTTTGGGAAGGGAGCTTTCAATCGAAGGGAGTACCGCTTTTACACGTTCCACGACATCACTGGCATTTTCACCCTTCAGCATGATTACCATGCCTGCAACGGTTTCACCCTCTCCGTCCTGCGTGACCGCACCCAGCCGGGTCATGTGACTTTCCACCACATCGGCGATGTCACCGATAAAAACCGGTGTTCCGTCTTCTGCGCGCAGAACGATTCTGTCAATTTCATCCGCGCTGCCGAGCAACCCCATGTTTCGAATGTTTTCCTGCTCCCAGTGTGTAACGATGAATCCACCTCCCGCGTTGGCGTTGTTTTTCTGCAATGCCTCTTCCACCTCGGTCAGCGTCAGGTTGTATTTCAGCAATCTCTCCGGGTTTACCTGAACCTCGATTTGTCGCACCGTGCCTCCGAAGCTGTTCACTTCGTTCACTCCGGGTACCGCACGCAATCTGGGTGCGATGAGCCAGTCCTGCATGGTTCGAAGTTCAGTCAGAGAATGACGGTCACTTTGCAGTGTATACTGGAGTACCTCGCCCAACCCCGTGCTGATTGGGCCCATCTCGGGTTCCACCTCGGGCGGCAGCTGATCTTTCGCCGACTGCAGCCGTTCCATCACCAACTGGCGGGCCAGATAAGTGTCAACGGTGTCTTCAAACACCACCACTACCTGAGAAAGACCGGTTTTCGACATGGAACGCACCTGGGTAACATGGGGGAGACCGCCCATGACGGATTCGATGGGAAAGGTGAGTTGTCGTTCCACATCAAGAGGCCCCAGACCGTCCGCTTCGGTGAGGATCATCACCTGCTGATTCGACGCATCCGGAAATGCGTCAATGGGCAGACGACTCCAGCTGAATATGCCCACTGGAACGGCGACAACGCAGATGAACAGAATGAGGGCTTTTTTTGAGACAATAAATTCAATCATCGTATTACTCCGTCAGTGGGCACAGCCTGCGCCCATTTTTTCGCGCAACACATCTGATTTCAGAAGGAACGCGCCATCCACAACAACCTTTTCTCCGCCCGACATTCCTTTTTTGACTTCTGACCATTGGCCGAACTGGTGTCCAATGGTCACCGGCCGTCTCACATAGTAGTCATCCCGGTAATGAATAAAGATGAACGTCTGATTTTCGTCTCTCAGAATCCCGGCAGTGGGAGCGCTTAAAACAGGAGCGTCATTCTTGTCAGGCAAAAACAGTGTCACCTCTGCGAACATTCCTGCCAGCAGTGTTCGGTCAATATTCGGAACTGATATTCGAATCTTGATAGTTCGCGAGAGCGCGTCCATTTCGGGGCTGATATAGTCGAGTACACCGTTGAACGTCCGGTCTTGAAACGCCCGCACCGCAATTGTTGCATCGAGGGGGGACAAAGAATGACTGCGAAGAACGTCAGGATAATCTTTTTCGTAGAGGTCGGCCCACACCCACAATGCAAGATTGTCACCGATGGTGAGGAGTGATTCATTCGTGTCTGCAATTTCTCCGCGAACGGCGTGCATGGAAAGGACGCGGCCGTCCGCAGGGGATTTCAATACCAGGCGGCCGGAGTTGCTGTTGGTACCACCGTTGGTGCCGATACGCTGCAGGGTTCCCAATGCGGCGTTTGTGCGAATTTGCGCCGCATCCAATTCCTGTTTGGCCAGCAGCACTTCTTTTTCAGATGCGATACCTTCCTTGCGAAGAGCAAGCGTCCGGTCGTAGTTCTGCTGAGCGAGGTTTTTCAGTGCGGTGGATTCCTGCAACAACGCCCGCGCATTTCCCACTTCAACCGATTCCAGTTCAAGCATCGGATCGCCACGCCTGACTTCGTCACCGAGCGTTACATGCACTTTTTTGATAATACCGGTTACCTGCGTATTTATGTGAGTGACACGGCGTTCATCGAATTGGATTTCGCCGGTGAGACGAAGCGATTCCGATGCAGGGCGAGCCTGAATGGTTTCTATGGTGACAAGCTTTTCGTCGAGTAACTGTTGCGGGACCTTGACGACGCCCACCTCGTATCGACATTCATCGCATTCGTAAGTATAGATGCCGTGCTCACAGGTGTCTGAAAACAATTCTTCGAGCGGTCGATTCAGGTCTGAATGATCGTTGTGGTCTTCGTGCTCGCCGTTGTGGTCCTTGTGCCCGTCGTCGCGTTTCTGCTCGTGATGATCCTCGTGCTCTTGCGCGGTATGTTCGGATTCAGACGATTGTTGGTTGGAAGGAGTGCATGCCATTGACAGCAGCGACGCAAATCCAATCGAAACAATGGTGTATAATGTGATTTTGTTTACGGGTTTCATTAGTCCTCCGTCGACATCAGCGCACTAAGGTCGCTGCAATCCAACCGCGCCTGCAGTTGGGTTTCGAGCAATAGGGTTTGTGTTTCGAGCACGTCCCGGTGGGCATTAATTACCTCCAGCAGTGAGGCTTCTCCAAGCGCGTACGCACGGTCTGTCTTGGCGGCGACATTCGCGACTTTTGGAATAATACGCAGTTCAAACTGAACCGCCTGATAGGTGCTCGCTTCACAGCGACCGGAAGCATCGATGAACTCTCGTTGAAGTCGACGCGTGATCACTTCTATTTCGGTTTTTTTTGCGGCTGCGTTTGATTCTGCGCGACGTATTGCGCCTTGCTGAAAATTCCAGAGCGGCAGTCCGAATTCGATACCGGCGCCGATTGACGTTTTGTCGAGTTCGTTTTCAGCAAACAATGTGACCGACAATTCCGGAAAACGAGATTTCTTTTCCACGCGCACCTGGGCGGTTGCTGTATCCAGCTCGCTCTTGGCCCGGAGAATTTCCGGATGCGTTCGAAGCTGTGGCGCCGTTTCCCGCAGAGATGCAACCCCTTCCTGCGGTTTCAATGAACCGACGGCAACCACCGGCTTATTTGCTCCCAGCCAGTATTCCAATTTTTGCGCGAGGGTTTCTGTTTTTTTTTGGGAAGCGTCTCGTTCTAACGCGACTTTTTCAAATTCCAGCTGAACACGTGTCAATTCCATGGGACGGGCCTCGCCTCGCTCAACGCGCGTTTGAATGGTTTGGGTCAATGTGTTGGTCTGTTGGAGTAATTCATTGAGCATTCGTGTGTGCTCCTGTGCATACACGAGCTGCCAGAAAAGGCTGCGAAGTTCGAATAGAATTTCGCGTTTTAACAGCTTCCGGTTTTCTTCGCGTACACGTAAGGACGCCTCTGCAACGGATACTCTCGCATTGCGGGTGACTATCCAGTCCAACGGAATATTCAGTGCAACTCCCCATTCCAGTGCGGTGTCGGCTTCTGTGTCGGAGTGCCCTCTGGCCACAGATATTTCCGCGGTGGGGTTGGGAGCGCTCTTTTCTGTGTCGATAACAGCGCGCTCCGCGTTCAACTCCTGCTTCTGCTGTGCGAAAACCGGCAGCGCATCGACGGCGGCCGCAATCTGTGACCAGGTTACCGCGTGAGTTGATTCATCCGCGTGAGCATGCTTCGATGGACCCGATATGATGACGCAAACCCAAATCGCGGCAAGCGCCGTCTGCCGGGCTCTGTTGCGCAAATAATTCATAATATACCTTCTTCTTGGCGGCTCCGAAGAGGAGTACATAATGCACTTTTCCCGTCGGAAGAAATCGCCGGCTAAAGAGACCGGCTGTTCCGGTCTGGAGAACGTCTAATTGAGCTATAACTGGAACTTACACGAGCGAGGCGGGTTGCGGTGGACGCAACAATGTGCGGTGCACACCCGCGCGTGGGTGGGTGTTTAAATTGAAGACATTCAGTTCGCTTAGAAAAACAGCCGCGGTGCAGGTCGGTACTTCGACCGGACACTCCAGCGCAACGATGTGTCCCGGGCAACAGAGGCAAGGACAGTGAGATTCCTCGGTATTGCTTTGAGAGTAGGGCCCGGATTCAGAATGGGTATGCATAGAACCGCTTCCGTGACTGTGATCGTGGGAATGACCGGACGCGATGGAATATGCCTCCAGGAACGTTTCAGCGGCGGGCAGAACGACGAATAATGCGGCGGAAAGCAAAACAAACCAGAGCGTCGCACGGCGATGCCGTTGTTTTGAGTTTTCATTCTGTTGCTGTGTTCGTCCTGTGCTCATTGTACTTCACCGTCCATCCGTTCCACACGGGTTACCGGTTCCTACTTAAATTAGAATTGCAATACCCATATGTCAACCTCGCGTTCTAAAAACGGGGAGCGACATGTGTTTTTCTTTAAAACAGTTGGCGGAAGATTTTTTTTTTGTAAAACTAACACGAGACAAAAAACAAAACTGAGAGAATTGGTCGAGGTGGTGTGTCGATGACAAAAATACTGGCGATTGCACAAAATACGTTTAAAGAGGCGATTCGCGATAAAATACTGTACGGATTTCTGTTTTTCGCCGTGTGCATCATTCTGTTCAGTCTGGTGCTGGGGCAGCTGTCTCTGGGACAACAGCTTCGAACAACGATCGATGTGGGATTGTTCGGCATTTCTCTTTTTTCTGTTTTGATCAGTATTTTTATCGGTATTAATCTGCTGAACAAAGAAATACAGAAGCGCACAATCTATCCGGTGTTGTCGAAACCGGTCAGCCGGGCAGCGTACCTGCTTGGAAAATTTTTCGGCATTGCGCTGGTGATTCTGGTGCAGATGTGCCTGATGCTGGTGGTCTTCTTCCCCTTGGTGAAACTGCAGGGCGGAAATATTACCTTCGGATTGGTCACCGCACTGGTACTGGTTTATTTTGAAGTGCTGGTGATTATTTCGATGGCGCTGTTTTTCACCTCGTTCAGCAGCCCGTTCCTGAGCGGTATTTTCTGTCTGGGGTTGTTTGTCGCCGGGCGGAATGCCAATCTGATTGCCGAGCTCGCCAAACAGGAAAAGCTGGAGGCTCTGGCGCCGTTATTCAAAGGTGTTTCAACAGTACTTCCCAATCTGTACCTGTTTTACCCCAGTGGAAAAATCGTGGAGGGCGCTTTTGCAACGGTTCACGCCCAATTTATTTCGTCCGGATACCTGTTTTCCACCCTGGCATATGGGGTCGTGGTATGTGCCGCATTTCTGTGTGCATCGATTATCGTGCTGTACCGAAGGGATTTTCTCTAGTGTCGCACCAACTTTCTCCCAGGATTGTGCGTGGAACGGTCTCCTTCTTTCTGTTTGTCGGGTTGGCAGTGGGGGTTATCTCTGTTCGTTTATTTATCGACGGCAGAACATACCTGAACGAAGCGGAACAGCTGCGGGCGTCTTCGGCGCCCTGGCGAAATGTGGTGTCGCGCTACGAAGATGCGGCCAAAACGTATTTCCCCGGAAATCCGTTTCCCGAACGTGCGTTGTGGCAGTTGTCGATACTGGCGAAAAGCGCCGGAATGCGCGGTGAAACGAAACGGGAACGGTATATTTGGGAGGTGATTAGACGCAGTGCAGTATCGCAACGGCATTTTTTTCAGCCGTTTTCCGGTTACGTGGACGAAGCCCGTCGCGTTTTAGCACGAACATCGGAGTTGCCGGCCAAAGAATCGTCTGCCGCCGATGGACCTGCCGATGGACTGGCGGACCCGGGAATCGGCGCCACGCTTCTGATGACGTTCGGATTGTTGCTTTGGATTGGGGCGGCGATAGGCAGTATTTTTGTCGCGCCGCCGAAAATGTTCTTCTATATGGGCGGGAGCACACTGGGAATGATTTTGTGGGCAGTCGCCGCATGGGTGGCATAACGCTGTTTAATGATTTCCGATTTGGGGCGGAATATTGTAGGGTACGAGTGGGTTCTATGTACCAATTGGACCAGGAAGAGGGGGTCGATGATTCAAGATAATAAAGATATTTATGAACGATATGTTCGCTATTTTGAGGAAAAATTCGGCGCCGTCGAATTGGGTGAGCCGGTGCGCAACGACGAATTTATCGTGAAAAAGTTGTCATTCGATGATTTTGTGGTGGCATGGTCGGAGTACAAGCGAACCGAAGAATTTTTACGGGAAACCATGAGCCTCGGAAACACGCTCAGTGACGCGGTGGAGTATCAGTACCGGGAATTGTGTGCGCAAGTACTGGAAAAACCCAAAGATTTCAAATTATTGTGACGCCTGAATACCATTTCGGGACAGTTTGTTCGGATTGCGTTTTAAAAGGTTTGATTTTTTGTATTCTTCCCTTGACACTGCGGGAGCTTCAGCATAAGAAATAGCGCTCTGTCGGACGGAGAAGCGTGACTTCCCGTTTCGGCACTTAAGAATAGAACGAATTGGGAGCAAATGATGCGAACATATAATGCAAAACTTGGTGATATTGAAGCACGGTGGTATATCGTGGACGCGCAGGGCCTGACATTGGGCCGCACCGCAAGTAAAATTGCGATGATGCTGATGGGCAAAAACAAACCCACTTACACGCCCCACGTGGACACCGGTGACTATGTTGTGGTGGTCAATGCCGAAAAAATCAAACTGACCGGCAACAAGCTTCAAGATAAAAAATATTATCGTCATTCCAAATGGATGGGCAGCCTGGTGGAAACCAGCGCCGGCGAGTTGCTGCAGAAGGATCCGACCAAGCTGATTCAGTTCGCAGTAAAGGGAATGTTGCCGAAATCCAGACTTGGAACACAAATGTTCAGCAAATTGAAAGTTCACGCTGGGCCCTGCCCCGAGCACGGGTATGCGGCGCAAAAAGCAGAAGCTTTAGAACTGTAGAGAGGGAAGACAGATGTCCGATAATTTAGAACGTTGGTATGCGACCGGTAGACGAAAAAGAGCAGTTGCACGCGTTTGGATGACGCCTGGAACCGGTAAAGTAATCGTGAATCGCAAAGATGAAGCCGTTTATTTTCCTCGCTCCATTCTCAGAATGATTATGCGTCAGCCTCTCGAACTGGTTGAAGCAAACGAGAAATACGATTTTCTCATCAACGTGGCCGGCGGCGGTACTTCTGCTCAGGCAGAAGCGTGTCGTTTCGGTATTTCCCGCGCTTTGGAGAAAGCGGTTCCCGATAATCGTTCTCCGCTGAAGAAAGCCGGATTCCTTACTCGTGACGCCCGTGAGGTTGAGCGTAAGAAATACGGTAAACGCGGCGCCCGTCGTTCCTTCCAGTTCTCTAAACGCTAGAGTTCAACCGTTTCCCCAATCCGCTTTTCATTGGTATCAATCCGTTTTTCATCGGATGTCTTCCACCCATGGCCGTATCTGTGCGATGGTATTGGGGCCGATTCCGTTGATTCGCGTAATATCGTTCAACGCGTGAAAGGGGCCGTGCAGAGTGCGGTACTGCACAATAGCGTGCGCCCGTTTAGGGCCGATGCCGGGAAGATAGGTAAGGGCAGGTGCGGAATCGCTATTGATGTATACACCGATGCCGCACAGCTGACGCTTGGCGGGCGGCCAGTCTTGAAGCCGATTCCCCGATGGCAGCGTTGTGCAAATATCCGTTTTTGTCCGGGCGGACGTGTGCAACGCCGAGTAGACTTTGCTTCCCACCCCAATGCTTACCAATAGCAAAATAAATAAAAGTGATGTAAATTGACGCCCACAGTGTTTCATGAATGAATCCTTTTACACACGCCTCGGCCGGTTTCCGCGGGTGTGTCATTTTTTTTGAAAAAAGGTTGAATGCCTTTTAAGAAGCAAGAGTTGAGATGAAGAATTTTTTACAGCGATTTGTCGATTTTACCCTACAAAAGCCGGTACTCATTGTTGTTGCGGTACTGGTACTGACCGTGATTTCCGCACTATGGCTGGTGTTGTTCAAACCGTTGAAGCTCGATACCAATTTTGCCTCCCTGTTGCCCGATGACCTTCCCTGCGTGGTGGAATCCCGGCGGGTTTCCAAGCTGGTGGGGTCAACTGACTATCTATACATTGCCATTGAATCGAAAGTGCCCGCCGACAATAAGGCGTTTGCCGATGACATTGCAAAGAAACTCAAAAAGCTGAAAGACATCGACTGGGTCGCTACAAAAGAGGACAAGTCGTTTTTCAGAAAACGCCGCCTGCTGTATCTCGATACTCCCGACCTGGCTGAAATCGTCAAGCGGGCCGGAGACCGGGTGCGGTACGAAAAGAAGATTGCCAATCCGTTCTATATCTCCATCGATGACGAGCAGCCTCCCGACATTTCATTCGACGATATCATGGAGAAGTATGAGACCCGGCTCAGCACTCAGGGGGCCAAAGGGGTAATGGAAACGGAGAAGAAAAACGAAAAGAAAACATTCGGTTCCGAGCCGGAGTCAGAACCAGAGCCGGAGAATGATTTCACCGACTACATCGCCTCGCCGGACGGCACCCTGTTTACGGTGATGGCGCGGCCTTCCAAACCGGCGACTGATATGGATTTCGGCCGCAAGTTGGTGGAACAGGTGCAGCGCCTGATTGACAGCACCCATCCCAAACGAAATTCCTCGATGAAGGTGGAGGTGGCGGGCTCCTACCGCAACCGCTATCTGGAATACAACAATATTGTGAAAGACATTTTTTCGTCCATCGGCGTTTCCATCGCTTTGATTCTGCTGATCATTGTAGTCTTCTTCAGGCGGGTGCGATCGCTGTTGCTGATTGTGGTGCCGCTGCTGTGCGGCATTACCCTGAGTGTGGCGTTGACCGCACTGACGCTGGGGCGACTGAATATGGTCACCGCGTTGATTTTCGCAGTGCTGTTGGGGTTGGGAATTGATTTCGGTGTGCATATGACTACCCGATACCTGGACGAACGGGGGCGCGGAAAATCGTTGAATGAATCGCTGCGTTTGGCGCTATTGAAAACCGGGCGCGCGATTGTGACCGCCGGACTGACCACCGCAGCCGGACTGGGCGTGCTGGTGCTGGCCGAATTTAAAGGGTTTTCCGAGTTCGGGATTATCGCCACCATGGGCATTCTCACCTGTTTACTTACGTATATTTTGTTGGTTCCCGCCATGGCGACCCTGATGGAAAAAGTATCTGTGCCCAAACCATGGCGTAAAAAAAATGTGATGTTCGAGCCCGCGCCGGTCTCATCTCATTCCCTGGAATGGGCACTATTGCTCTGCGGAATTTTCGCGTTCACCGCCGTGAGCGCCTATTGGGGAAGCCAGGTGGGGTTTCAGTACAATTTTCGAGAACTGGGAAGCAAGAAGAAGGTGTCTACCAAAATCAAGTACGGCAAAACCCTTTCACAGAGCTCTTCTCCGGTGGTTGCCGTTGTGAAAAATCGCGCTGCGGCGGAACGGCTGACCCGGTATCTGGAAAAGCGCAAGGCATCTGCAGAAAATAAAAAGAGCTTGTTGAAAAATGTATTTTCGATTTTTACGTTTATCCCCGACGACCAGGACGCCAAACTGAAGCTGCTGGCCGAACTTCGCGAGTATGTGGATGATGCGCTGGCGCTTCGAAAGCTGAAGCAGAAAACCAGAACCCGCCTGGAAGAAATATCGGAATGGACCCAGACCGAAAAAATTACGGTCGAAAATATGCCCGATTGGGTGAAAGGCAAGTTCACGCAGAAAGACGGCACCCTCGGCACCATGGTGTATCTGTTCCCCACGGTGAATGAATTCATGGTTGATGATATGGCCCGGTTTTACGATGAATTTGATATCATCAATGCCCCGGGCGTGGGAAAAGTCCGGCCCACCGCTTCGGGGTTTATTCTGGTAGAGGTGATTCGCGCGGTGCAGCGTGACGGGGTGATGATGACCATTGTGGCGTCCATTGCCGTGCTGCTGCTGTTGCTGCTCGATTTGCGGTCGTTTAAGGGGGCGCTGATTACGTTTGTTCCGTTGCTCATCGGACTGACGTGGACCGCCGGAATGATGCATCTGCTGGATATGAAGCTGGGGCTGTACAACATGCTGGTGCTGCCCATGCTGCTGGGCATCGGCATTGATGCATCGGTGCATTTGTATCATTCCTATCGGGAGTTCGGCGCCGGGTCGCTGCCCTATGTGTTTCGCACCACCGGCATCGCGGTCTTCGTGGCGTCGGCCACCACCGGCGTGGGGTTTGTCGGCATGATGATCGTTTCCCACAACGGCCTGCGCACCATCGGCAACCTGGCCATCGCCGGCACCGTCACCTCCCTGGTCGGCTCCCTGCTGACCCTATTCGTCACCCTGTCGTTGTTCGAATCCCTCAAAAAAAGAAAACAATCGTAAGGTCGCATTCGGTTCCCGCAATCAATCAAAATGTCATCTGAGGCTGCCCATGATTCCCCCTTGAAAAGGGGGCAAGGGGGATTTCGACACGTATTGCGACCCCCCTGGGCCGCTGTATGTTCAGAGCACTTAGCGGCATTTCCGGAATTACAGCGACACCGCGGAAACAAGTCCCGCGGACAGGATATGACTGCGTCATAAGCCATAGCGGCTGAGTCAGGCACAATCCGCTTCCCTGCTCGCAAGGGCATATGGCAACGCCATATCGCTGTCCGCGGGACTTGTTTCCGCGGTTTGCATGTTGCTTACCAATAAACAACCAGAAGTCACCCCTGCGAAGACGAAGGCAGGGGGCTAGGAATACACACATGATTTTTCCCTGGATTGCTGCCTGCGCGGCGATGACTGTTACGGGACTTTTGTAAAACAATGCTCACATGTCTGAAAATTGGCCGGCCAAATCAACGGTTTGGAAAAAGCGCGTCCTCAAACAGTGCTGTCTGAGCATTTGATGCTTCATTTTCTTGATTTGACCGCATTTCGCAAAATGGCTACAATTGTACAAGGTCGGCTGAAACAATGGCTGACTTGGTTTTGCCTGAGCGAGGGAACCATGAAAGGTCTCGACACACTGTTGGAAAGTAACCCGGCTATCAAAGAAGCGCACGAGCTGTACACCCGGTTTACCGCGGACAACGAACTGATGGAAAAATACGAAGCAAGGCAAAAATATCTGCGCGACGTGTCCACCATCAAGCACGTCAGTCATGATGAAGGGTATACGAAAGGCTTAGCGGAGGGTGAAGTAAAAGGATTTACCCAGGGAGAAGTGAGTGGTCTTGAAAAAGGAAAACGGCAAACGGTTGTTGCCATGCGCAAGGAACACATCGACCCAGCCACCATATCGCGAGTAACCGGCCTTTCCATCG
>JAFGXQ010000143.1 GCA_016936575.1 Deltaproteobacteria bacterium
GTCGCTGTCGGCATCGCCGTCCCCGTCAGAATCTCCATCCCCGTCACTGTCGCTATCGCCGTCACTATCAGTGTCTGCATCTCCATCGGAAACCATATCAGACGAATCGTCTCCGTTTGTCGAACATGCGGCGGCAAACACCGTCAGCAAACACGCCAATATCCACATTATGTATCGCTGTCTATTCATTCAAAACTCTCCCTTGAAAATTCCATGTCCCCGCTTCCTTCCCCCAAATAAGTCACTAACCCGCTGTGTCAGTACCGAAAGCGTCACTGAAAGCTCACACGAATTCAATTAATAATGTCTCTATCCTCGAGGAGGCTGACTCATTCGCCCTACAGGAATTGAAACAAAAAACGAGGTGCCCTCATTCGGGGTACTTTCCGCCCACACCAGACCGTGATGCGCCCGAACAATCCGCTCTACCACAGCTAACCCAAGCCCGGTTCCATCGAACTTCTTTTTTACTTTCGGAGATCGATAAAAATCTTCAAACAGATGTGACAATTCCTCTTCATCCATGCCAATTCCGGAATCCGTCACCTGAACCAGTACATTGCTGCCCTTCAACTCCGCAGTAACATCGACGGTGCCTCCCGATAACGTGTATTTCACCGCATTTGAAATCAGGTTATCGAATACCTGAAACAACCGTCTTCCATCGGCAACAACCATCGGGAATTCCCCCTGTGCAGAAAAAGACAACTGAACATTTTTCTGTATCGCCACGTCCACATACTCATTGAATGCATCTTTCAATACGTCAATCAGTTGCGTCGGACCCATCTGCTGTTGTACTTCTCCGCGCTCAATGGTCTGCCAATCCAACACATCTGAAATAAATTCCCTGAGTCGTTTCAATCGGCTGTGAGATTTTTTGATAATCTCAATCTGTTTTTCAGTAAAGTCGCCCAGATACCCTTCCTGCATCATGATCAGATAGCTGGACACCGCGTCAATCGGAGACTTCATATCATGGGAAACAACGGCCATGGTCTGCTTGCGTCGATTGTCGAGCAGTACCAGTTTTCGGTTATTCTCCTCCAGCTCTTTAGACAGCACAATGATTGTATCGCGACGCTGGTTGATGGCGCGCATCATAAAAAACGTCAGCGCTGTCAAACAAAGATTCATCACAAAAATGATAGAGGGAATTCCAAGCACAAACAGCCAATGCGTCAGCGGCTCAAAATCGCCGTATATTTTATGCTGATGATAGTGTTCCAATATCTCGAACTGCTCCGCAAACCCCAATGCAAAAACAAAAGCCGTAATAATCAACGCAACCAGCACCGTTCCGATAGGCTCGAGCAAAATGGTCGCCATTACCATGTGCAGCATAAAAAATATGACAAACGGATTTTCCAGCCCCCCGGTAAAATGAAGAAGACTGAACAATGCGATAAGGTCGAAAAGAATTTGCAACCATGCAATCACCCGCCCCAATCGCCATCCTTCCTGGCATTCGTCGGTTTCACAGAGTTGACTTTCATGAAAATCAACACCCCTGAGCACACGCCAGAATCCCAGGTTGTACGCGGCCATCGCCCCAATAGTGACGTACAGCCACTTATATGCAAAACAAAGCTCAAAAATGTACTGCGAAACCAGAACACCCGCAAGCGACATGAGAATCGCCATCCATCGTGCTTTTACAAAAAGCCTCAGGTGATAACTGAACGCCATGGTTCGCGGGTAATGTGACGTAGGCAAAGGCCCCCCTAAAATAAATCTTTATCGCTACAAGCCACCGGAGGCGCAGCCAACTTCAACTCAATCGAATCGTCGCCGCGCCATTCATCCGCCGCAAGAGATGCGGCCACATTAATAATTCGGGGAATATTCGATGCGTATTCCCCCATCATCGGACCAAAGGCGGAAACCGTTCCCGTCGGGGTTTTCAGTAACAACTTCAAATGATGTGTACCGACAACGCGCGCACTCAACACATCCAGCCCTATTACATTAAATACAGGTTCCGAATTGTCAAAACCAAATGGTCCCATTCGGACTATTTCCTCAAGTAGTGACGAGGTGAGTTGTGACGGATTCAACGTCGCGTCGCACAGCAATACGTCATTGTTCTGTGCGACCCAATGCGACGCCGCGTACTTATCGAGTTGCGTATGAAACGCATCGCGGTTCTTTTTTTCAATGCTGAAACCGGCGGCATCCCGATGTCCGCCGTAGCGAACCAGCCACGACGAGCAATGCTCCAAGCTGTTGTACAGATTAATCTGACCCTGTCCCCGCGCGGAACCGGTTCCCAGTCCATTGTCGAATCCCACAACAAACACCGGTCTTCCGAATTCCTCACAAAGTCGCGCCGCCACAATTCCCAATACTCCCTTGTGCCAACCGTCTCCGCAGACAAGTATCACTTTCGGATCATTGTCGACTTGAGACAGCGCCTGAGCTCTTGCCTCCTTTGACACACGGGCTTCGATCTCTCGTCGTTCGTGGGTATAGTGCTCCAACAACTCCGCATACTGACGGGCATCGGATTCCACTGTACTGACAAGCAATTCAAACGCATCCATCGCATTAGCCAAACGCCCGGCGGCATTGATGCGCGGCGCCAATTGATACGAGACATGGGAGGAATGAATGGATTTGGAATGAATTCGCGCAATATTGATAAGTGCCTCAATTCCCGGACGACGGTAATCGCTCATCATTTTCAATCCATGACTGGCGAGAATGCGATTGTTTTGTCCAAGGGGAACCACATCTGCAATCGTTCCGAGCGCCACCAAATCAAGAAAACTGCGCATATCGATTTGGTTATTGTCAATATACCCCTTATGAACCAATTGACTCTTGATGGCTGCGCAGAAATAAAACGTCAACCCCACTGCCGCCAACGTCGTATCGTCGAAACGGCAGTCTTTTCGGTGGGGATTGATAAATGCATGTGCGGGTGGATACTCCGCCTCAATGCGATGATGGTCGACCACCACAACATCTATGCCCAACGATTGAGCATATCCGATGGCCTCATGGTCACTTGTGCCGCAATCCAAAACCACCAATACCGAACACTTGCAATTATGATAGTGATCAACCGTGGCGCAATCCAGGCCGTATCCGCCGGAGAACCGATCTGCGGTGCGTACCTCAACGGCGCTCGCTGTTTCCCGTAAAAAAAGGTACATCAACGAAGTACTGGTCAACCCATCCACGTCATAGTCCCCGAACACGCCGATGCGGTCTCTCGCAACCACTGCATCTGCCACTCTGGCGGCGCCTTTGGCCAGGTCAGCCATGTGATCGGGGGGTTTCAGTTCCCGCAATTTAGGATGAAGATATTGCTCTGCGCTTTTCTCATCGAGAATTCCGCGATTCACCAGACAGGTTGCGGCAATGTCGCTAATCGAAAGCGTTGACGCAAGTTTCTGCCGCGCCTCTGCGCTTTTGCAGGGAGCGACTTCCCATGCCGGCGTCGGCAGCACTTATGCCTTCTCTTTTTTTGAAAAGAAACGATCGAACCAAACGACAGCAGGTGTCGCTACGTAGATGGATGAGTAAGTTCCTACAATCACGCCGACGACCAGTGCGAACGAGAAGTCGCGAAGAGACGTCTTCCATCCCACCGTGTACAGTACCAGAACTGCCAGCAATGTTGTGACCGATGTCATGATGGTTCGACTCAGGGTTTCATTCAAACTGCGGTTGACCACCGCCTGAAGTTTGACCTCTCTGGAAACGGCAAGATTCTCACGAATTCGGTCAAAAACAACGATGGTATCATTCAAGGAATACCCGACGATCGTGAGTAACGCAGCAACCGTGGCCAACGTCACTTCGATGCGCAGCAGGGTAAATATCCCCAAGGTGATAAAAATATCGTGGAGCAAGGCGATAACCGCCCCAGGCGCGAATCGAAGGTCAAACCGGAACGCGATGTACACCATGATAAAAACCAACGCATACAGAATAGAAGAAATACCCGCGTTTCGAAGTTGCTCGCCCACTTTGGCACCAACCCACTCGGAACGCATCTTCTCTGCGCCTTCTCCCCACGATTCTTTTCGGAATTCCGACATCACCTGCTCAGTTACACCAGTTAAACTGATTTCATAAACAAACATGTCTTTGAACGTCCAAGTGCACGTGGAAGACTCACATCGCCGCGCGGTTTCCTCAGTCGCTTCGGCATCTTCATCGTTCGCTTCACCCGTCAGATCAAGACCGGCGCTCTTCGCAGCGCTCTCGACCTCAGCGATGGGCAATTCAGCGGCCAGATTCACGGTAAGCTTATCTCCGCCCGGAGAAAACTCAAATTTGTTCAATTTGGTTTTTCCAAGATTTTTTTCAAATCCGGACTTCAGCTGAGAACGCTTTGTATCGTCGATACTGGATACTTCCTTGAGGCGAATCAGATACTCCGTTTCGCTGGCACCGAAAGAAACGACATCCATTCCGGTAAAACCCATTTTTTTCAAAACGGATTTAATGTTACCAACGGTTGCCTGACTGTCTTTGAACTTTACCTGAATTTCAGTTCCGCCAACAAAGTCAATACCGAACTTGGGTTTTAAAAGAAGGGTTGCCGCCAAGCTGACAACCACTGCCACGGTAGAAAGAATCGCGAAAGTACGCGCTTTCCCCATAAAATCGAAATTGGTTTTATTTTTAAAAATCTGCATCTGCTTAGATACTCAACTGGTCCGTCCTGCGACGGGTCATAAAGTCCAACACCAAACGACTCACAAAAATCGCTGAGAACATACTGGTTACAATGCCCACCAACAACGTAACGGCAAAACCTTTGATGGCGCCGGTACCGTATTGGAACATCACCACGCCTGCTATGAATGTGGTAATCTGTGCGTCGAAAATCGTCCAGAACGCTCGTTTGAAACCGGCGTCTACGGCCGCTCGAGGCGATTTCCCGCCCCGAAGTTCTTCGCGAATTCTTTCGTAAATGATAACGTTCGCATCTACTGCCATACCCATCGTCAGAATAATACCGGCGATACCCGGCAAGGTCAGCGTTGCGGCTGCACCGCTCAATATGGCGACGATAAACACGCCGTTGCACACCAGCGCCAGGTCCGCCGCGAAACCGGCGCCCTTGTAGTAAATAATCATAAACACCAGAATTACGAGAATCGCGATGACAAACGCGATTTTTCCCATTTCGATGGCATCGTCGCCCAATTGAGGGCCGATGGTCGATTCGGTGACCGGCTTAATCGGTGCGGGTAATGCACCGGCATTCAGAACCACAACCAAATCTTTTGCTTCAGCCATCAGATTATCCAGGGCGTCGGCCCGTCCCAGGGTAATCTGACAGTTACCGCCCGAAATTTTTTCCTGAATCACCGGCGCGGACTGTACTTTACCGTCGAGAATAATGGCCATTCGCTCTTTCACATTCTCACCGGTCAGATCCGCAAAAATGCCGGCACCTTCCTGATTGAATCGAAGAGACACATAGGGTTTTCCCTGCTCGCCGAACGCCACTGCGGCCTCGTCAATGTATTCACCGGTAATCCCGGCGACTTTCTCAGTAAAATAGGTTCTCCAGGTCACATCTGCGGTCGGATTACCGGCCCCGTCTTTTCCCTGTTGCTCCTGGTAGGAAATCTCACGATTTTCAGGCAGTTCAACCCCTTCGAGAAACGCTTCCAGAATCTGGCGTCCGCTTTTTCCACGAAGCTCGTTTTTCGCGCTCAAATAATAATGACCGCTTCCCGGCTCCTGATGAAGCGAGATAGAAGCGTTTTTATCTGCAGCCAACGCAGCCAGTTTTTCTTTCATGACGCCAGTGGTGAAAAACGCAGTGGTTCCCTGATCATCCACAATCTTCAACTCCAACCGCGCGGTCTGAGCAATGATTCGCTTGATTCTTGAAATCTGCTTTTCATCAATACCTGGAATCTGAACAATAATATCCTGATTGGCGATACGGGGAATCACAGCGGTATTGGCGAGACCCATTTT
Source organism: Deltaproteobacteria bacterium (assembly GCA_016936575.1). GTDB lineage: Bacteria > Myxococcota_A > Polyangia > JAAYKL01 > JAAYKL01 > JAFGXQ01. Next base: position 5,953 of record JAFGXQ010000143.1, read on the forward strand.
GTCAATACGAATACCGATGGTCTCCACCGCCTGCTTGATTGACATTTCTTTGGTCTCTTCGATGATTTCCTCTTTCAGTTCCATATGCACGGTCGAAGCGGATTCAGAAGTTTCAACCGCCATGCGACGGTAGTCCTTCAGCACCTCTTTGGCCGCGTCGGATCTCATCTTGCCTGCGTCCGGGAACACCAAGTCGAACTCATAATCGTTCTCTTTGGATCCCACCGCTTTCACATTCTTGATTTTCGCCTTTTCGCCCAATTCATGGACGATGGATTCAGCGATGTGATCGCGTTTGTCTTCGATTGCCGCATCTACACCCACTTCGTAGATGAGACGCAGTCCACCCTGCAAATCGAGTCCGAGATTGATTCCCGGAAACAATTTGCGAAGGGCAGCATAATTGTCTTTCTGATCATTCTCGGGTGCCCGCACAACGGTTGTAACCGATGCGGCCACCGATACGCCGATCAGCAATACGAGAAAGATCACTCTCCAAAGCCACTTGCGTTCCACTATTTTTTCTCCGCCTTATTCTCAGAACCTTGGTCTGATTTTACGACTGCCTCATACAAACCGGCAACCTGCGTCCGCAGCACGCGAACGCGTACTTTGTCCGCCAGTTCAACGGTCAACACATTGTCTTTTACGCTGACAACACGTCCGATAAGACCTCCGTTAGTTACGATTTCCGCGCCCTTTCCTACGGCATCCAACATTTTCTGATGTTCTTTCGCTTTCTTCTGCTGAGGACGAATTAATAGCAGATAAAATACCGCGAACATCAAGACAATCATAATGATGCCGTTGAATCCACCGTCTCCACCGAACAACCCTTGCGATTTCGCGGGCGTACCACCACTTTCCGGGGCACCTTGGGTAGCAACAGTTTCAGCACCACCGCCACCGGCGGACGGCGCTGCAGAACCATCTGCCTGCGCCAACACATTTGCAAATACGGGATAAACGTTATTCAAAATATACTCCTAAAAAACAGCTAAAAGCCTGTCAACTCTTAAATCTTAGAAAAAGGCGGACAACTACTATCAAAACGCCTATGGTGGGTCAAGAACTCTTATACACAAACGTGCACAAAAAAGTTCTTTTTTTCATATACCGAATATTTCGGGGATATTACAACGCTCTCAAATCAATACGCAATTCCCCCAGACCCGCTTGACACAACAAAAAAAACGCTGAATAATCAAGCACATAAACGAGAAAGGAATTTTTCTCCATTATGAAAACACTCGTTAAATTGGTCATTTCCGTGCTCGTCATCATCGCGGTCATCGCAATTGTGGGACGGCTGTTTTTCTTTGACATTGGTAAAACCGAAAATTACTCGATGATTCCGAACATCATTCCCGGCGATATTTTTCTGTTCCGCACCGTTGGATTGCTCGGGAAAGGTGACATCGCCGTATGCCGGAACCCCGAAGATCCGTCCACGCTTGTCGTAGGGCGCATCATTGGTGTCCCAGGCGAAAAAATCACATTGAAAGGTAATCATTTTCTATATGACCAGCGCATGGTTCATCACAATTACACCGAACCACTGATATATTTTGATACTTCCACCGAAGAACATATGAAATATGTGGTTCGAGCCGCCGAAGAAAAAACCGGCGGTGTCCTGTACACAGTTGCGTTCATGGACACCAGCCGCGGCAGGAACTTCCACGAAACTATTGTACCGGAACACAAATTCTTCCTCGTGGGAGACAATCGCAACATGGCATATGACAGCAGAAATTTCGGATTTGTGCCTATCGATTCCTGTTTAGGAGAAGCGTTTTTTATTCTTTGGGCAGCTGAAACAAACGGCGATCTCAAACAATCAGAACGGTCATTTTCATGGATAAAATAAGACGAACGGTTCTCCTTTTCGCGATTTTGCTAATCGGATTCGGATTTCAAACCACATCTGCAGTGCATGCCGCATCACCGCCTACCTATTTCACTGCCGTCCAGCAGGAGCTTGCACGTCTGGGAATCAACGCGGACTGTCGCGAAACAACCGGCGTATGCAAATTGCTTGACCCATTTTCTCAACATCTATCAAACCGAAATGCTTTCCCCCTCCCACAAATCGCTATTCGTCTGGACGACACTACAAGCACTGTTCGAATCACAGTGGAGCATTTCATGGAAGCCAACGCGCTCACCACTGACCAATCCAGAAAACTACTTGAACTCAACCATAAATTGGTTGTTGTAAAAATATCAATTAACCCGGAGTCCGATAGCGTCTGTTTGTCAGCTATTGTCAACACAGATTCGAACTTCGATAGAAAGACCTTTCGTTCCGTGCTGAAAGGATTTATCGAAGTAGTGATAAAATTGCAGAATGAACTGAACTCTCCCCCGTCACCAAACACAGATACACCGGGAAACACCCCATAGTCTCGGATTTCGTTTACTGGACAGATTCAGAAGTAGATTGTCGCTTTGGCTGGACGGCGCTTGCCCGGATTCTTGAACTTCCAGCTCTTTGCCGCCTGCGCGATACAGCGTCCGGCTTCATATCCGGCTTGAGATTCTGACGTTCCGCCGGCGGCTTCCACACGACCGCCGCGCCCAACGTAAATGACAAATTTCACTCCGGTCCCCCCCCCCAGACAGGCGTCGATTTCCTCCTGATGCTCTTCAATGGTCTTCAAAAATTGTTCATCTTCGCTCCAATCAATGGGCGCCGGGTGACCATAGGGCTCTTCAAATGGAAACGAATAACGCACCCTTGCATTGTTGCCGCCAATCGGCTCCTGGAATCGAATCCTTTTTATCTTGCTGATTACACACGACTGGGTCGCCTCGGACCCCAATGTGCCGTCTTCAAAATAAATTTCATCTGTCACGCCCCCGTCCGGACCCACGATGAGGTACACACTCAACTCCCCTTCAATTTCCTCCAGCACATCCAGCGCTTCGTACTGATAGCACTCCAGAAACGCGTTGAAGTGCTGTTGGAATGTTTCTTCCACAATGCTGTCGTCAATTTTCCCCCACAACCCGGCCACCTGAACATTCTGGTTTTCATCTTGAGATTCCTGAACAGCTACGTCTGTCGGTTCATTGGGTGCAACGTTCTCTTTGGCGCCGCTGCAGGCGATGATTGACGAAAAGATTAAAATTAACAGGTGATTCACTTTTTTCATTCTCTGGTTCTCTTTTGTTTGCTCCGACGAAACAGACTGCTATTGTCGAAGCGGTTGATGGTGACGGAAGCATCGAAATGAATCGAAAAAGAGGATCCAAATACTTGCCATTCGTTCATTACATTGTGTTACAATCGGCGAAAGTTGCTTGGCAACCAACGCTCCCAAACGGTGGTTGTTTTATATCTCAAGGCCTGTGGTGTCTCAATGAAAAATGTGCTTAACTGTATACTCCTTATCATTGTCGCAATTATTTTTTTCGGTTGTGGCGGCCGCACCTTTGGATTTGATGAATGCGAAGACAATTCGGAATGCCCCATCAACTACATCTGTGGTCAGGAAAACCGATGCATCCCATTTCACCAATCATCCAGTTCGATAATCGGCGATTCGGATACCACCACGGACAGCGAAACCGGAACCAATCAAGGTACAGATTCAGATTCCCAAACCGACACCCATACCGAAACCGACTCTGAGTCGGACAGTGAATCAGACACCTCCATCGATACGGCGCCGATATGTCCCTACTACTGCCTGGACACCCTGGAATGTATATACATCGACGGCATTTTTCATCTGGAATTCAATTGCGGTTCGGCCAATTCCATCTGCTGCGAACCATTTGTTGATACCGAAACCGGTTCAGATTCTGAAACAGATAGCGACAGCGATTCCCAATCCGACTCCGAGTCGGACACCGACAGCGCCACAGAAACCGACTCTAATTCAGACTGTCCCTTTGACTGCATGTTTTACATCACCTGTGACAGCTTGGGCGGAGTTGAAGAATCCGAATATTCGTGCGACGGCGCGAGCAATGTTTGCTGCAATCTGACAATTGACAGCGATACCCAAACCGACTCTGAAACCGATTCCCAGTCAGACGGTGATTGTCCATTCCTCTGTGTATCTGCCTGGGCATGTGGGCAGAGCTACTCCGGTACCATTGCGTGGGATTACAGCTGCGACTCGTTCCCCAACATTTGCTGTGAACCGGGAACAGTCATTGATACAGACTCAGATTCCGAAACAGACAGTACCACCGATTCAGACACCCATACCGACTCCGACAGCGCCACCGATTCAGACACCCATACCGACTCCGACAGCGCCACCGATTCAGACA
>JAFGXQ010000144.1 GCA_016936575.1 Deltaproteobacteria bacterium
TATCAAACTTCGCTAATCCATTTTTCGCACTACATGCTCACACAGTGGGTCCACTGACTACCAATTTGTCCACCTTGAAAGGGATGGACTACAGCGCTTAAACTGCCGCCAGTGGAGCTGTGCCGAACTGCGTCAAAAAGTGGCGCCCCATTATGCGCACGCATACAGCCGCTGTACAGTTCACCGATCACATTGAATGTTGAAAATTCAACCGGGGTATGGCCCACGCAACATTCGTGGTCGCCTCGATGGGAACTGGTGTTTTCCGCGTGGGTGATGCATCTGTTCCGCCCAATTGCATCTGAAACAAATAAGGGCTGGAAGGCGTTGCACCAAGTACTTCGAAACCCGGAGCGCAATTTTTTGCACAACCAATTGGGGTGGAACGAGGATTCTCCCCCCCCCGCGCATCATATCCGGGCGCTGGCGGACTGCGGGGATTTGCCGTATTTGTTACGCGCGTACTTTTCATGGAAATTCGGTCTTTCTTTTCGTTACAGCGAGTGCAGCCGCGGCACGGGAAAAAAAGGCCCTCAATGCAGCGGTGAAATCGACAATGAATCGAATCGCCATCAGCGTATTTTGCATCCGGTCAAACGCATGAACCACTTTCTAGAGGTGCTCACCTGGAAGGTACACTCCGGCACTTTTCGAACGTTGCCCGGCAGCGAAACCTCTGATTTCTATCCTATCGCACTGAAACGCAGCGCCATCTTGCCGGGTACGGTGTTCGTCGATTCGGGGGGGCACATTCTGATGATCTCGCAATGGAACGCGGAGGGTCTGTTCGCAGTGGACGGTCACCCCGATAAGACCGTGACCCGCCGGTCGTTCAAGCCCAAGTTTTTTCCGGTGTATCCGAAGCTGTCCACCGGCGGATTCAAAGCCTTTCGACCGTTCGAATATCATGTCAACTCGTGGGTTCCCACGCCCAACCGCACATTGACGCCCGTGTATTCCGACATGCAGTACGCGTTTTCCTCCAGGCAATCTTTCTATAATGTGATGATTCGCGAAATCCAAAAATTATCGGTGCCCATCCGGTAGTCACCGCTGACCGAATATTTGCATTTCTCTAATTTATACATACATTTACAGTAGGAGGTGAATCCACAGGAATGCGCGCGATTCACAATACCGCCCTTGGAACGGCGACATTCGGGATGTTGCTGACGGTACTTCTGGTCAGCGCGACCTCGTCGTCATTTGAAACCACACCGAACCGCAGCGCGGAAGATTCTGCCCAGATCGAATGGATGACCGGCGCCGGCGCTCCGATATTGAATTCTGAGAATACGGACAGCACGTTTACGGAGGTATCCGCGTCTTCGGCGGAAACGACGCCCCTGTCTGTGGAGCCCAATGAATCGGGCAAAATCATGATTGTGATGTTCCATAAATTCGCCGCGCACTTTTATCGCAATCCGCGTATCGACCAGCCGTACACTACGTCGTTCAACCGCTTCAGAAGCCTGTTGCAGACCTTGTACAATCAGAATTATCGATTGATTGGCCTGAATGATTTCATCAACAATCGCATCGACACCCCCCCCGGCACCACGCCGATTGTTTTTACCTTTGACGATGCCACGGCCGGGCAGTTTCATCTGGTGAAACGCGACGGGGAGTGGGTGGCCGCCGCCGATTCCGCGGTGGGTATCATGGAAGCGTTCCACGAAGAGCATCCGGATTTCGGCTTGGAGGGCACATTCTATATCAACCTGGGAAATGCAATGCCGGTGTTCGAAGGCGGGGGAACACTCGCGGAGCGACTGCAATACCTGGTCGACAAAGGGTTTGAAATCGGTAACCACACGTACTCTCATGTGGATTTAAGCAAAGTAAAAAACGCCCGGGCAGTGGTGCGGGAGGTGGGTAAAAATCAACAGGCGCTCTATAAATATCTTCCCGGGTATCAGATGCAGTCGCTGGCATTGCCCTATGGGCGGGTTCCTGTGTGGAAGCGATATGCGTTGAAGGGGGAGTTTGAAGACATCCCGTATGAGAACCGAATCCTGCTGAGCGTGGGGTCTAAACCCACCGACCCGCTTTCTTCGGCAAATTTTGTTCCTCCCGTGGCCAGTCGGGTGCGGGCGCCGGGCCGATTTCCGGCGGTGACCGATCTCAACTACTGGCTGAAAAACATGTCACCGGAATCCCGATTCATCAGTGATGGAAATCCGAATGTGGTCACCGTTCCGAAGCGCCACTCCATCCGGCCGGCGCAGGATTTCATCGCCCATAGCGCCCAGAAAATCGTTGTGTATTGAATTGTTCAGATAGTTTTTAAGGAGTGTGACCAGACGAACCGGGGATTGCGCTCACGCGGGAATGTCCTGCTGTTCGCGGGTGAGGATTTGTTTCATCTCCTGTACAACCGCTTTGGGAAGCAGTTTGGGAAAGGGAAACGTCTCGCTGGACTCCACTTCGCCCCAGGGGTGGGTGACCGCGATGTTGTTGTCGATTGTCATACGACTGCCGGAAAATAGGTAAAAGTGACGCTCCCACACTTTTGATTTTCCACCGTACAGCAGCGCATCAATTCTCACCCGGTGAATCGGGTCTGAGGAATCACTGCTTTTATCGACCAGACGCCGCAGGGTACTGTCGCTGGTGGCGGTGAGCTCGAGTTTCCAGTTGGCTTTGGCGTGAATCAATGCGACTCCGAACAGCAGAAATATCAGGGTCATGGCATACGCCGTACGATGGGTGCCGAATGTAACGTGAATGGTGGTTGCCTCTGGGCTCTGCAAGAACGTTTGCAGTTTGTCGGCCGCGTCAATCACCGGGTCCACATAATTAAACCAGTCATACACATCAACCGATATGGGCCAGGCGCCCGCGCCCGGAGTGGATTTCTGTCGGATTTTTAGCGTGGCCAGGGTGATTGCGCGGCGTTTCTGTCGAACCGTGCCGGCGCCTTTGGAGACGCTGACGTTGGTCTCGAACCTGTCAATCTGCGACACCGGCAGTTCTTCGGCGGAAATCGGGTACAGATAGCCCTTTGACGAAACGGTGCAACGGTCGGCTTTTTTATCGCAGGTTACCTCGACGACGCGCCCGAAGAAGGCACAGACCGCAACGATGATGACTGCGCTGACGAGGAATGCGACCCAAAACCACCCCGCGCGTTTTTTCACCTGATACTGTCGGCTGTTTTCCTGACTGGACATAAATTCCTCTGTGTTGCAATTGTGGTATTTGTGAACGCTATTATTTCAAAACGGAAACTATTTCGCAAACCAAAAATGTAGTTTAGATCAAACGAAATCAGGAAGTGAAATACAGCGCGATTGGGTTTCTGTCGGATGACCGGAATGTACACTTGTGTGCCATGTTGCACATTTTGACATACTTGGCTGTATTTCACCGGGCACTGAATCTTTATTTGGCTCGCCTTAGGTTTCTATATATAGTGACGTCATGACCGCACCCGCCATTTTAGCCATTGATCAGGGCACCACCAGCAGCCGCGCCATGGTGTTTGATGCCCTGGGAAACGTGGTCGCCGGCGCACAGGAGCCGTTTGAACAACTCTTTCCCAACGACGGCTGGGTGGAACACAATCCCGAAGCCATCTGGTCCACGTCACTGCGGGTGATGCAGCAGGCCGCAGCTCAGGCGGAAGCTCAATCTTTTCGCATTTCGGCGGTGGGAATCACCAATCAGAGGGAAACCACGGTGGTTTGGGATAAAGCCACGGGACAGCCGATTTACAATGCCATCGTCTGGCAGGATAGACGCACCGCTGACGTGTGTCAGCATCTGTCAACGCAGGGCGCATCCGCCGATATCGCTTTGAAAACCGGGCTGGTTGTGGATCCCTATTTTTCGGCCACCAAGATCACATGGATTCTCGATAACGTTCAGGGCGCGCGGCAACGCGCCGAAGCCGGAAAGCTGGCGTTCGGAACAATCGATTCTTTTTTAATCTGGCGACTCACCGGCGGCGCGGTTCACGCAACGGACGCAACCAACGCCGGCCGCACCAGTCTCGTCGATATTCGGACCGGCCTTTGGGATGACGAGCTGCTGCGGATATTCAATGTTCCTACGGCAGTGCTTCCGACGATTTGCGACAGCGCCGACGCGTATGGCGAAACGCTTGCGACGTTTTTGGGTCGACCGATTTCGATACTGGGTGTTGCCGGGGACCAGCAGGCCGCGGCCATCGGTCAATGTTGTTTCGCCCCCGGGCATATCAAAAGCACCTACGGCACCGGATGCTTTGTGCTGATGAATACCGGCGACCGGATTGTCCGTTCAAAACGCAAACTGCTCTCCACCATCGCCTACCGCCTTCATGGCAAAAACACCTATTGCCTGGAGGGTAGTATTTTCATTGCCGGCGCGGCGGTACAATGGCTGCGCGACGAAATGGGTATCATCGCCGCCGCCGAAGACACCGAATATCTGGCCGCCCGATTGCAAACCAACCAGGGGGTGTACCTTGTGCCCGCGTTCACCGGCCTGGGGGCACCCTATTGGAACCCCGACGCACGGGGCGCGCTGTTCGGCATCACGCGGAATACCGGCCCGGCGCACATCGCCCGCGCGGCGCTGGAGTCGGTCGCCTATCAGACCAACGATTTGCTTCAGGCCATGGCCGACGACGGTGTTCATCCCACGGCGCTGAAAGTGGACGGTGGAATGTCTGCCAACAACTGGCTGATGCAGTTTCTCTCCGACATCACCCGGCTTGGAATCGAACGTCCGCAGATTATGGAAACCACCGCCCTCGGCGCCGCATATCTGGCCGGGTATCAGGCCGGTCTGTACGATACACTGGATTCCATTTCGAACCAATGGCATTGCCAGCGCCGATTCGACCCCGCGCTTCCCGCCGGCCAACGCGACACGCTACTTGCCGGCTGGCAGAACGCCGTCCAACGCACCATTGCGCCGTTATAAAAATGGGTTTCGTTCCCGATTTGGATACCCCGCTGTATTCGCCGGTGTCGCGCGGTTCACAGAACAGACAAGTGTCGGCTACTGCAGATTCCAGGGGACGGTGTACGCGTCGGGAGTGAGTTGCTCGACGGTGGTGCATGGACAGATGACCAGTCCCGGTGCAATCTGCAGATTCGGGTATGCGGCACGCAGGGATTGAAAGCCGCGAGCGTCTTTGGGTTTCGGTCGACTGTTCAGTTTTATCTCAATCGGAAAAAGCATGCCGTCTCGTTCCAGCAGCAAATCGACTTCCGCACCGTTGTGAATACGCCAATGGTACATTTGCGGCTTTGCGCTGACGGGTTGGAGTCGTTTTCGAATTTCGCCGATAACAGCGGTTTCGAACATGGCGCCTGTCATCGGGTGTCCTCCCAATGCGCGGGGCGATGAGATGCGGTTCAGGTGACATATCAGACCCGTATCAGCAAAGTAACCCTTCGGTTTCGCGCTGATTCGCTTGATTGTATTGCCGTGAAATGCGGGTATCTCATACCATTGAAAGGTAGCCTTCAGCACAGAAAGCCAGCGGTTTGCAGTTTGTGGGGTAACGCTTATATCACGGCCCAACTGACTGAAATTTACTTCCTGAGCGCTCAGTGCAGCGCACAACTGTACGAATCGTCCGAATTGCTGCCAGTCGCCGACTGACAACATGACACGTACATCTCGTTCGACATAGGTTCGGACGTATGCTGCGTAATAGTCGGGTATGATGTCGACCGGAAGCGAATCCACTTTCGGCAACCAGCCTCTCCAAAGGGTCTCATAGAGCGTTCGAGTGTTGGGAATGAATGCGGCGTCGGAAGAATGCGCAACATCTGACAAGAAACTTTCGGGGCCGTCGAGATAGCGTAGTATCCAGCTTGTGGCTGTGGTGCACTCGGCGATTTCTCCCAACGTAAACCCTTCCAAATCCAGAAATACCGCTCGGCCGGCCAGTGATTCCGATATTGACTTGAGCACGGACCATTGCTGGGAGCCGGTGAGGATGAACCGGCCGGGGGCATTGTTCGTATCAACGGCACGTTTGATAACGGCGACCAGCTCCGGGCAGTACTGTATTTCATCTAGAATCAGCGGCGTGGTATGATTCTGCAGAAACAGCTCGGGATCCTGTCTGGCATTACCGACATCGACAACAGGGTCAAATACCACGCGCTGGTACGTTGGGAAGGTGTGTTCCAGCAAAGTACTTTTGCCAACTTGTCTTGCCCCCGAAATCACGACCACCGCGAAATGTTGCATCAAGGTGTGAAGTTTCTCTGTAATTAGACGATGTTTGTATTTCATGTTTTAAAATTAATGATCTGATCATTAAAAATCAAGTGTAATTCATGAAAAAAATGAAAATGAATGATTCAATCATTGTTTTTCAAATGCAACTGTTGGGACAACACGAATGTAAAAATGGTAGCGGTCAGTTTCCGGTGCGGATGGCCCAGAGGGTTTCACCGGCGGCGCTCACACCGGCGAAGGTGACCTGGAACTGATTGCTGTAGTCGTTGTACTGACGCGACACGACGCCGCGGAAGTCGGTGCCGGAGAGATTCACCACAAATGCATTATTGCCGGCAAACGTCCAGATGCCGGATACACTGCCTGATATAGCGCCGTCGCTGCTGAGGGTGGCGCCGACAGATTCTTTAATGGTGCCGGAAATATCGCGGCCGTGGTTCAAAAATTGGTACGCGCCGGGGATTTCGCTCAATCCGATATAGTCAGTCGCTGTTGGTTCCACGCCGCTGGAGTTGGAACGGGGCGCATATCGCAGCGGCGCCGCCACCGGCCAGCCATCAATGGTCATGTACATCTGGTGTACGCGGATTTGATGGAAATTTCCGGTGAGCGGAAAGCGCGCATGAAAAATTAAAAAATACGTGTCTGTCGCCGCTTCATAATAGGAAGAGTTGTGCCCCGGCGACACATATCCATGACTTCCACCGGTGTTCGCCCACACGTGGTCGCCCATCATTTTCACACCGCTGTAGTCAAACGGCGCAGAGGTCACAGTCGCCTGATCGACCCCTGCATGATCGGTGTACGGACCGTGCGGTGTGGTCGCGCGCGCCACGCGAATGTTGTATCCGTCTCCGGCCGCCAAACCGCCGTACGAGGTGAACAGATAGTAATAGTCGGTTTGCGGGCTGTACTGAATGTACGGTCCTTCAATCTGAATGTGATTGCCGCCCAACAAGTGGGTTCCATAGTCGTCGGCGGTCATCGGAAAGCCGGTGGCGGGATTCATATCCATCATATAGATACCCCCGGAATAGCTGCCATACACCATGCGCATCACACCGTCCTTGTCGTAGAACGTATCGGGGTCAATGGCGTTGGGGAGCACCGAGGCGTTGTAGCCGGAACCGCCCGAATACAGAAATACGCCCTCATCTGTATACGGTCCTTCAATAGAATCAGACGACGCGATGCCCATAGCGGAGAGCGGTGAGCTGCCTTCGCAGCTGTTGTAGTACATTAAATATTTGCCGGTGCTCTCCAGTTGAATGACGTCCGCTGCCCACAGGCCGACGACCGTCGACCAATCAAACGCATCGGACAATTCGGTCACCACATCGTCAAACAGCGGATTGGACGCATTCACCCCATCTCCGGCCACCTGTGTCCAGCTCATCAGATTCGGGGTTTTGGCTGCGGCCAGATGCGAGCCGAATACGTAGTACACATTATTTGTTCTGATCACGGACGGGTCGTGAACCGAGGCGTCCTGAAACGTGGGCGCGGTATAGGATACGCCTTGCCCGGGCGCATAGTCGAGGCAACTGCCTGCAGCAACGCCGGGGCCGACCACATTCAGAGAATCGATGTCGGGAAGTCCGGCCGAATCGGTCGACACCAGGCTGATATGCACCATACCGGCAGGCAACGACAGAACGGTACCGGCTCCCAACCAGGTATCCACGCTGTTATCGAACAGCATCACACCCATAGAATCGTGATTGACACGAATCTCCACAGACATCGTCTGGGTATTCGCGTATTCCCACGACAGGGTGTGCACCCCCGCATTCGCCACATTCAATATCCACGACATGCTCACCCCAGTGGTGTTTTCGCTGTCAATGTACCCGCTGCCGGAGTACCCCGAACGCGAAGTTGACATAGATCCGAGCCAGCCGCACACCGCCGCATCGCCTTCTTCGATCATGATGCCCTCACCATCGGTGTCGCTGTCCGTGTCCGTATCGGAGTCCGCATCGGAATCCGCATCCGTGTCACTATCGGTGTCCGTATCCGTATCCGTATCCGTATCCGTATCTGTATCCGTATCCGTATCCGTATCTGTATCTGTATCTGTATCTGAGTCGGTGTCGCTATCGCTATCGCTATCGCTATCACTATCACTATCACTATCACTATCGGTATCTGAATCGGTGTCTGTGTCTGAATCGGTATCGGCGTCCGTATCGCTGTCGGAGTCGGTGTCACTGTCGGTATCTGCATCGGCGTCCGAATCCGTATCGCCGTCGGCGTCCCCATCGCTATCACCGTCACCGTCACCGTCACCGTCACTGTCACTGTCGGCGTCGGATTCAGACGTCGTTGACTGTCCGTCACCACTGCACGCCGCAACCCACCACATTGCCGATAAAATGATAAATAATTGTTTCACTTCACATATGTCCTTTCACTCACAAAGTTCTTTCATCTGATACTGTGTTTCACATCGCTTTTTTCGGGCCACAGGAGATGAGTGTTCTGCACGGCTGAATCGGGTAGTCACAGTGCGTGGGTTCAGGAAGAAAAGTCCCCGTTATCGGTTTCCGGCGGCGCGGGCCTCGGCCAGAAGGTGCTTCAGCAGTTCTTTCACGGTAAAGTCCAGATTGGTCGGCGTGGTGGTCGCAAAAATCGGACGGGGCAGTGAACATTCAGAAAATCGTCGCATCACCAACTGCACATCGTTAGCGGTCATTCCCGAAAAAATCATGGCATGAGGCAACTTGCCTTCGCCTACCGGAGCTGTTTCTGTTTCTTCAGTCAGCACGGTATTCAATCGGGTGTCGAGCTGGTCGAGGGTGCACGCTTTCACCGGAACATTTTCATACCCGAGCAGATGCAGAAACTCCTGAAGTGTGTCCGCCTCTGCCTGGGTATACCCGCTGACAAAAAAAACATTCGGCCCAGGATACCGTCGTTCGCTGGCTGCCAGTTTCTCATAATATTCGTCGTTCATGCTGCCCAATGTAACACGCCCCCCCAGCGGATCAACACAAATTGAACCATATCCCGGGGATTAGCGCGGGTCACCCAAGGTGGCGCCGGCGCATTGACGGATGGGGGCTTCCACCGATTGCGCTTCTGCTATCGGCATGGTGTAGGGCGGTGTGAACGCGGTGCCGTCTCCGCTGGTGTTTCCTGAAACGCCGGAGTAGTAGTTGTCAATCATGGATACCGCTGTCCAGTCTCCGTACAGATCCACAGGATCATTCACGTTGATGAACGCGTTGGCTTCCACCCGGATGTCCGCTTCTGTACCGGCGCGTACGCAGTAGTTTGAATCTTCGGTGTCGAAGAGGTTGTTTACCACGTGAATCTGGCCGAAGCGAACGCGGGGCATTCGTTCCACCACACCGTCATCCCAGAAATTGTAATACATTGTGGTTTTCAGGTGACCTCGGTCTTCGGTTTTCGAATCGGAGTTGCCGATGAGGTTGCAATACTGGTGATCCGTGGAGCGGGAAGAATAGCTGAAACGGGTCCATGAGACAGAGACATAGTTTGCCTGATTGATAATATCGAAGTTTCCGTCTTCTCCGTCAGAAATATCACAATGGTCCACCCATACACGCTCGGAGCCTGATACATTCAACCCGTCCTGCCCGTCCACGTCATGAGCACCGGGGCCGATAATGGTGAGGTTTTGCAAAATGACGTTCGTTTCTCCACTGACGGTCAGCCAGGCGTAAATGGCGCTGCCGGGCAATCCGTAAACGGTTTTATTGGAACCGATATCGACGCGATTGCTGTCGCTGGTGTTGTCATTACCCATGGTTCCGGACACGTAAATAATCGCCGCATCATTGCCGGAAACAGCACTTTGCAGTTCGCTGAGGCTGCTGACCGTTACGACCGAACCGCCGGCGCCGCCGGTAACAGTGCCGTTGTAGGCTGCCCAACCGTACAGGGTGCCGGGGTTACAATCCGAATCGGAATCCGAGTCTGCATCGGAATCTGCATCGGAATCTGCATCGGTATCTGCATCGGTATCGGAGTCGGTATCGGAATCCGTATCGGTGTCGGTGTCCCCATCGCATGTCCCGAGCGACGGATTATCGCCGGTGACGGTGAGCGAATCAATGTTTGTGAGACCGTCGGCCGAGGTGGCGATTAGTGCAACAAAATTGTTTCCCGCATTCAGCGTGGCTGAGGTGCTTTCGGTTACCCAGTCTGTCCAATCGGTGCTTTGCGAAAATGCGAGAGATCCGACAGTGGAACCATTGATTTGAAGGTCGGCGACTCTGGCCGTCGTTGACGCGTACACCCATTGAAGGGTGTATTGACCCGCGGATGCAACATTTACCGCCCATTCGATGGAGGCACCCGATTCATTGGGGGTATTGATATATCCGTCGGCGGTGCCGCCGTGTTCATTCTCAATGTCTCCGCTGAAGGCACATGCATCGCTTTCTTCAAGCACAACACTGGTGTCCCCGTCGGCATCGGTATCCGCGTCGGTATCGGCATCGGTATCGGTATCGGTGTCGGTGTCTGTGTCTGTGTCCGTGTCGGTGTCTGTGTCTGTGTCGGTGTCGGTGTCGGTGTCTGTGTCGGTGTCTGTGTCGGTGTCGGTGTCTGTGTCTGTGTCGGTGTCGGTATCGGCGTCGGTATCGGAATCAGAATCGGCATCGGAATCGGTGTCCGTATCACTGTCTGAATCCGCATCACTGTCTGAATCCGCATCACTGTCTGAATCCGAGTCTCCGTCCGAATCGCTATCGCTATCCGAATCGCTGTCGCTATCCGAATCCGCGTCGGCATCCAGGGAACCACCGCCCGCTGAATTCTCTGAACATCCGAAAAAGACCAGCAGCATGCCGATGCATATTAAATAGTATAGTTTCATTTTGATTGCCTCCTTCCGGCAGATTGCATAGTAACGTTGCTCTTGAAGTTTCAGCGAAGATGGGCAAAGGGCCAAAAAAAGGATCGCCGATTTTCCAGTGCGTGTCGGACGGCTTTGATGCTGAACGAGTCGGTACTATCTGGACCACTTGATGGTCTCGGCGGAGCCGCCGATGACCTGCTGTTGGTTCAGTCCTTCAGGATTGGAAATAAAGATGCCGCCCCGCGACGAATGGAACGCGACCTGACGGCAGTCCGGGCTGAATGCCGGGTCCATATTGCGTCCCTGGTTCTGGGTCAGACGGCGAATCTGGCCGCCACCCGCGTCCACCGTAAATACGTCGTAGGTTCCGCCGTCGCGACCGGTGAAAGCGATCAAATTGGAGCCGGGTCTGGGACACCAAGAGGGCGTCTGGTTGTATGAGCCCTTGAACGTGACTCGCTTCGCGCCGCCGCCCCCCGCGCCCATTACAAAAATTTGAGGTGACCCGTGGCGATCGGATACAAACGCGATTTTAGAACCGTCCGGGCTGAATGAGGGCGAAACGTCGATAGAGCCTGAGGAGGTCAGACGCTTCAGCCCGCTGCCGTCCGCATTACCCAGATAGATTTCGGGGTTGCCGTCTTTCGACAACACTACTGCCATTTTGCCGCCGTAAAAAGTCGCACCCATATTGAGCCCCGGATGATTCAATACCGGCTGACGCTGTCCGGTACGGTAGAGGTAGGGGGCGCCTTCCACAAACGACGTATAGTAGATGGACCCGCCGGGGCCGAAGGCCGGCAGAATATTGATGGAATTGTTGCGGGTCACTTTTCCCACGCCGCCGCCGGTCCAGTCTGCAGTGAAGATGTGTTTGGTTTTGGGCCCGGTTTTTCGGGCAAAGGCCAGACGTGTACCGAAGGCGCCGGGTTCGCCGGTAAAATGCTTAATGACTTCGTTCACCCATTGGTGCACCATACCGCGCACTTCTCCGGCGGTTCCCTTATAGGTTTTTTTCAGTACCGGCGTGGTGCCGCGGGCGACTTCGAACAGCGCAAAACTGAGGCTGACCGACTCACCGGCTTTGGTCACGGTGCACTTGGTCACACCCTGGGCACCCACCTGCACCCAGGGGTCTTTATCGATATTCATTCCCTCGGCGTCCAGGTCGGCCAGAAATGATTTGCTGTCGAGAACTTTGAACAGACTGGAAAGGACATAGTCGGTTTCCTGAACCTCTTTCACTTCTTTGGCCACATCCGCGGCACCCAGCGGTGTGGGGACCGCAATGGAGTACAGATCGCGAATACCGCCCCAAATGTCCACTTCCAGCGGCGCATTTTCGTCCATGGCGGGGAGCGCTTCTTCTTCGTTTTTCTTTTCCTTGTCATTCTCGCTGATCACCGCCTGCGGAAGACCCACTGCGATGGTCAGCAAAAGAGAAAACCCGATGATTTGGAGCGAATATTGAGTCATAATGATTTTACCTGTGTTGTAACCCTTTCCTTTGACGTTCAGTGGCGCGGATTATTGAATGGGCGCATCTGCACCGCGCATGGTGATGGTCAGGCCCCCGCCATATATCCGCGATGCGATGGCATCGGGAGGTTCGGGCAGATGCCGGACCTCTTTTTGCGTCAGTTCGATGGCGTTCACGACCGAATCGTCAAACAGTCGGTTTCCCGATTCGCTTATCACGTTAAATTCTATTATGGTCATTTCAGCGTTGAACTTCAACGTGACCTTCAGTTTGAGCTGTTGACGTTCCGAGTCTGAAATCAGGGTGGGCACAATCCATCGTTCTTTTATATATTTGGTGATGCGCCTTCCGTAGGTGGCCCCCAGAGAGGCCAATGCCGGATCGGTCACATCGCCGTCGGGAACGCCGTCCGGATGACCTTCGGGAACGAAATCGTCTTGAATTTCGGCGAATGCCCGGGCTTTTTCGAACACTTCGCGAAGTGTGGTATCGTCTACCGCGTCCGCCTGTTTTTCCGGTTCTTCTTCTTCTTTAGGCGGCGGCTCGGGTTTGTCGGCGTCCTGGTCGAGGGGAATCACCTCCTCCGGAGCCGTGGGAAGGGCGGGCACAATGCGGTCGGGTAGTTCGGTTTCGTCTTTGATTTCACCGGCTTTTAATAATCGGGCTTCAATGTATTCGAGGGGCGGTTCCGTTGCCGTATCGGTGGTGGAGGTGCCCACTGCTTTTTCGAGAATCGGCAGCAGCAACAGCCCTATGACAAATACGATGACCCCCGCGGTGCCGCCGGCCAACGCCACTGGATCCTGACCGGTTTGCGGCGGTTTGATGGCTTCGAACGCTATAATGTCTATTCTTGTAAAATCCATTTTTCTATATACGTAACGTACAAATGTTCAGTCTTGTTTCCAATGTTTGGTTTTTTTTGGGCTGGATTGCAAGATAATTACCCCTTTTTCTATTTTTCGTGAACGCGGCTTTATTTCTTGGAACGATATATGTTACGTCTTCGGACGCCGTTCGTTCGCCTACAGGGTGTTCCAGCGCCGCTTAATGATTATACTGAGAATCGTTCGAGTGAATTGAGCTGATTTGGCAGCATTCCACAACTAATTTTAAGACTTGTTTCGGGACCTCGACCCCCCCAACGTAACGAAAAGGAACCTGATGACGCACACCATGAATTTGACTCTCCCGGTATCCATCATTGGAACGATATTGATGCTGAATTTGGCGGGATGCGGAGCGACGCCGCTGCGCTCCACCGTAGACACCGACTACGACGTAATCGTAATCGGTTCGGGAATGGGAGGGCTTTCCGCTGCCGCGCACTTGGCCGTTGACAAAAAGAAAGTGTTGGTGCTTGAGCAACATTTCAAGGTGGGCGGGTGCACATCGTCTTTCGTTCGTGGGGACTATGCGTTTGATACCGCGCTGCATGAAATGTCAATCGGGGGAGGACATGGATTTGTTCGTGATTTAATGGCACGTGCGGGGGTGCTCGATAAGGTAACGATGATTCGTGCGCCTTCGCTGGGGCGGTCGGTATTCCCGGACGCGGAGATTCTTCAAGCGGAAGGTGTGGAGGAGTTTCAGTCGATTTTAATTGAAAAGTGGCCGTCGGAAGAGGCGGGTATCCGCGCGTATTTTCAATTGCTGGAACAGATGAGCAATGAAGTGTCGGAGTTGCGCGGCATTTTTATGGGCAACCCGTTGAAGGCGTTGTTTACGAAAATGGCGATACCGCTGCGACAGCGCACATTGGCCAAGTATTACAAGAGCACGCTTCAGGAGGTGTTGGACGAATACTTTGTGGACGACCGGTTGAAAGCAGCCGTCGCCCAGTTCTGGGTGTACCACGGCCCTCCCCCCTCGGAACAATGGGCGATTATTTATATGGTGGCGCAGTATTCGTACGTCAAAAACGGTGGGTGGCAATTTTTGGGGTCGTCGTCGTCGCTTGCAGAGGCGTACGCCGACAGTATTCGGGAGAAGGGCGGCACCATCATGACCGATACCCTGGTGACCAAAATCATCGTGGAAAACGGCAAAGTGCACGGGGTGGAAACCGCGGACGGGCAGCGATTCTCCTCGCGATATGTGGTGTCCAATGCCGACCCGTTCCAGACATTCTATAAACTGGTGGGCGAAGATAAGACTCCGCGCAAAGTGATCAAGCAACTGCACGAAATAAAACCGAGCACCTCGCTGGCTGGGGTGTATCTCGGGTTGGATGTGCCGGCTGCTTATTGGGGTATCGATGATTACGAAATTTTTTACAATCACAGTTGGGATGCGGATGAAATGTTCGATGCCATGGTGAACGCCCGGTACGATGAGGGAGTGGTGTCGATTACGTTTTATTCCAATCTGCCCGATGACTTTTACGCGCCGCCTGACAAGGCTGCTATCGTGTTGCATACCTACTCAGACTACGATTACTGGAGTGACGACGAAGCCACCTACGAGAAGCAGAAAGAGCATATGATGTCATCACTGATTGACGTGGCAGAAAACATCATGCCCGGTTTGAGCGAACATATTGTGTATAAAGAGGGAATGACACCGAAAACCATTCATCATTACACCATGAACTACAAGGGAGCGCCCTATGGAATGGATTTCAACGTGGAACAGCGCGACAGATTTGAGATTCAAACCCCCATCGCGGGACTGTACATGGCCGGCTCGTGGGCGTTTCCGTCCCACGCCGTTAGTATGGCGCAGGTGTCCGGTTTTATGGCCGCACAGATGATTGTAAAAGAAGACGAATAGCGCTGCCGCCGGTAGATTACATTCGAAATGGCGTGGGGAACAGAAGATGAAATCTGACAATACACCATCTTCACTGAATGTGTCGCGGCGGCGATTTATCCGGGCGGGGCTCAGCGGGGCGGTGTTGCTGGGGTGTTATCCCCTGTTCGTTGAGCGCAATATTGTGCTGGTGAACGAATACCGCATACCGGTTCGGCATCTGCCGCGGCTGTTCAACGGGTATCGAATCGCCCATTTGACAGATTTACACTACGGTGCGTTGGTTTCGGCGGGGTTCATCGACGGTGTCATTCAGCGAACCAACGCGCTCAAACCCGACCTGGTGTGTCTGACCGGCGATTATGTACATGCCAGAAATACGACCGCAGAGATTGATGAGGTGTGGCCGCTGCTGCAGAAACTGAGCGCCAGAGACGGCGTGACCGCGGTGCTCGGAAATCACGATCATTGGGCGGACACGGAGCGATCGCTGCAATGGATGCATCGCAGCGGATTCGGCATTCGGCATGCGGGCCGCGCGGTAATCAGGGGGAATGAGCGATTGATGCTCGGCGGGGCCGGTGACTTCTATGAAGATATTCAGGGAATTGACCGGGCATTTGCCCGAAGCGATGATGCGGATTGCCGCGTACTGCTGGCGCACAATCCCGACACCATAGATACCTCGTTTCACACACGAGTGGATTTGACGTTGTGTGGTCATACCCACGGGGGGCAGGTAAAAATTCCGTTCGGCCCTGCGCCGATTCTGCCGGTGCGCAATAAGGCGTACACCGAGGGGCTCATCCGTACTCCAAAAACGCAGCTGTTCATCAGCCGCGGCATCGGCTGGGCCGTGCTTCCGTTGCGGTTCAACTGCTATCCGGAAATCGCCCTGCTGAGATTGGTCTGCGTATAGCTGTTTCCCGGTTCACGCTCGGCGTGCAATGAATTTGAAATCGGTACCCTCGTAGGTTCCTTTTTTGCCCACGCTGAAGTTTGGAAATGCTGTAATTTAACTAATTTGTTTATTGTTTTGATTAGAAATGTACATTTTTGATCGGCTGGATTTGCCACAGCCTGATTATGATTTTACTGTAATTACCAGTTGGAATATCTTACATTAACGGAAAAATAGGAACAGGAGAGGTTATCATGGCAAGAACAAAGGAATATCAGTCGCGAGGCGGTGCATACAAGAAGCTGGAAGATGCATTGTCTACTATCGATAACTTGTTGGAAGAGGTGAAAAAAGCCGGGAGCGAGTCCACGATTGTGCACAGTGAGGTTCGGGCACTTCGCAATGTGGTGGGGCGGCTGCAGGGGTTGTTTCAGGAGAACCTGGCATCACTTCGGGAAAAATGGCGGGATATGGGGTTGGACCCGGTGGTATTCCTTTCTCAGGAGCATATCAGTGACACCAAGTACGTGAATCGCATTCAAATGATGCATCCGGTGTACGACCATGTTTGGGTGACGGATATGCATGGAAATGATTTGGGTGAGGAGCTGATGCCGCATATCGTGCTGGAAGCCACATACATACATAAACAGGGCAAGGTGGTTGTGAATGTGCAGCTGCTCGATGTGCAGCTGAATCTGCCCGAATTCAAGACGTCGCTCGAAGCGGCGCATATGGACCTGGAAATTGTTCGGCACGATGCCAAGCACGTGGAACAGGTGACCGAGTTCGGCAATGTTGCCAAACGCAAATTGACCGAGGCGCTGACGGCGTTTTGTGAGCAATCGGAACTCTCCATCGAAGTGAATGAGTTTTCAGTGGAGGAAATCATCTCGTCCGGTGTTTTTTCGGAGCGAAAACGGGCGATGAAGCCGGTGATTGAAGAAGCGCGGTCGGTGCCGGAAGAAGACAATGAAGAAAGCCGTCAACGCGCGCGAGAAGAAAAAGAAGCCGAAGAAGCGAAGCGGGCCAGGGCAGAAGAGCGAAAGCGGAAAGTCGCCGCGCAGAAAGCGGAGCGGGAGCTGCGGCAGAAGGAGCAGGAACAACAGCAAAAAGAGGCAATCGAAGCAGCCTCAGCCAAGCCGGAGAAACCGTCTGCGGCGCCTCAGACTCCGTCTTACAGTGAACCGGCAGTTGTGGCCGCCAGAGGTTCCGAGCCACCGCCCCTGCCGAATACGGTTCAAACCCATGCGCCGTCGAATCCGCCGGCAGCGCCGCCGAGAGTGTCTCAGCCGCCGGTTCCGCCAATCGCAGCGCCGGTGGCCCATGCACCGTCGGTACCCCCTGCGGGACCGCCGTCGCGTCCGTCTACTCCGGACGTTGCCGCCGCGACCGTATCGTTCGCCCCTCCTCCAATCGCGTCCTTGCAGCAGAACGTTGTGCCGTCTGCAGCGCCGTTGAGAAAACCGACCGACCCCATCTATTGAACCGGACGCGTCTTTTTGTGGCGTACGCGCTTTGCAGCTATCCGAGATTCCCGAACAATTCCATTGACGCCCGATCTAAAACAGGGAATAATTTCGGTCACGTTTTTTATTTACAGTTTTGTGAAAATCAACCACGCGCTGTCCATAGGTTCGGAGGTGTCGATTGACCGAGTTTTTACATTTTTTGGCGTTTTGCGTATCTCCGGCAAACATTTTGTACACCGGCCTGTTCGCCCTGGCGATGATGTACTGGCTGACGGTGATCATCGGTGTTTTTGATTTGGATCTATTTGATTTCGATTTGGATGTGGATATGGATGTGGACGTGGATGCGGACGTTGATGCGGATGCTGATACCGGAACCAGTACTGTCGGCGTGTTCCACTCTCTGTTGATGTTTTTTAACTTCGGTCAGGTGCCGGTGATGATTATCTTCACGTTTCTTGCGTTAATCATGTGGAGTGCATCTCTTCTGGGCCAGTATTACATTTTTCAGAACTCCGTTTTTTGGGGATTGGTCCTTTTTATACCCAATTTCATGGGAAGTATGATCGTCACCAAATTTGTAACCCAACCGTTTAAAGGACTGTTCAATAAACTCGCTGAAGAAAAAGAAGACTACGAAGAGATGATCGGACGCAACTGTGTGGTGACCACCAGTAAAGTGGACGAGGAATTCGGCCAGGCGCAGATTGAAACCGGCGGGTCTCCCCTGGTAATCACCGCCAGAACCGAAAACGGCGAAATTTTGTACAAAGACGAAGAAGCCATTGTCATTAACTACGACATTAAAACAAGCATTGCCATCATTCATCGGGCATAGCAATTAACGAGGGGAAGGAACCATGATTACATCCATTCTTAGTGCAGCAACCAGCTTGTTGAATTCCGGTGCGCAACCCAATTTTGATATACTATCCAATATGGTGCCCATCGTGGTAGGCGCGTTAATACTCATTCCCGCCGGCATTATTGTCGTAATACTCAAGTGGTATCACAAAGTCGAACAAGGCACGGCGCTGGTGCGAAATGGTATGGGCGGCACGAAGGTTTCGTTCGCCGGTATGCTGGTCATTCCCATCGTGCATCGCAAAGAGATGCTCGATATTTCGGTGAAGCGTATTGAGATTGATCGAATGGGCGTGAACGGGTTGATTTGTAAAGACAACATGCGCGCCGATGTGAAAGTGGCGTTCTTTGTGCAAGTGAACAAAACCCCTCAGGATACGCTGAAGGTCGCCCAATCGCTCGGTTGCGTCCGCGCATCCAGCACAGCTGCGTTGGTGGAATTTTTTGACGCCAAGTTTTCCGAGGCCCTCAAGACGGTGGGTAAGCAGTTCGACTTTGTGGAGCTGTACACCAACCGATTGCGATTTAAAGAAGAGATTCTGAAGGTCATCGGTACAGACTTGAACGGGTATGTACTCGATGACGCAGCGATTGATTATCTGGAGCAAACCTCGATTAAGCATTTAGACCCCAAAAACATTCTCGATGCCGACGGCATCAAGAAGATTACGGATCTGACAGCCAAACAGGCGGTGCTTTCCAATGAAATCGAGCAGGAGAAAAATAAAACCATTCGCAAGCAAGACGTGGAAGCACGTGAAGCGATTTTGCAGCTCGACAAACAACAGGCCGAAGCGGAGCAGAATCAGAAACGCGAGATTTCGGAAATCACCTCCCGTCAGGAGGCGGCAGCCTTTATTGTAAAACAGGAAGAACGCAAGCGGGCCGAGCAGCAGCGCATTGCCACCGAAGAAGAAGTGGCTGTGGCTGAGGAAAACAAGCTGCGTCAGATTGTTATTGCGTCGAAAAACAAGGAACGCGCGGCGGCGGTGGAAACCGAGCGAGTGGAAAAAGATCGTCAGCTCGAAGCGACCGAGCGCGAGCGCATTGTGACCCTGGCGCAGATTGAAAAAGAAAAGGCGGTGGAGACCGAACGGCGCAATATTCAGGAAGTGATTCGCGAACGGGTTTCTGTGGAGCGTTCCGTGGTGGAACAGGAAGAGCGCATCAAAGACACCAAGGATTTCGCACAGGCCGAGCGTTCGAAGAAAGTGGCGATTCTGGCGGCTGAAGAAGCAGCGGAACAGGCGAAAATACAGGAAGTGAAAAAAGCCGAGGCCAAAAAAGAAGCGTCCGCGCTGGCGGCAGAGGAAATGATCATCAAGGCCGAGGGCGAGCGGGCGGCATCAGAAAAAGAAGCCGACGCACGTAAGATTATCGCGGATGCGCAAGCTCAGGAAGAGGCGGTGAAGGGAATGGGTGAAGCCCGCGCCACTGAAGCGAAGGCTGAAGCGACTGAAAAATACGGAATTGCCGAGGCCTCTGTTATCGAGAAGAAAGCCACTGCAGAAGCGATGGGCTTGAAAGCGAAAGCCGAGGCTGTTGAAAAAGAGGGTCTGGCTGAAGCGAGAGTGATGGAAGAAAAATTCAGGGTGGAAGCCGCCGGCGCCGAACAGAAGTTCACAGCCGAAGCGGTGGGTATTGAGAAGAAAGCAACGGCCGAAGCCAAGGGTATCGAAAGCAAAGCCGAGGCAATGAAACAATACGACGCGGTTGGCAAAGAGCACGAGGAATTCAAGCTGCGTCTGCAAAAAGACCTGGATGTGGAACTGGCCAATATCGATATTCAAGCCAAAATCGCAGCACAGCAAGCTCAGATTGTTGGCGAGGCGCTCAGACATGCGCGTATTGACATTGTGGGCGGCGAGAGCCAGTTCTTCGATAAAATCGTGAACTCAATCACCGCCGGTAAAGTCATTGATCGCACTGTCGGAAACAGCAATGTACTCGGAGACGTGCGTCATGCGTTGCTGGGAGATAAAACCACATTGCTGGTTGAAAAAATCAAAAACTTCGCCGATGAACTGGGTATGGATTCCAACTCGGTGAAGAATCTCAGTGTGGCCGCGCTGCTCGGTAAGCTGGTTACCATGACCGATAACAGCGATATGGTGGCGACGCTCGGGAAACTGTCGGAAAGTGCAAAGGAATTGGGTATTGCGGGAGAGAATGCAGCATCATTGATGAACAAAACCAAGTAGGGTAAACCGTGGAACCTAAAGATAACGATCAGGCGAAAACCGATTCTGCGGAAGGCGTCGGCGGCGGTGCGCAACCGGAGGGTTTGTCCGGCGGAACATACGAAATTATTCGCGGGCGGCTGAAGAACAACGCCAAAGAACTGCAGCAGCGACTGCTGAAACTGAATACGTCGCGCAAAGAGGTGTTCGGTTCACTCGAAGCACAGTTGCTTGGTACAGAGCGAATCTCCACAGACAACAACTGTATCGCGCAGGATATGGTGTCGGTGGGAGACCGGTTTTTGTTCGGATACAATGTTCAGCTGGGGCTGCGCAGCGAGACGAAAATTGCCGATGTGTTTGCGGAGTATCAATATAAAGACCGTACATTTCAGAAAATTGATACAGAGCTGATTGACAACCCGACATTTGCGGATGATTTCAAGAATCTGTACAAGTATTATAAACAGACGTCCTTCTCGAATTTCTTCAAAATCGGTCCCAGTCTGTTCATGGTATTTAGAATCGGCGGCGGACCAAGCGATATTAAAACATTTAAATGGCGTATTGAGCAGGATGGACGCCTTTCATATGTGGATAATCGCAGTGACCATGAGTATCGGTTTCCGCCCCAGCATGAGTTTGAGTGGAAAAAATGCTCCCGGGACCATCAGCGGCATGGGGAACATCCCCACATGAGTATTGAAGATCGCGTATTTGTGGAAACCGTGGGCGGGGATTTAACTGTCAAGGTAGAAGACAATACCGAGGATGGTTCCGGGATATACGCGGAGTCGGTGGATGACCTCGACCAGACGCTGGATGATGGCGAGATTTCGTATGCCATTTTAGGGAACTTGATTCTGCTGAAGATTCTGCCCTATCAGGAGAAGAAATATCGCTATATTATTTTCAACGAAAAAGCCCAGAGTGCCTGTCGCATGGACGGCATTGAGGACTCATGCGTGCTGCTGCCTGAAGATCACGGCGTGATCTTTTCGAACGGCTATTATTTGCAAAGTGGTGAATACAAAGCCTTTGAGAGTGAACTGCACGGCATGGTGTTTCTCAAACGGATTGTGTCGCCCAATGGTGAAGATACCGCATATGTGTTTTACGAAGCCAAGTCGGGAACGTATGTGCTGCTGTCGTACAATATGATTGAGCAGCGAGTGGCTACCCCTATCGTATGCAACGGATTTACGTTGTTTGAAAACGGTGAGCTGGCGTATTTTCGGTCGGTCGACGAGCCTCGGAAAAACCATCAGATTCAGGTATGGCAGACGCCGTTCGTGGGTCTTGATTTTGAAGTGCCGCAAAAAAGCGATTCCTATCTGTACAGCCTGGGAAATCGCGATATCGTTCGTTGCATGGCGGCGTGTCAGAATGTGTTGAATCTGGTCGGTAAAGATGAAAGCTATGCGAATATCTATGTGGATATTTCAAAGGAAGCGAGTGAAATTCTCGATAGCTATTTTTGGTTGGACCACCCGGATGTATTCAAACTGAAAGAGCCGCTCTCCGGTATTCGGGAAACGGCCAAATCGGCCATTGAGCAGTTTGAAAAGGTGATGCGTCTGCGTAAGAACACCCGTGACCAGGTGGCGCAGGTGTCAAAGCGAGTGCAGGAAATTCTGCTTTCCATTCGCGCCAGCCGGTTTGATTCCATCGATAATTTCGTGAAAATTCTGACGGAGCTGCGCGGCGTACGGGGTTCGGTGATCTCGCTCAAGGATTTGCGTTACGTCGATGTGTCGGAGGTGGAGTCTCTGGAGCAGAAGGTGGGCGAACAGAATGATTCTGTTTCGCACAAATGTGTGGAATTTCTGCTCACTGATGAAGCGCTCGAACCATATCGCGTGCGGGTTGCCGAGCTGAAAGAGAAAGTGGCCCCTCTCGAAAAAGTGAGTGAGGGAAAAGAGTTGTCCGCGCAGGTGGGAACCTGTTCTGATGAATTGGAAATGCTCATTGAAATCGTGAGCAATCTGAAAATTGATGATGCCTCCTGGCGAACACAGATCATCGATAATATTTCGGGTATTTTCTCTGTGCTCAATCAGGTGCGGGCAGGATTGAAGAATAAAATTGAGTCGTTGGCATCGGTGGAGGGGAAGGCGGAGTTCGCTTCGGAAATCAAACTGCTGGAGCAGTCGGTTATCAATTATCTTGATGTTAGCGAAACGCCGGAAAAATGTGAGGAGTACCTGACCAAGATTTCTGTGCAGATTACTGAAATGGAAGGGAAATTCGCTGACTTCAGCGATTTCATCGTGGTTCTGGCGGAAAAACGGGACGAAATATACAACACGTTCGGGGCGCGCAAAGTTGCGTTGGTTGAAAGTATCAATAAGAGGACGGATGCGTTGTTGCGGAGTGCGGAGCGGATTCTGAGCGGCATGGGAAGCAGGGTGGCGCAGTTTGAAACGTCTGAAGAGATTAACGGATACTTTGCCGGTGATTTGATGGTCGATAAGGTGCGCGATATTATCCGCACCCTCGATGAACTGGGTGACAGTGTGAAGTCGGGGGATGTGCAGGCGCGTCTGAAAACGTTGCAGCAGGACACCTTGCGACAGCTGAAAGATCGCAATGAACTGTATGTCGACGGACAGAATGTCATTAAATTCGGCAGTCACGCGTTTTCGGTGAATACGCAGGAACTCGCGCTGACCATTGTGGAGCGAGACGATCAGTTGTTTCTGCACCTGACCGGTACAAATTTCTTCGAACCGGTAACAGATGACTGCTTTGAGCAGACCCGGTCCGTGTGGCAGCAGGAGCTGGTGTCGGAAAACGGCGACGTTTATCGGGCGGAATATCTGGCATATATACTCAAACAGAGCCTGGATGAAAAAGCGCGGGCCGAGCTGCAGCAGATGGATCTGGTCGAGCTTGCGCAATATGTAAACAAGTTTATGGGGCCGCGGTATGCGGAAGGGTATGTGAAAGGGGTTCACGATAACGACGCGGCGCGGATTCTGGAGAAACTGCTTCTGATGGAGTCGAGTATCGGTCTGCTGAAATACGGCACAGACGCGCGCGCATTGGCAATGGTGTATTGGGTGCAGATGCCCGATGGTGAGGAGAAGCAGCTTCTTCAGACCAAACTGGGCGGGGTGGGGCAGATGACGCGGTTCTTTGATGCGACCCGGGGACAGGAACGGTACATCGCGGAGCTGACAGCGAGGCTGAGTTCCTTTGTATCTGAAAACGGGTTGTTTGACGCGCATCTGGTAGATGACGCCGCCCGGTATCTGTTTGCGGTACTGGCCGACGAGGAAAACTGGCAGACCTGTGAGGAGTGCGCCGATATTTTCAACCGGTTTTACGGATACCTGGAACGGCGAAGTCAAACCGGCGCATTTGAGGAGCCAATTACCCGTCTTGGCGGCAGTCCCAAAGATGCGTTTGTGTTGGCGGGCAACTGGGTAGAGGCATTTTTACACAGCCGCGGTGAATTAGAGAAAGAGTCATTGGTCAGCGAGGTGGCCGGACTCTGCCTGCTTCGGGTGCTGTCGAAACGCGGGCAGAAGGGGGAACTTCCCGCCAAAGTGGTGCATGCCAGATTGTCGTTTGATGTTCATGATATGCTCGGCAGTTCATCGCGAATTGAAGACGGAAAGTATCAGTTGGACTATGGCGATTTTTCGAGGCGGTTGACGCTGTTTGAAAAAGGGACCGTGCCCTTGTATGAGAAACATCAGCAGTTAAAGAAGGAACTGGTGGCTCGGGCATCCGACGAAATGCGCCTGGACGAATTCAAACCTCGGGTGCTCAGTGCCTTTGTGCGCAACCGTCTGATTGACGAATTGTACTTGCCCTTAATTGGTGAAAATCTGGCCAAACAAATCGGGGTGGTGGGTGAAGGAACTCGTACCGATCGTATGGGAATGCTGCTTGTTATTTCGCCACCGGGGTATGGCAAGACCACCTTGATGGAGTATATCGCCAATCGGCTGGGCATTATTTTCATGAAAATCAACGGCCCCGCCATCGGCAACCGGGTGACATCACTCGACCCCGCGGAGGCACCGAACGCCGCAGCGCGTGAAGAGATTAAGAAGTTGAATCTGGCCCTTGAAATGGGCGACAACGTGATGCTGTATCTCGATGATATTCAGCACTGTAATCCTGAATTTTTACAGAAGTTTATTTCTCTGTGCGATGCGCAGCGGAAGATTGAAGGGGTGTACAAGGGAAAAACACGCACGTACGATTTGCGCGGAAGAAAGGTGTGTGTGGTGATGGCGGGCAACCCCTATTCGGAGAGCGGTGAGGCGTTCAAGATTCCCGACATGCTGGCCAATCGCGCCGATACGTATAATCTGGGGGATATTCTCGGAGACAGTGAAGACGTATTCAAACTGAGCTATCTGGAAAACTGTCTCACATCGAACAGCGTGCTTTCGGCGTTGGCGACCAAACATTTTAAAGATGTGTACGGAGTGATTCAGGCGGCACAAACCGGCACCACCGAGGGTATCGAATTTGAGGGAAATTATTCGGGAGATGAGCTCGGAGAATACGTGTCGGTCATGACCAAGCTGCTGCGGATTCGCGACGTGATTCTGATGGTCAATCAGGAATACATTCTGTCGGCGGCACAGTCTGATGAGTATCGAACCGAGCCCCCCTTCAAGTTGCAGGGGTCCTATCGAAACATGAATCGTTTGGCTGAAAAAGTGATTCCGATCATGAACGACAGGGAGCTCGAGACATTGGTACGTTCCCATTATGAAAGCGAGGCGCAGACGCTCACCACCGGGGCCGAGTCGAATCTGTTGAAATTCAAGCAGATGATAGGGGCTTTGAACGAGGTTGATGCGGCGCGTTGGGCGGAAATTAAGAAGACGTTCAATAAGAACCAGATGCTGGCGGGGACGGGAGATGACCGAATGGGTCAGGTATTGCTGCAGCTTGATTCGTTCAGCAACGGGTTAATGGGGATAAATGCCACGTTGGCTGAAGGTGTGGGGCAGTTGAAACACTCGATTGTGGGCGTAGCGACAGGAAGCGCAGCACCGGCGACTCCCCCGAGCGAAACTCCCCCACGCCAGGGCGTAACGCTGGGAAAAATTCAGACGGTAAAGAAAATTGTTCCAAAGAAATTGGAATAGGGACAACATTCTGGAATGGGTTGGAAAAACCTGAATTTTGAATCCGGTGGAATTTATGATATCGTCCACTTTGTGTAGTTACAGATTTTGAGGAGGTACACATGGGTAAATTGTGGAATTCATTTCGAGCCCAATTGAATA
The DNA here is from genome assembly GCA_016936575.1 of Deltaproteobacteria bacterium. Lineage (GTDB taxonomy): Bacteria > Myxococcota_A > Polyangia > JAAYKL01 > JAAYKL01 > JAFGXQ01. The sequence continues at coordinate 25,921 of JAFGXQ010000144.1, forward strand.
AATTGTCGAATTTTTTATGGCAGGTGGACCCGGTGGCCCAGATGCAGCTGGAATACGACAAGTCGGTTCAGCAACTGAAAGAAGGCCGCGAAGGGCTGGAAAAATACCGGGCAATGGTGGAACGGGTGGGGCGACAGGTGGACACCGGCGAAAAGAAGGTGGAGCAGTTCACCGCCAAGATTACCGCGATGCTCAAATCCGGGCAGCGTGACGCAGCGGCCAAGTATGCGGTGCAATTGAATGACGCCAAAAAAGAGTTGTTGGAAAATCGTAACCAACTGAAGATTCACGAACAGTCGTACCAGAACAATCTCGACAAAATTAAATTCGCGTCCAACAACCTGGCCAAAGTGCGTGAAAAAATCAAAAAGTACGAGGCCGATTTAAAAATGTCTGAAGCCGAGGCGCAACTGGCGCAGCTGAGTCAGTCATTTGATTTTGATGTGACCACGGATTTCGGTCAGGTGGAGCAGATGGTGCAGGAAAAAATCGACCTCAATCGTGCCAAGACCCGGGTTGCCAATGATATTTCCAGTCAGGGGCTGGTTGATATTCAGGCCGAAAAAGCGATGGAAGAAGCCATGGCCGAAGACTTGCTGAGCAAGTTTGAGATTGAGATGGGGCTGAAAACCCCCGAAAGCGCTGAGATTGCCGAAACCACCAAAGAACTCGGTCCGGAGAAAGTGACTGAATGAACGATTCCCGTGGGGGTATTCCCGCCTGGGCGGAGGCGTTTTCGGATGCACATGCCGGGGGCATTCGGCAGCTGTTTATTTTTCATGGAAATGTCGGTGATTTGATTCCGTATCAAACGGGGGATGAGGTAAAGTATTCGCTGCTTTCCGAATTTCTGGCCTCGCAGATGTTCGGCACCTTCGATACCACCCTGTACTACGATCAGGTGCGCGGACCCCGGGCGTTGGCCGACAATCCCAAGCGGCTTTCCGCCATGAATCAGCACATCGAACGGTTTATAGGCAAGGTGGAGGAACTGCGCAACACCACCCAGGTGGCCAAAGTGTTTGCGGTGCTGGACCGATACTTGGAACGGCTTCTGCTCAGCGAAGGAGAGATTTCGTCGACTGCGCTTATTTTCGATTACGCGCATTTCATGCTGCCGTCGAGCGGGGTTTCCACCACGGCCCGGGAACTGGCTCCCACGTTGGCGACGGTGCTCAACTGGGCCAAAAGTCCGTATTTCAAGAAGGCACCGTTTGCATTTTGTTTGATTTCGGAGCGACTCTCCGATTTGCATGAGTCGGTGACCCGCAACGCGCACGTGACCAATATCGAAATACCGTTTCCATCAAAGGAAGATCGCCTACGCTTTATTCAATGGATCACCGCGGGGCTCTCGTTCAGCGATATTTGCGAACTGGATGCCGCGGCGCTGGCGGAGTTTACCCGGGGGTTAACGCTGATACATCTGCAGGGAATGTTGAAACGAGCCATCCGCAGCAAACGCAAATTACGCATGGCAGACCTGAAAGCGTACAAGAAGCAGATGATCGAAGACGAGTGTCAGGGGTTGGTGGAGATTATCGAGCCCAATCACACCCTGCAGATGGTGGTGGGGCAGCAGGCGGCCAAGCAGCGCCTGATTGAAGACGGCGATTTGATACGCGACGGTCATTTGGAAGCGGCGCCCATGGGGTACCTGATTTGCGGCCCGGTGGGTACCGGAAAAAGTTTTCTGGCGGAGTGTTATGCGGGCTCAATCGGTATGCCCTGTGTGAAGTTGCTGAACTTTCGTTCAAAATATGTGGGCGAGACCGAAGGGAACCTCGAAAAAATATTGAAAGTGCTGCGGGTGATGGGGCCGGTGGCGGTGATTATTGATGAGGCCGATGCCGTGATGGGCGATCGGCGCGGGGGTACAGACAGCGGCACATCGAGTCGCATTTTCAGTCAGTTCGCCACGCAGATGGGCAACACGCAGTATCGCGGATCGGTTGTGTGGTTTCTGCTCACCTGTCGCCCGGATCTATTGCCCATCGACATCAAACGCCAGGGGCGTTGCGAAGTGCATATTCCGCTGTTCTACCCCGAATCTGAAGAAGATTTTGCAGAAATGTTTGTGGTAATGGGAAAGAAAAACGGTGTCGATATTACCACATCGAATCTTCCGTCTTTTTCAAAATCGCTTGAATTGTCGGGAGCCGACATTGAAGGAATTGTAACCCGCGCACGGCGTCTGGCGCTCATTGACGGCTCTGATGTGGTGGAACGGGAGCATCTTCAGAAATCGCTCGATGATTTTATCCCCTCTCACCAAAGTGATGAAAAAGAGCTGCAGGTCACTGCGGCGGTTCTGGAGTCCACCGACATCGGTTTTCTGCCGGAGACCTATCAAAAACAGGTTCGAGATGAAAATGGACGCAAAGCCCTGGCTGAACGTTTTTCGTTGCTGTCGTCGATGATTTAAATGAAGAAATATCGGGGTGAGGCGGCTTCCACCAGCGGCTTAGGGATGAACTTCTACATGAGACCAGTTAGACACACCCTGGTATTCCAGGAAGTATTTGCCATCGCAGGCAGGTCCGAATTCTGAGCCCCAACCGATTTTTTGTACGCCGTTAATCAAGAATGTCATTTCATTCCAAGAGTTGTAGGACGAACCGGCTGTGGTCACATATACACACGCGCTGTCCGAACCCTCATGGATGAACGGAAGGGTTACTTCAGCGGCGCTTTCGCAACCTGTGGGAATGCAGTCTGCATCGCCATCGGCGTCGGCATCGGTGTCAGAATCAGAATCAGAGTCAGAGTCAGAATCAGAATCAGAGTCAGAGTCAGAATCAGAGTCAGAATCAGAATCAGAATCAGAATCCGCATCGGAATCAGCGTCGGCATCGGCGTCTGTGGAGATCGCGCACACATGGGGGTCGACGGTTGTGTCGCAGTAGTTCGTTGTACATTCGGCATCTCCTTCGCAAGGGTCTCCTTCCGAACCGCATTGCACACTCCATGAACCGGGGAAAGAAACATAGTTGAGCGTGCTCCCAGGCTGGGTAGTGATAATGTCGGCTAGAACAGATCCCGTATAGTCTGCGGCGGACATGAGATTCACGGAAGCGTGCTGCGCAACTATCGTGGCGTTCATCGGCGCGGCTACATCGATGGTGGTGCTTGCGCCCAAGAAGACGATTAAAATATCTCCTTCTTCACTTATGTCCATGTCCTGCACAGTGCACTCCAAATCCAGGGATGTGTATACATAGATGCGTGTAGGTCCGTTGGTGGTGTCCACTTCAATAGACGTACCGCCGGCGCAGGTCAACGAATCAAAAATATATGTTCCGGATTCAAGCAGCAGGCTTCCACCGTTTACTGCAACATCTCCATACGCGGCAGGGGCCAAGAGCAATGGCGGATTATTGGCGACTGTTTCACTCAGTGTACCCGGATTACAAGGAGCGACATTCATGCAACTGAAGTCGGGAAGTGAAACGCTGTAGTTCGGGTACTCTGTTCCGCTAATGATGCCATTGTTGGCGATGGTGCCTGCGGCATACACAGAACCCTCCACATGATTGCCGGACCAGATACTGACATCGGCTTCTGAATACAGGCTTGGAGTATCGCTGTTGTTCGTTAGTTCAATATCAGACGCGGAGGCCAGTGCGCCGCTGTGGGCGGAGGTCGTGTTAACTGTAATGCCGTTAACCGCGAAATACTGTGTCGAAAACAGCGAGTAGCTGGCGATGTCATGACACTTGTTGAATGGTTCGGCGTCACAATCCGGTCCTTTTTTGTTGTTGTAAATAGATGCATTCGGATAGGACAGGGATGTGCCGTTTTCGGTATTGTACGTATCGATTTCAGCCACTTTGCCGTTGTAGAAATTCCAGGCGTCGCAGAGTAGCGGGTTGTCGTGAATGGCTACTTCGCCACCCACCTGCACACCGTTCAGGTTTTTGAGCCGACGTGTGATGTGGTCTGTATCGACGGTGTCGTCATATCGTTCCATTGCGTTGTTGTGAGTAATGACAATATTGCCGTCGATTTGCTTGATGCGTCTGGCATTGAAGCCGCCGAGGGCGTCGTTATCGTCAATGACGAAATCTCCGAAAATTTGCTCCAGATTGTTAATTGCCACACCTCGATAATAGTTGTTTCCTCGAATAACAAGGGATCCTGTTTGGTATAGATTGTTCAACAGAATCGCCTGGTGTTGTGAAATGTTGTGCTTGTTGTTGTTTTCAATCGTAACCGTTCCGTCTACAATCAGTTCACCTTCCCCTACGATGTATGCTCCTCCGTTTCCGAAAATGGTAAGATTTCCACTGAGTTCCATGTTTCCAATGCGCAACATATGAAGGGTGTCATTCTCATTGATCGAAACGTTGTTTGCGCGGAAGGTATTGCAGGAAGCGGAACCGATTGTAACATCTGTGAGACCACTGTTTGAAGAAATAGTAATATTTTCTTTGGTGTCTGTCAAAACGTCGCCCGTGCGTTCACTATGCAATCGCGGAAGCAGAATTTTGTCGATGTCATGATTGTTTGTAATTGTGATATTGAATGCATCTTTTAGATTGTAAAGGGACAACACTTCTCCGGAGGCGGCCTCGTTGTTGTCTATTAAAATTTCCCCCCCGACGGATTTGATATTTCTTAACGCATCCAAACCGGAGAGATTCTTGTTATTTCTGATGATTAAATCTCCTGGAATGGTCGTTTCTTCCGCGATGCCGAGGCATTCCCATGCCTGAAGGTCTTCATCGGTGGTATTTTCAATAATTAGATTGGTTTGAGTGTGGGTGTACCCTTCGAGTTCGTTGGCCGCAGCGACTGAACTCCCCGCGAATTTGCCGCTATTGCAGACTGTCAACATACAATCGTTGCAGCCCAATCCCCCGTCGCACTGTTCGCCGCGATCGACTTTTCCATTTCCGCAGTTTTCTCCGTCCGCCAGCACTTCACCACACGGCAACTCAATCACGTAATAATCGAATGCATAAACTGTTTCGCCATTCTTGTTTACAGCATATATAGGATTGCCGTCATCGTCGGTGTCACTGACACATTTGGCATTTGTATTTCCGTTTCTGCGCGGTTCCGCACCTACCGGTGTACTTCCCTGAATAACACTCATATAAATGTAATCTGTGTTGGATTCCCGCATATAAATGCCATTGAGGCCTTTGGTCAACACCATCGCGTGATGGCTGTATATATTTTCGGCGTCTTCTTTGGTTTTCTCCGGTTCGTCGTCGCCGTCCTTGAGGCCGGTTTGGCAGTTAGTGATTCTGAAAAATAGATCGCCTGGTTTGGGGCGATAGGTGTCTTCGAAGTCGGTGCTGATTTCCCAATCGGCGTAATCGGTGTCGCGAGATATCACTTCGCGAGCTTCCTTCACGCCGTAGCGAACGCCGTTTTCATCGGTGTGAAATACAATTTTCGATATTCGACCGTCCATACCGTTTTTGCCGAAGTTCTTCACCATTGCCGCGTGGTCACAAACATGTGTTTGCAAATCGTTGTCCCAGCTGAAGCAATTTGGATATCCACTACAATTGTCGAGATATGCTGCGGCATCGACTTCGTTGGTGTGAACGTGGGTCCAACAGGTGAACTCGTCACATCCCCATTGATCCCCCGCACCGTCTTGAGAAGCGTATTTTTCCAGCGCGCATTGTCCAATGTCCGAAGATCCGTACTCGATATTTGGGTTGTAAAAATTCATATCGAGATTCATTTCTCGCCGTGACTGCCATTTGAAACTGTAATTGTTGAGTACTTCGTCGTGTTCGTATAACGCTGAAAGCATCAGGTCTCTTCTTCTTGCCTGTACCAGGTCCGCAAGAGGAAGACAATCTCCTGCAGCGATGGTGATACCGGATGCGTATGCATCCACATCCTTCGAGATAACAAATTCGAATCCGCCGGTCGCCCCTTCGGCGCCGGGTTTATCTCCTGAAACACTTCGTTCAACGCGTATTCCGGGAGAAACAAAATCCACGCCGCTGTAGTTGCAGAGCGCCATGGTTTCCCAGTCCTCGCTGTTTTCCACAAAGGGGTGGTTGGAACGTCCGACGACAGTGTCAACTTCATAAGACAACGCGGAATGCATGGGTGTCAAATCAAGGTTCGTATCCGTGTCTGTCTCCAACGTCAGCGGAATGCAATACTCCGTTCCGGCATCGTAGTGATGGAAACAAATATTCATGCCGGAGTCTTCATTGAAAAGCGGATCCGTACCGTTGTTGGTGTCGGTATCAAAAGCCAAATCAAACTTCAGCATTAGCTTTCCGTGGCGAATCGCCAGGGTGTAATCAGTACCCACTTCATATAATTCACTCGGTGTTTGGTTCATAGATTTGTTTGATGGTTGGTCATCGACACATGCGGCTGCGAACAGCAACGCACATGCGATGCAGAGAATGCACTTCACGCGTAATTCACGTTTCATAGGACGTCCTTTCGGTTGTTTTCGTGAGTCGGATAGTTATCGCAGTGGGTGTTGGAGTCAACCGATAGTTGAATTAAAAAGCAACTAAAATGTTTAAATCGTAGAATTGTACATGTGTTACAATGTGGCGTATGCCGCTGTCTCACGAATACATCTCCAGCACTTTTTGAGTAGTTACAAATAATGACCTTGTGGCAGGTACCTTGCCGCAGACCCGAGATTGTGAAATGATGAACAAAACTGCAGATCAAAGGAATGCATTGTGAAAGAATTGGAGACAGTATTAACGCAGATGTTTGAGGACTTTCGGCTTTCGAGTGGTGAAAAGCACGCGCTGAAAGAGGTTCTTGTGCCCTATGCGAATGACGATGAAGCGCTTTCGTTTGTGCGAAACCGAGCCTTTGAGCTGGCGGGTGCGCAGGTTCGGGAGTCTTCGCAGCATCATCTGGAGTCGGTGAAATGGTTGGCGCAGGTGGTCAAGGTGCTCGGCGGAATGAGTCACAGCGAGGCGAAAATCGAGTCGAATGTGTATTTCAGTCCCGGCACCGATTGCGTGGAACAGGTGATTCAACACATTCGGGGAGCGAAAACCCGTATCGATGTGTGCGTGTTCACTATTTCTGACGACCAAATCAGCGATGCCCTGGTCGCCGCGCATCAGAACGGTGTGGACGTGCGAATTATTACCGATGATGAAAAAACCGAAGATGCCGGCAGCGATATTTTTCGGATGAAAAAGGCGGGTCTGCCCATCAAGCTCGACAACAACCCCAGTCATATGCACCATAAATTTGCGGTGTTCGACAATCGTACCGTCATCAGCGGGTCTTTCAACTGGACCCGAAGTGCCTCCATGTACAATCATGAGGACATCACCGTCAGCAATCATCCTGCGGCGGTCCAGCAATTCGGTGACCGGTTCAATACCCTCTGGCGCCGCTTTTCAGACCTTTGACCGAGCCGGTGTCGGCACTGCCGGAAGGAAAAATTTTTGCTTCCGGATCGTCCGCCTCCTTTTTTACTGTATATTAGATAATTAACGCGATTGGAGACATTATGAGAAACGCATTTCTGATCAGTATTGTTGTCATATTCGTTTCAGCCTGTGAATTGGACGATTCCGAGCGCTGTTCCGCGCCCTACGAATACGTTGAGGCCGAAGCCGCGTGTATCATTCCGGTGGACACTGACGTTCCCGAACCGGTGGATACCTCTCCGGTGCAGGAGGGCCTTGGCGAGCCGTGTCAGGGTGATTCCGACTGCTCGGTGTACGCGCCCGACGGTCCGGTGTTCTGCCTGCTGGACCCGACCAATCCAACAGCGGCGGGGATGTGTACCTTCACCGAATGTGATTATGCCGCCTGCGGGGGGCAATTCGAGTGCTGCAATTGTGAGAACTCTACCACTGCCGCCGGGATGTTTGACTATTCGCTTGTTTTCTGTGTCGATCCCGGTTCCGCCGCCCTTTTGGCCACTATCGGATGTGCTTGTGAGTGAGAAAGGATACCCCATGCGTAAAAATACCGGTTGGTTTGTGATTATATGTTGGATGCTGATGGCGTCGAGGGGGGCGGCACAGGATGACACGACGGCGACAGACCCTGCTTCAGAACCGTCTTCGGTGGATTCCGATGCGGTGGTGGACAGCGAGGCGGGGGCACGAATGAATGCGCTGGAGGAACGACTGGCTTCGCAGGAGGAGCGAATTACCACCCTTGAAGCTGAACGCGTTGCGGCAACTGCTCGAGAACAGGAAAAAGATCGCCGAGCCGTGGAACTCGAAGAAAAGCTGGATGCCACCCAGATGGAGATGGAAGAGATGTCCCTGACGCTCACCACCGCTCCTCCTGAAAAGAAATTGAACATTTACGGTTTCTTCGACACCACCTTTTACAAAGCCTGGTATCAACAGGAAAATTCAGTGCTGAGGTCGCAGAATCCGCCGTTCAGCACGTTCATGATGAGTCATGTGAACATTTATTTCAGCAGTCAGATGACCGAAACGCTCTCAGCGTTGGTAGAGACCGGTTTTTCGTTTTCGCCCAACGGCTACGAAACGAATCTGCCGGTAGATGCGTATGTGTACAATGAAGCGACCGGCCAATATGAGCTGGCTCCGACGCTGGTGGACGACTCGGAATATCAGCGGGTGGACACGACGATTCCCGGTGGAATCACATCTTCTTCGGTTCGCTACGGCTCGGTATCGATTGTTCGGGCGCATCTGGATTGGCGCCCCAGAGACTGGCTCAACCTTCGCGTGGGGCAATATCTGACTCCGTACGGCATCTGGAACGTGGAACACGCATCGACGGTGTTGCTCGGCGTGTATTATCCTCACCTGATGAACTGGGATTTGGTTCCGCCGTCGCAACTGGGATTGCAGGCGTTCGGCGATTTCTTCCTGGCTGATGTGATGCAGCTGAATTATGCGCTGACGCTGTCAAACGGCCGAGGACCGATTTCATCGGCGATGGACCTGGATGAAAATAAAGGGATGGGTGCGCGTATCCAGACTATTTTTTCGGGTAACAAATGGAAAATCACCGCAGGCAGCTACGGCTACTATGGAAAGTACACCGATGCGGAACGCCGGGCCGAGATTTACCTGAACAGTGATCTTACCAGAAGCTACATTGACGGTTCACCGCTGGGGTCCGATATTACCTATCTGAAGAAGTTTCAGGAATATATCATCACCGCGGATCTGTCCGTGGAAGTGGCCGGGCTGCGGGTGTTCGGCGAACTGGTGCACCGAAAAGTACACTACCTGGTGCATCCGGTGATGAATGACAACGCGCAGTTTGTTCAGGTGGGAAACTTCAGCGATGATCGCAAAGCGGCGAATCACTATTCTCAGTCGGCGTATGCCATTGTCGCGTACCAACTGCCGATTTCAGCGATTGAACCGGTCTTGATTACGCCCTACGTGGGGGTGGACTGGCTGGCGCCGGACGATCCGTTGACCTGGTTTGAGCAGAAAACGTTTCGCTTCGGGTTGAACGTGCAGCCGTCGGCATACGTGGCGATTAAAACCGAAGGAATCATCGACAACTTTGCCGACGTGCTGGGTGGTCGCATGACCAGCATATCGGCGCAGCTTGCGGTATCGTTCTAGGAGGGTGCTTATGGTACGTCTGTTTAAACGATTGGAATTCCTCCCGATAGTACTGCTGCTGGTCACGGTATTTGTGGTGGGCTCGGCGAGCCCCGCCTACAGCGCTCAATCAGAGGCCATTTACATCATCGCCAATAACTCGTTTCCCGCCAAGAGCCTGACGTTGCTCCAGGCGAAGCGCATCTTTTTGAAAACACAGACCCGCGTCGGGGGCAAAGCAGTTATCCCTGTCAATGCGCGAAAAGATTCTTCCCTGAGGAAGGCGTTCGTACAGCGGGCGTTACATATGTCAGCCACTGAAGAACAGCGGTATTGGCAGGACCAGAAGATGAAAGCCGGTGCCCAACTGCCGCCCGAGGTGGGAGATACCGTTCGCGCGGTATTCGGTATTAAAAACGGTATCAGTTATTGTTTTGCATCTCAGTACAAGGCTGATGTGGCGCAAATACTCTTAAAAATTGAGTAACAATATTTCATCATCGATGAGCGTGAGAAGTAACGGTCAAATCGTACTAATCCAACCAATAGAATTACTAACGCCATTATCCAACCAATGCTCGCCATAACGAACCGGAGAATACCTGTGATCAAAGAATTTCTCTAAAATCCAAGATGCCTGAACTCTGTGTGTACATACCCTCTCCAACCCAGTTCTTCGCCACAACCGGATATATAAGAGGTTGTAACAATCCCATAAGGACCAGCAAATTTGATTTTTTTAGAATACGATTTGTGGGGAAACTTTTGGGACTATTTTCGTATTGGGTAATGGGGGTGAGAGAAACCGTACGAGTAAAATACCAGGTGCAAAGACGATTACAAAACGGGTTACCACGGATGATGTTGAAGTTTTTTGGGGAGCAATTTCCGTAGGGCGACAACCGAGTATTCAATGATCAGTTGGTCGGTGATAGTGTTCTTTACACGTTCGAATATCACGGATATTTCAATGCCATCGCGCGTGAGGGTCCAACGAGACGGAACATCGCCAAAACGCAATGTTTGGCAATCCGTTGATCCAAACGTTGACGAGGCAACGACCGTTGCGTTTGGTGTTTGGAGTTGACCCGCAATGGCTTCGGTGAGCACCTGTTGATATTCGGCAACAATGCTGCAATCCATCACCCCTCGGGTGGGTAGCTTTTTTGCCAGCATCGCATATCTCGCGAGTTTCCATTTTCCTTGGTCCCACACAAACACCACTCCGTGGGGGCGAAATCGCGGCAACCCCAACACGTTGATATCATCATCGTTGCTTCCGATTGACAACGATACAAGTTTTGCACCGTCCGACTCAAGTTCATATGTGTTGGCGACACGCCAGGGCATGTTATCCGGTGACAAATCAATCGAATGCCCAAAGGGCAACGAAGGCCACGTTTGGGCGCTGAATATTGTTTCTAACGCTTTGCCACGCTGTTCATTCTGGGCTTTTTGTAGATCATCTACCAATTGATTGTACGCATCAATACTGTAATCCACCTGTATTTGCCACTGCAAAGTACGATAATGAAAAACCGATTTCACTTCGACCTGCATACCGTTTCGACGCAGGCGCCAGACTTGGCTTTCATCGTTGATTTTTAATGCCGAGCAATCGTTGTTGAAAAACCCTTCCACCGGCGGATATGTGGCTGCAACATCGCCATAGGTATTTACAAAATGGGTCGCCACTTCTTTTCGTGCGGTTTGAACCCGTGTGCATGTCATGGGGTTTGGTTGGCGATACATCTTGTCTGGAATGTACGATGTCACCATCGATAGGCGGCCGGGATAATTTTGTCCTTTTTGTTGAATGAAAAAACATTCGTCTGCCCATAACGCCACCGAATCAATTTGCAGATCGGGTTTTGTAGACTCCCCATACTCCCACTTGTTTTTCAAACTCACCTTTAACACGGGCAAATCATCCACTTCGTAGTGGTCTGCAATCTCCCATGGAAGATCCGCTGGGGTTGTTGTTTTCGAGATATGAAACGGAAACGCAAGTTCTCCTTTGAGCGTTGAAGGCCCCGTTGCCGAAAAAGACTGCGGAGCTGTTGAAACAGGCGAAAGGGTAGGGACGGGTTTCCCCTTGGACGTCGACGTGTCTGTATCGGGTTGTTTTTTTTGCCCCTCCGCGGCGGTGTCCCCATCGATGGCAACACTCGTCTCTTCTGGAACAACGGGAGAACACGCTTTCATTACCACTATTAAAACCACTGCCAATCGAATCATGGTGAGCCACCCTTTTTATTAAACCGATGAATACTTTTGTCAGTACAACCCCTCGCCCCAAAATTGTACGAAAACACAGCACCCTATCATTATTCAACTAAGAGACAAATGGATTTAGAATGCGAGCTGCTACAGCACAAAAATTTTGTCGTCTATGTTGAGGTGTACGCGTGACAACTGATAAATTCAATTGACATATTTTCCGTCGTTTTAATTACACGACATTGCCGGTCAATATGGTATACCCTCCACGTGTTATTTATTGCTGAAGGGGAGAGCCATGACCAAATCAAAAGTAGCCATTTTACGAACCACGCCTCAAACCGTGCGGGCGGATTATCACAAACTGATGAACCTGGCCGGGTACCAGGATGTCATTTCAAAAGACGCGGACACCGGCTTGAAAATCAATATCAGCTGGCATTTCTTTTATCCCGCCGCGTCCACCACGCCGTGGCAGCTGGATGGGGTGATAAATGCCATGCTGAAAGACGGGTACGATTCATCTCTCATTCACGGCTGTCATAATCGTACTGTGGTGATAGATGCGCATCTGGGCGAGCGCGAGAATAAACATTTGAATGTTGTGGAGCAGTACGGGTTGCGCAATGTGCATCTGTACGAGGGGGAACCGTGGATTCCGGTTCGTGACGCCGTAGGCGATTTGGCCGACAAGTTTCTGGTGCTCAACGATGTGTATCCGGATGGGTTCAATATTCCCAAACGATTCATCGGCGAGAACATCATTCACCTTCCCACCATAAAAAATCACGTGTTCACCACCACCACCGGCGCCATGAAAAACGCTTTCGGCGGGTTGCTCAATGAACATCGACATTGGACCCATCCGGTCATTCACGAAACACTGGTGGATTTGCTGATGATTCAAAAAAAAATTCATCCCGGTGTGTTTGCGGTGATGGACGGAACATTTGCCGGAGACGGCCCGGGACCCCGCTGCATGCGTCCTACGGTGAAGAATGTGATTCTGGCATCGGCCGACCAGGTGGCCATCGATGCGGTGGCCGCCAAGTTGATGGGGTATAATCCCATGGAGCTCAAGTTCATTCGTACGGCGCATGAACTGGGGCTGGGCGTGGGCAATCCCGACGAAATTGAAATTGTGGGCGATGAGGATGCGGCCAAGGAGCGATGGAATTTTACCGACCCCACCGAAGAGCTTACCTTCGCATCGAAAATGCAGCATCAGATTTACTGGGGAAAATTGAAAAATGTGGTGGAATGGTCGCTGAAAACCTGGATGGCGCCCTGGGCGTACTTGGCGTCGGTGGCGTATCACGATTTGTATTGGTACCCGCAAAACGGAAATGATCAGGTGTACGAGGTGCTGCAGAGCGACTGGGGAAGACTGTTTCACAACTGGGAGCATCTCACCCCCGACGAAAATGGATTTGCTGAACTGGGAGATGCGCCCGTCGGCCGGGTGAAGAGCACCAAGGACTTACTGAAGCTCGGTGCCAAAGTGTTTGCCACGGCGGCCAAAGAAGCGCCTGAAGCCCGCAAGTACGTTCCCTGGTTGAAAAACAAATAACCCTCAAGAGAGTTTATTGTGTCTGAATCTTTTGAAAAACCGTTTTACGAAAATGGTCTGCAGTTTGAGTGCACCGGTTGCGGAGCCTGCTGTAAAACCCATGGCGATTACGCCTATGTGTATTTGAATCACGATAATGTGGATGCCATTTCTGAATATCTGGGAATGACGCGCATTGATTTTTTGAATGCCCACTGCGCCAACGATGAATACGGTAATGTTCACCTCACTATGGTGGAAGGGCAGTGCAATTTTTTAAAGGACGACAAATGTGTGGTGTATGCGGTGCGTCCCCATCAATGTCGGTCGTGGCCGTTTTGGACCGAGAATCTGACCGAGGAATGCTGGTACGGCGAAGTTTCGGACTGCTGCCCGGGCATCGGCCGCGGCAAACGCTATTCTAAAGAAGAAATTGAAAAAATCGCCCAAGACCGCGACAAAGCCTACGGCATTGATTTCTGAAATTCGAAGTCACTCAACGGCGAAATGACCGCAATCGCTGGATGTCGGCGGCGTAGGTTTCGTCTTTTTCAAGGGGGGTTTCCAGGATGCCGGGGAGATGCTCCGCAAAGGGGGCGTTTACCAGCCAGCGGAAGAGCGGTTCGCCGATGCGTCCCCGGCCGATTCGTTCGTGGCGGTCGACCCGTGAACCCAACTTGGTTTTAGAGTCGTTCAGGTGAATTACTTTCAGTCGCTCGAGGCCGATGATGCGATCGAACTCATCAAATATAAGAGGCGCGGTTTTCTCTTCGGCGATGTTGTAGCCTGCGGCGAAGGCGTGCGCGGTATCGAAGCAGACGCCCACCCGGTCGCTTTCGGGCACCAGTTCGATAATCTGGCGAATCTGTTCAAACGTATGGCCGATGCTTTTCCCGCTGCCTGCGGTGTTTTCAATCAGAAGCTGAACGTCGGCAGAGGCGGCGAGAATTTGTGTTATGGCCAGTGCAACGAGCGAAATACCAACATCCACACCTTGTTTTCCCGGTGATCCGGGGTGGAACACCAGGTGGGGAATATTCAGGGCGTCGCAGCGATTCGCCTCGGCAATCAGCGCGGCGACAGCACGGGTTCGTGTGTCGGGGTTCTCTGAACAGGTATTTACCAGATACGAGGCGTGAACGACCCAGTCTTCGGCGCGAAATCCGGCTTGGGTTCGCGCGGTTTGAAAATCATGGATTTGTTTCGCAGAAAGTTCGGGTTCTTTCCAGCTTTGGGGCGCTTTAGTGAATATTTGAACGCTGGACAGCTGAATGCGGTCGGCGCGGGTGACGGCGTTATGGATTCCGCCGGAGATGGATTGGTGGGCGCCGAGTTTCATATGGTGGCAATCTTTTCTGTTCAGTAACGTGTTGGCAATGAAAACCGCTGTCGAGAAGTGACATATTTTTTCGTATTTCGAACGCCTGTTTTCCGACAATTGTCTTTCAATGTAGAAATAAAAATGTCATTTGACAATAAATAAGTTTTGGCGATACATTGCACGGTATTTGTTGATAATTGGTTCTCGTTATAGAAATGGGAAACCTGAGCACGCAAATGCGTTGCGATAATTGCAGCCTTAAGGAGGTAGCTATGAAAAAATCCATCGCGCTGTGGGTCGGCGTATGGGGCCTGGCACTGGGATTCGTGTTGACTGGATGCAGCTTTTCTGTGAACGTGGGCAACACGCATGTGTTGAAAGGGAAGGACAAAATCAAAGTTGCCGCAGATAGACCGGCAGCGCCGAAACCCAAGCCCAAACCCAAACGTACGCCGAAAAAAGCCAAAGTAGTCGGCAAGAAAATTGAAATCACCGAAAAAGTAATGTTCGAAGTGAACAAGGCTGACATCCAGGAAGTATCGCATGAGCTGTTGAATGATGTGGCGGCGGTGCTGGAGCAGAATCCGGGCATTAAAAAGATTCGCATTGAAGGTCATACGGATTCGGATGGTTCTGATGATTACAACAAGACGCTTTCTCAGGATCGTGCGGACTCGGTGATGCAGTTCCTGGTGGATGCAGGGGTCGACGAAGGTCGCATGGAAGCAGTGGGATACGGCGAAGAGAAACCGATTGACACGAACGATACTGCGGCCGGCAAAGAAAAAAATCGTCGGGTTGAATTTAACATTCTTGAGCAGGATTTATAGGAGGCCATACGATGAAATCTGCAAAATATACATTGATGGTTCTGGGTACGCTGGTTGCGGCATTCGGTCTGATGAGTTGCGGTAGCTTGAACCCCAAAACAGAAGGTCAGATTTATTCGGCCCTGGAAGCTCAATCCGATGCGTTTCAGCAGTGCTACGAAGAAGCATTGAAAAAAGATCGAAATGCAAAAGGCGACGTGAGTGTAACGCTCAAATTCGAGCCGAAGTCGAAACGCCCCAAAGATACCAAAGTGGCAAAGTCTGATATTGACGATCCGAAAATGATGCAGTGCGTTGAAAAAGCGGCTGACAAAGTTCGCATTGAAGATGCCCCCGGCGTATTTGTCGAAGGACAATACACGGTGAATTTCGAATTCTCCGAATAACCGCTTTTTCAGCAATTTCGTTTTCACTCCTTTTTATTTTCCGAATCACTCTTGCTGGCATATGCCGCCGGAAACAGATTTGTCTGTGGACAAAGCGGGACGTGACGTGCGCCGGGACGAAACCGGTGGCGTGTAGGACAAAATGGGACGTGACTAACTAGTTTCCGTCCCGGAATAGGTATTTGACGGTGTTCAGCCCTTATGTTTGCGGGTGCGGGAGTTTCATATGTCCACCTGAA
>JAFGXQ010000145.1 GCA_016936575.1 Deltaproteobacteria bacterium
CTGAAACTGAAACCAGCCCGGACACCGACAATACCTCTGATACGGATTCCTTACATCCAGACAGTGATACAATGACAGACTCAGAGTCGGATAGCAGCGAAGATTCAGATACGGTGACCGATTCCGATACTTTCCCGGACAGCGATTCAGAGACCGATTCATGGTTTGATACAGAAACGGAAACCGCAACGGACACATATTTGGACACAGACACGAGTACAGACACGAATTCAGAAATTATTATCGATACAGACTCAGCGACGGACACGGATTCGCAATCAGATACGGATACTGGCACAGGCGCAGACACCGACACAGCATCGGACGACATCGATACGGGGGAAGATACCGAAACGGAACAGATTGTTGTGGATACCGACACCTCTCCGGCATATGTCGCCACACCGGTAAAAGAAGTTCGAAACCACGAAGGCACCATCACTATTGACGGCTTCTTTTCGGACTGGCCATCGTGGGACGGGGAACAGTTTGATACAACATTTACCCGTATTGTGGTGGACCAGCATACCGGAGGCGCAGCCCCGCCTGAAGCTTCCTTTGATGTGATGTGGTGTGACGCGGGACTGTATCTGGGTATAGCGGTCAAAGACAGCACACTGATGACCCCCCCGGGGACTGACCTTGAAATGGGAGACTCGATTGAATTCTATATCGACGCGCCGCCCATTGATGAGGGTGTTTTCGGTCCGGAAGACAATTGGCTGATAGTGCCGTTGAACGGTAATGACCTCGATAGCAGAACCAACTTATTCGGTGAAGACTACCAGGGGCACGTGCCGGGAGGCAGCTCGCCGGGTTACTACACGGAAATATATATTCCCTTTGACAACTTCGGTATCGAAGAGCCGCCTCCTCCCGGTTTGGTATTGGGATTGGATGTGGGTGTCAATGATCACGACGACGCATCTGCGCGCGACTACAAACTACTGTGGTACGGAGATGAAAACAATTTCTATACGCCGGAAAACTATGCGAAGATGATTCTGTCAAATAAAACATCGACAGAAAACTACGAGGAACCGCCATACAACAGTTGCGCAGTTCCTCGGTTCGTTGAGCCAGATAGCGTTGAACAAATCAGTTGGAGCGTATACGAACAGAACACCGACGTCGGAGATTGCGTGGGTGGTGACCGCGATGCATGGTTCCAATTCACGCTTCCGGCTTTTTCAACGATTCAAGTATCTGCCGTGAACACAGAAGAAATCTCTATCTGGTACAAGCAGCTCGAAAACACCGACTGTTCAGGCTATACCTGCCAGATTCAACAGGCCGAAAATGATCGATTGATTCTTACCAATCTGGGAGCAGATACCGAGATTCTTCTGATCGTCTCCGCATCAGAGACCACCGCAAATACTTTAAGCTACATCACATTTGCCATTCAGTAGAACAGCGCTCAACCGCAATAATTCACAAAACGCCCTTACCACACACTGTAAAATGTGTATTATTCGAAGCAGTTTCACTCGAACAGCAAAGAGACACTGCGTTGAATAGTTTTAACCAAATTTTAATCACCATCGACAGTTATCTGGGGTCCAGCAATTGGTTCCCCATACTGCTGCTGGGCACAGGTATTTTTTTCACGGTATATTTGAAATTCCCTCAAATCAGATATTTCATTCATGCCTTCCGCATCGTTTCAGGACGATATGAAAAACAGCACATGAAAGGAGACACAACTCATTTTCAGTCATTGGCAACCGCATTATCCGGCACCATCGGAACCGGCAATATCGGTGGCGTCGGCCTCGCGCTGTTTATCGGTGGTCCCGCCGCCCTTTTCTGGATGTGGGTCACCGCATTCCTCGGCATGACCACCAAATTTGTCGAATGCACACTCTCTCACAAATATCGAATCGTCAGCAGCGACGGAACCATCGCCGGGGGGCCCATGTACTACATGGAACGGGGGTTGAAAATGAAATGGCTTGCTGTGCTTTTCGCCATCGGCACGGTCATTTGCGCATTCGGTACCGGAAATATGCCCCAAATCAATAACATTTCGTCCTCTTTGGAAGCAACATTGCACATACCTCCGTGGCTTACCGGAGCTGTGCTCAGTATATTGCTGGGTCTCATTATTATCGGCGGAATAAAACGAATCGCCAAAGTAACACAGATACTCGTTCCGTTTATGTGCGCAGTGTATGTCATCGGCGCTCTGCTAGTCATATTTTCCAACACTGAAAATATTCTCCCGGGTCTTGCAAGAGTCTTCACAGACATTTTCACGGGAAGCGCCGCAACCGGTGGGTTCCTCGGTTCAACATTCTCATACGCATTGACCAAAGGCGTTGGACGAGGCCTGTACTCCAACGAAGCCGGACAGGGTTCCGCCGCAATTGCACACTCCGCAGCAAAAGCGGACGAACCGGTATCTGAAGGGATGGTAGCCATCCTTGAACCGTTTATCGACACGATTATTGTTTGCTCCCTCACCGGCATTGCCATTCTGGCATCGGGTGTGTGGACGGAAAAACATCAAAACGAATTCCAGACCGCTGACATGTTCATCGTTGAAGGGCGATTCAAAGACAGCAACAGTGAACATGTTCGCACCCTTGCGCAGTATTTCAACGGCGATGCCGCTGCGGTTTCCCCGTACACTGGAAAATTAACGTTATGCAACGGTCGTATTTCCGAAGAAACAAATGTCACAGTGCTTCACGCACGCTCCATCGGGGAAGAGGTGATGTTCACACGAAATCAATCCCCTATTGAAGGTATCATCTCGGTTACAGAGGGAAAAGTATCCGAACATGTATCGGTCAGTGGAAAATCGTTGGTCCACAGTGCGGTCTTGACCGCTACCGCATTCAAACGAACCGCACTCGGCGACAAAGGCGCATTGATTGTGTCGCTGGGCCTTCTCCTGTTTGCGTTCTCCACTGTGATTTCGTGGTCATATTACGGCGATCGCGCGATTATATATTTATTCGGAACCCAGGCGGTTCTACCCTACCGTGTGCTTTATATTATCGCTTTCTTTCTCGCCGCGCTAGTCGATACAACCGTTGTATGGTCACTGGCAGCGGTTGCCATCGTTGTAATGACAGTTCCCAACCTGGTGGGAATTTTGCTGCTGCACAAAGACATGAAAAAATCAATTGAAGAATATTGGACAGCCTTTAAAAAGATAGGAAACAGAATTTCTGTGAACCGTAACGATTGAACTGAGTCGTCTTATTTTTTAATCGGGGGAGGCGGTGGTGGTGGCGCAAGCGACCCAACACTCGGTGCACTGGGGATAGACGGCGGCTTGGGAATACCTGCATCGACAGATGGCACAGACGGCGGCGCTGAAATTCCCGACGGTACGCCAGGAGGTGCCGGCGGTGGTGCCATTAAAGGCACACCGGGAGGCGCAACAGATGCCCTGGGAGGCATGGGCGGTTTCGGAGGAGATGGCGGTCTGGGAATGCCGTCATCCTCTTCGACTTCAAATTCCACAACCTCTTCTTCCTCTTCAACATCTCCGAAAAACAGCTCACTATCGCCATCTTCAGCCACGTCATCAGCGACCAGCTCGTCGTCCGCCTGCAACGACTCGTCGTTGTCGGTTCCATCCTCTTCTTCGGCGTCTAACAATTCGGACTCATCTGCCATAAGGTCATCGGAGTCATCATCATCCTCCGAAGCAAAATCCCCTTCGGCGTCATCAGCTTCATCACCATCCATCGCCAGCGAATCGTCATCGGCTTCTTCGTCGTCGACTTCGGTTGCATCACCTATTTCCGGCAGAGAATCAACATCTTCATCATCCGCCAACAGTCCGTCTTCTTCGCCTGCATCCATGTCGTCGTCTGACGCGGCTTCCTCGCCTGCGTATTCCTCCGCATCTCCCTTTTCGTCTTCACTCAGACCGTAATCGGTATCATCCACGTCTTCTGATTCTTCTGTGTCGTCTTCATCCGAATAATCTGTGTCATCCGCAAGTCCTTCGTCGTCGGACTCTTCTTCGGAATTCTCGTAATCATCTGTAGAATCAGATTCAGCGACGTCAGCATCTGCTTTGTCGCCGGCTTCAACGTCGTATTCATCGTCATCC
>JAFGXQ010000146.1 GCA_016936575.1 Deltaproteobacteria bacterium
AAGAAGAAGCCGCTCCTGCTGAAAAAGAAGCCGAAGCTACTCCCGAAGAATAAGTCGTATAGGTCCTATAGGTCGTATAGGTCCTATGTTATAGGTCGTATAGGTCCTATAGGTCGTATGGGTCCTATATTATAGGTCTTATAGGACTTATGGGACTTATACGACTTATAGGTCTTATTTCGTCGCGGTTAAAATGGGTTTGCGGGCGGCGGTGGCTTCATCGAGTCGGGACACGCGGGTCAGTTGGGGCGCGCGATGAAGGGCGTCACCGTCTGTCCTGGCCAGCTCCGCGATCTCGATCATCGCCTGTGCGAATTCTTCGATGGTTTCCCGGGATTCCGTTTCGGTGGGTTCGCACATGAGCGCGCCTTTCACTACGAGAGGGAAATATACTGTGGGAGGGTGAAATCCCCGGTCGATAAGTCCTTTCGCGACATCGAGTGTGGTCACGCCGGTGGGCGCCAGGTTTTTATCTGACGCCACTACTTCGTGCATGCAGCGACCATTGCCGAAAGGAATATGGTAATCATCCTGAATCAGTCGATGCAGATAGTTGGCATTCAGAACAGCCATTTCAGAAACTTTGGTCAACCCCGCGGCGCCGAGTTCCCTGAGGTACGTATACGCTTTTACCATGACGCCGAAGTTGCCGTAAAATGAGCGAACTCGGCCGACGGATTCCGGCACCATCTGCAGGGAGAAACTGCCGTCAGAGAGTCGGATAGGACGTGGATTGGGCAGAAACGGCGTCAATTCTTTGCAGACGCCCACCGGTCCGCTGCCGGGGCCGCCACCACCATGGGGGGTGGAAAACGTTTTGTGCAGGTTGAACTGCATGGCATCCACTCCGAAATCACCGGGTCGCGCTTTTCCCATGATAGCATTCAGATTGGCGCCGTCACCGAAAACAAAGCCACCCTTCTGGTGAACGATATCGCAGATGTCACGGATATTTTTTTCGAACAAACCAATGGTATTGGGGTTGGTCAGCATCAATGCGGCCACGTCATCGGTCATTTTCGCAGCCACGGCCTCCGCGCTGAGATAGCCGTCGTCAGAGGATGAAATCGATTCCGCGATGTATCCGTTCAACGTAACGGTTGCGGGGTTTGTGCCGTGCGCGGTGTCGGGAATCAGCACTTTGTTGCGCGGATTACCCCGTTTGGTGAGGGCTCCGCGAATGGCCATCATCGCCGTGAGTTCGCCGTGGGCACCGGCTGCGGGCTGCA
Source organism: Deltaproteobacteria bacterium (assembly GCA_016936575.1). Lineage (GTDB taxonomy): Bacteria > Myxococcota_A > Polyangia > JAAYKL01 > JAAYKL01 > JAFGXQ01. Next base: position 1,230 of record JAFGXQ010000146.1, read on the forward strand.
GGGATATTGCGTGCATGCCGGAGACCTCGGCGAGCATTTCCTCCAGCTCCACCATCAGGGCAAGTGCGCCCTGGGAAAGCGACGTGGGCGTGTACGGATGCAATTGGGCGAAACCGGGCAGGCGTGCCGCCCATTCGTTGATTTTGGGGTTGTATTTCATGGTACAGGACCCGAGCGGATAGAAACCGTGATCCACGCTGAAATTCCAGGTGGAGAGCCGGGTATAGTGGCGGACCACTTCAGGTTCACTCAGCTCGGGAAGAGCAGCATCTGCTTCGCGTACCAGATTTTCCGGATACACCTCGGAGGGTGCCACTTCGGGCACATCGAGCGAGGGAAGGGTGCAGCCCTGTCGGCCCTCGCAACTTCGGTCGTAGATGAGTGGTTCATTAAACCCCAGTGACGGGGTTCCCGGTTGATTGCTCATTGCTTGCCTACCTCATGTCATACATTGACGTGGCGTCACTTGCGCCTGCCGGCGTAACGCACACGCAGTCTGTGAAAAAAGTGAAATAGTTCCTTTAAATCTAAAAAAAACCGTTCTAAATTCTTATGCACAAAACAAACGGTTTTAGAAAGGGTTAAAAATGAATCTTTTAGTTATCGTCGGTGCCGTTTTGATGTTGGCTGCGGTGGCCGTAAATGTAATGGCCATAGTGATGGGGTTTAAAGTTTCGGTGAAACAGGGCATCGTTGCGCTGCTCGCGCCGGCGCTGCTTGGCGGCGGGCTGACCGTAGGATATATTGTGGCACACGATGCAGCTATGGCTGAGGTGGGTGCGAAGGAAGTTCGGGCCCAGGGAGACAAAGAAACACAGAAACAGATTGATGAACTCAAGGAAGTGGAAAATATCGATTTGGGTCTATGATGTTTTCGGCGGCCGTTCATCGGTTTTTTTCGTTTCTGTACGTCTCATTGCTTTTGGGTACGCTTTTTCGGCACATATGAAGGTTGTTTCGTGCACCGGTGTCGTTTCGTTGCTGCCGGCATGTCGCGTTCAGATAAAAGAATTCATGCCATTCCTTTGGGACACACAATAAAATATGCTAAATTATTAGACGATTCCTTTGATATATAAATTTAAAGGACGTTTGGCAACACAGGACGTTTGATGACCAGTACGAAGTCGCCCAATCCCAAAGCCGTAAAAGAGTTTTTAAGCGAAGCCCAGGAATTTGTGGAGGCGCTGAGCAATGTGCTTATGGATATTGATTCGAATCTGCGGGATGACGATGAGGTGGATCCGGATCTTATCAACGAAGCGTTTCGTTGCTGGCATACCTTGAAAGGGCTGTCGTCCACGTTCGGTGCTGAATCTCTGGCCCAATTCGCCCACCGCGAGGAAACCCTGCTCGACGAAATCCGGCTGGGACGCACACCATTGGATGCGTCTACTTTGGATGCGCTGCTGAGCAGTATTGATGTGATAGTTGCCGCTTTAAATCAGATTAGTGAAACCGGTGACATCTCAGATGTCGATGTGGCCAGCCTGGTTTCACGGCCTCCTATGGAACCTCAGGCCGCGCCGACGGACGTAGCCGTGGAAATTGATCCCAGAAAACTGGTCAGCCATGATATCATGGAGGTGCTCACTGAATTCGAAGAGCATCGTTTGGTGACCAACATTGAACGTGGCAGGCCCCTGTATAAAGTGCGCGCCAGCTTCTCTCTGATGAGTATCGATACCGAGCTGGAAGCCATCAAAACCACATTGAAACCCCTGGGAGAAATTATAACCTACCTGCCCTGTGATGAGAGCGATGACATCGAGAAGCTCGACATTGAAGTATTGCTGGCGTTGAAAAAAGACTATTCGGAGTTGGAGCAGGCAGTGGTTGAGTACAACGCCCGCATCGAACTGGTGGTGGACAGCGAAGAGAATCGGCCGGTCGCGACGCCTGCGAAATCCATCCCGACGGGGCGGGCAGAAGAGTCTGTCGCCGCGGGGATCACCCCCGAAGCGAGCGGCGTTTCTGTGGAGATGTTGTCACCGGTGGTATCGAACGATTCCATTATCGCCGACGTGACGCGCGACAAGTCGCTGTCGTTGCGTTCGGTCAGTCAGACCGTTCGGGTCGATATTTCGAAACTCGATCGCCTGATGAATTCCGTGGGGGAGCTGGGGCTTGTTCGAAGCTCTATCGGCCGCGTCAGTGATGAGTTGCGCACTGTGGGGGGGCGCCGGGATTTGGCGATTGAGCTGCATCGGATCATTCGCGGCTTTGAGCGACGATTGGCGGAAATTCGCGAAGGAATTTTGGAAGTGCGGATGGTTCCGGTGGGGCAGATGTTCGACCGACTGGCGCGGGTGATTCGTAAGGTGTCTCGCAATCTGGGCAAGGAAATACAGTTTATCGTTTCCGGTGCGGATACCGAAGTGGACAAGCTTATCATTGAAGAGTTGTCTGACCCGTTGATGCATATCATCCGCAATGCCATTGATCACGGGGTCGAAATGCCCAAAGACCGCACCATGATGGGAAAACCCGAAAGCGGAACCGTGGCGCTTACCGCCTATCAAAAAGGCAACCACGTGATGATCGAGGTCGAGGACGACGGCGCGGGCATTGACGGTGATCGTATTGTAGCGGCGGCGATTCGGAACGGCGCGATTACCGAAGAGCAGGCGGCGGTGTTGTCGCAGCGCGACATGATCAACCTGATTTTTCTGCCGGGTATCAGCACCGCCAAGGAAGCGACCGAAATTTCCGGACGCGGGGTGGGCATGGATGTGGTGAAAACAAATATTTCGGCACTGGGCGGTCTGGTGGAGGTGCAGTCGGAACTAGGCATCGGTACCAAGTTCACCATTACGATGCCGGTGACGTTGGCGATTACGCCGGCCTTGCTGGTTGAGGTGGATCGCGCGGTGTACGCGGTACCACTCAACACCGTAGCCGAAGCGATTATGCTGAAAGAAAAAGATATGTTCCAGGTGATGAACACCGAAACGATGACCCTGCGTGGTCAAACGTTGCCGCTTTGCCGACTCGATACGTTTTTCAATATTTTCAGAGAGGGGCCGCCGCGGCCCAATTCGCGTGTGGTGGTCGCGTCATTAGGGCAGCGTCGAGTGGGGTTGGTGGTGGATGCCCTCGTAGGACAGCAGGATGTGATTATTAAGCCGCTCGGACACAGCATGGCACAGGCCGGATGTTTTACCGGGGTTACCGATATCGGCGATCAGAAGCTGGCGTTGGTGTTGGATACGGTGGCGGTAATTGAGGAATTTTTCGCGACGCCGGACGACAGCAATCAGTATACGGGGTAAGGAGTCGAGATGACAACCGATTCAATCGTGGTCACCACAAGTGAACTCACCAGTCTGCAGCCGCTGAGTACCGATGAGCCGACAATCGGTTTTTTGTGTTTCATGCTCGGCAAAGAGGAGTTCGGGGTGGATCTCAACCTGGTGTCTCAAATTGTCACGCCGCCACCGGTCACCCGGGTCCCCCGAACCCGCTCTTACTTCATGGGGGTGGTGTCTATTCGCGGCGGCGTGGCGACGCTGGTTGATTTTCGTCAACTGCTTGGACTTGACCCGGCTAAAATTGATCGGTCGTCGCGTATTCTGCTGTATCATACTCCCGATGAACAGTTCGGGCTCCTGGTCGACAAAGTCACATTGGTGCGACGGGTTCCGGCAAGCAACTTTGAAGAGAATCCGGTGCTGGAGGAGAATCCGGTTACTGAAAAGGTGGTCGGTGTGGTGCGCCCTGACAAGACCACACAGATTACGATTATCGATTTGGAAGAGATCATGCACGAGGCACTGCGATGAGCCTTCGGTTGTTCGGCAATACCGATAAGGCGCTTTCAAGCGGAGAACGCAAAATGGTGAAGTTCGCGGTTTCAGACATTATGTGCGCCGTGGATATCATGAACGTGCGGGAGATTATTCAACCCCGTGCCACCTCTCCGTTACCCAGTCATCGGCGAACAGTTATCGGCGTTATCGACCATCGGGATGCGGCGATTCCGGTGATTGATTTGCGAATTCGATTTGATGTGCCCCAAACGAAGGGGCCCAAGCAGAAGTGGATTATCATCGCATTAGAAGAGCGGCGTGTGGCGTTGGTGGTGGACAACGTATTCGGTGTGACCACTGTTCAATTGAATCAGCAGAGAGACCACAGTTCTCTCAGTGAAGAAACCGATGTGTCCTGGGCAGAGAACGTGTATGGAGATGAAAGCGGTCTGCTGTTTGAACTCGATTTGGAACATCTGTCGCAACTCACGGGTGCGAAATGAGCTGTGATTCATGATGCAGATGTCTTCGTCTAATATATCGTTTCCATTGTCGATAACAACCTTTCGCATTATCCGCGATTTGGTGAACCGCCGGTTCGGTATTTTTTTTCAGGACAGCGACAGATACCTCTTGGAGAGTCGGCTGTCATCGCGTATTCACGAACTGCATCTTTCCGATTTTGAACAGTACACCGAATGTCTCTGCGACCCTGATCATTCCAAGGAACTCGACGGCGCAATCGAAGTGCTCACAAATAACGAGACCTATTTTTTTCGCGAGGACTATCAGCTGAATGCATTTGCCGAGGAACTGCTGCCGCGGATTCGACTCCAGAATGAGAGCCGCAGGCAGATTACTATTTGGAGTGCCGGTTGTTCGTCGGGAGAAGAAGCGTATACGATTGCGATGGTTATCAACGAGTCAAGACAATTCAGCGGCTGGGACATTCGAATATTCGGAAGCGATGTGAGCTCTCGGATGCTGACGCGCGCCCGAAACGGGATTTTCAGCAAGTCGGCGTTTCGCAATACATCGGACCAGCTTCGCGACAAATATTTTACCCGGAGTGGAAACCAGTGGCAGGTGAAGCCGCTGATACGGAATAAGTGTAACTTCAGCAAGATAAATCTGCTTGACCGGGAAAAGGCCGCCATCCTCGGAAAATTCGATGCGATTTTCTGTCGCAATGTGCTTATGTATTTTGACAAGAAATCGCGCGCGGGAACAATTGGAATGTTTCACGAGCGATTGCATCCCCAGGGTTATTTATTGTTGGGGCATACCGAATCGCTGTTCAATCAGCGGACATCGTTTGTGCAGGTAAATCTGCGGGACGCGTTGGTATATCAGAAGGAGGAGACGCACTTTGACTGATAAGAAAATACGTCTTCTGATTATTGATGATTCCGCTTACAACCGAAAAGCCATCAGCGAGTTTTTCATCAACCACCCCAATGTTGAAATTGTGGGCAAAGCGGCGGACGGTCAGGAGGGATTGCAGATGGCGTTGAATCTGAACCCCAGCGTGATCACCCTCGATTTGGAGATGCCTCGCCTGGATGGTTTCGGGTTTCTGCGATTGTTGATGTCGGGGCAGCCGACACCGGTTATCGTGATCAGTTCGCATGGGGAGAAGGAAAATGTTTTTCGCGCGCTGGAGCTCGGCGCACTTGATTTTGTGGCGAAACCGAGTGTGATGATATCGCCGGCGATTTACAATATCAAAGATGATGTGGTGCAGAAGGTGCTGGCGGCGGGGAAATTCAATCTCGAGGCATTGAGCACATTGTCAAGAGGTGCGCCGGCAACGGGAATGACCGCGTTGCCGTCGGAGCCGCCCAAAGAGTTAATTGGCATCAAGGATGCACCCGCGACAAATGTAGTGGCGCTCGGTGCGTCTACCGGCGGCCCAGCTTCGATTACCAAAGTTTTATGCGGTCTGCCCGAACACCTGGATGCCGCGATTGTTATTGCGCAGCATATGCCAGCTCAGTTCACTGCGTCTTTTGCCAAGCGGCTTGATCGGCTTACACCGATGCGGGTGGTGGAGATGCAGGCAAGCGAAGTGCTGCGGAACGGCTCGGTTTACATTACCCCCGGTGATGGGGACCTGATGTTTTCCAAGGTGGCTGAAGGATATATGGTCAAGAAAGTTTCGTTATCGGATAAGTGCCGGTACGCACCGTGTATTGATCGAATGTTCGTTTCTGCCGCTCAGACCGTGGGCGAAAAACTATTGGGGGTGATTCTTACGGGAATGGGCGATGACGGTACGCGAGGATGCGCCGAAATTTATAATGCGGGTGGAACCCTGCTGGTGGAATCCGAAGAAACCGCCATTGTGTACGGAATGCCAAAAGCAGTAGTTGAGGCGGGAATACCTGCCAAAGTGCGTCCGCTGCATATGATCGCTGCGGTTATCTCCACATTTGGCAGGCCCCATCATTGATTATTTTCAAGTCTCTTTACAAAGGCCTGACACGCCGGTCTGGAAGTCGAGTACTTCGAGACCGTTCTGACTGATACGTAGTGAGAACTGGTGAGCGTCGGAAGCGTTTGAAAATATTGCCATGGCGGCGTCGCCTCCTCCGGCACCGGATGGTTTGAACGCGCCGTTCATTTCTTTGGCGATGTCGGCAATTCGGTGCATCGTAGCGGTGATAATCGGAATGTGGGCCGCGTTTCCCAATACGTCCAATTGGTTTCCGTATGCGTGCGTCAGTGAAATCACATCTGCAGCATTTTCTTCTCGATAGGCGGTTGCGAGGGAACCAGCGAGTCGAACCAATTCCTCCATGATGGATGCATATGATGTAGGCGATTGTTCCTGCAATTTTTTTACTTCCTGAACCAGAGACACCGTGGACGCGGATTTGCCGGTCCAAACAAATACTTTGTGAATGGGCAGGGGGGACACATTGATGATCGGGTTTTCCACTTGAAAAATCACTGTGCCGCCGAAAATCGAGGTGGCCACATCCGCACCGGAACCTTTGCCGTTCTGATAGGCGCGATGAGCGGTATCGGCAACGAGAAAAATGTCGTCGCGATGATCTTCGATGGAAAGCCCGGCCCATTCAAAAAGAACACCGGTCGTTGCCGCGGATACGGCCGCGGAGGAGCCGATGCCCAGTTTTCGTCTCGAGATGGAAAAGCCGGTGCTGTCAATATCAACATTGGGTAATTGCCCTACCGGGCTGCCTGATCTTTCGGTCAGAAAAGCAGTCACCGCGCTTTTAATTTCTTTTATAAGTGCGGATTGGGGAATGTTGTCACGGGTGGCGGCGGCAAACACGCGGCGGTTCACAGAGTCGATCACTGCGGGGGCGCCTTCCAGAACGGCATATTCGCCGCTTAAAAACAGTTTTCCCGGTGCGCTCACTTTCACATCAAACATTACATCACCACGTCAAATTTTCGATTTTGAAGCGCAGTCGCCACAGCATGCCATTTATTTGCTTCCACCAGTACAATGGCGCATCCGCCGCCGCCGCCGCCGGTGAGTTTCGCACCCAATGCGCCGGCATCGCGAGCGACGGCGCAAATCTCATTAAGTGAATCGGTGGACACGCCGAACCAGGAAAGCAAACAGTGGGCGGTGTTCATCAGTTCGCCAAGCGCTGCCCAGTGTTGTTGCCGTATCGCGGTTTCGCCGTCGTTCACCAGCGAGGCCAACCGCTGCAGTTGCGTCGGCGCATCCGGGTGGCGCGATAACCGTTCTTGAAATAGATTCACCGTTGTACGGGTGGCACCGGGATAGCCGGAGTGCACCACCATCAGCGGAATGGATTTACAGGGAATCGGTGTCAATCGGTGAGGCGGTCGAAAGCGGGCGCATCCGGAGTTGGCCACAGCGCGAACGTCGACGCCGGATGACTTTTGATGAAAGAAGTCTTCGAACGTCTTGACCGCCATAAACAGATCATCTTCGCAGCGCCGGAGTCGAAAAAGTGCGCTCATTGCACGCGCACAAGACAATCCCACCGCAGCCGAGGCACCCATCCCCGATCTGGGCGGAATCACAGCTTCAATAGCGATGCGCAACGGCTGCATCGGCGCCCCAAGCTGCTGTTGCATGGTATCGAGAGCGCTCTGTAACTGTTGTTTCGAAGCGTCATCCAGGGTCCATGGCGTGATGGAGAGCTGCTTTGTTTCAGCAGGTCCAATCGTGGCCTGCACTCCGTTCGGCAGTCCCAGCACCAGTGCGTCCGAACCGTGCACCACCGCGTGCTCTCCGAGTAGAATCACTTTGCTGCCCGCGGATGCGGTATGGCGGTCGCCGGTTTCGGTGGCCATTATGAATTTCTTTCTGCAAGGCGCCCAATCAGCCACTCCATAAACGGCTTGCCGAAAGCGCGTGCCTCCAGGGCGCGCAACTGAGCAAATGCGGTGTCCGACAGGGTATCGATTTGAGTTTCACACCGGGCTTTGGCACCGCAGACTTCGATTGCATTGATGGCGTTTTGAAGGTCCTCATCTGTGGCGTCGTTGTTCCCCAACGCGAAACGCAATGCGGAACGCCCGGGTTCGTCAGACATTCTCATCGCGTCGTCGATGAGCAGAGTTCGTTTATTGTTTTTTATATCGCTGCCTTTGGGCTTGCCGAGATTATCGGTGTTTCCGAATACGCCGATGTAGTCGTCTCGATACTGGAAGGCAATTCCCAGCGGTGTCGCCATGTTGGCGACTGCACGAAGCTGCTGAGAATTGGCGCCGGCTAGCGATGCACCCACACACAAGGGCCCGATGGTGGTGTAGCTGGCGGTTTTTCGTTGAACAACATCTTCGGGGGCGGCATTGCCCAACAGGTCGAGGCTTTGACCCAGCACCACATCGACATGCATGCGGGAGAAAATATACTGCACAGCGGTCTGAACAGAAGCGTCGCAGGACAGTTTTGCCAGAATGAGTTCATGAAGCGCATTGGCCAGGTCGCCCGCGAGGATGGCCTGGTTGCGTCCGACGGTTTCATTCCGGAAGGTATTGCTGAGGCTCACGTGAACGGACGGACCGCCGCGGCGTTCGGCATCATTATCCATGATGTCATCGTGTATCAGGAAGTAAGTTTGAAGAAGTTCCATGGCACATGCGCAATCCACCAGTGAATTATTCTTCAGCGCGTTTCCGGCGAACAGTTCGTATCCCGCCGTCATGAGCGCTGCACGAATGCGCTTTCCGCCCCGCAGGGTAAGTGCGCGAACTTCATCAGTGATGGCCAGTTGCGGTGCCGGGAAGAACAGTTCTGCAGGTTGCTGCGCCAACAGGGTGTCAAAATGATAGGCCAGGCGAACATTCACTGCCTGGGCAATGTCTGCAAGCTTTGATTTCATTACGACTGCATTCGGTTCGGGGAGTTCACTTTTTACCGGAGGAGGCACTGAGGTTTCCTTCCCGCCAGAAGCGGAACAGAATATAGCCCCAGGCGACCGCCACACCAATCCAGGTGACAATGATGGATGGGAACAGTGAGGTGCTGGTCCAATCCTTTAAATTAACGTTGTTGTGAAATTGGTCAAAGGTTCCCAGGTGAACGAATTTGCTGAATCCGACAATGAACAGTCCGATGAGTCCGAACACCAGAAAGAGAATAAACATAATCGAGACCCAATCACTATTTCCTTTAGCAGAAAAGTAGCCCACCAGGTATCCCATGGTCGCGGCCACCGGATATGCGGCCAGCGCCATGGCGCCCACACCGGCGGGAATGGAGCGGGTGTCCACCAGATACATCCAGGACCAGTCCGGATAAAAACCGTTGAAATACAATCCCACCGGCAGAAAAATCATGATTTCCAGCATGAGCAGCGCGGTGAAGTAACGGTTGTAGAAGACGGGACGCTGCAAACTTTTAATCTGCACTTTGGCACAGTAGGCAACCGATGCGCCCACCAACATGTTCACGATAATCAGTCCGGGAATGGTCATAACTTCAACATCCTAAAAACGCTCATGGTTTCGACTATTAGCAGATTAGATCGTTTTGGGGAATCCGGCAATGAACGGGCGAAAAAAATGAGGTGTTCCGTTCCGGGTGAAATTTATTCGAACTCCGGAACGCAGACTCCCAGATCTTCGCTGTTGCTGTCAATGATGATTGCACTCAACTCCACATCGAGAACGTCGTCGAGTGCGCAGAAATACCCTTTGCGACAGCCTTTGTCACTGGCGCATTTTTTCAGGCAATAAGTGCGGGTGCGATTGGGGGAAAGCTGGGTGTACAACGCTTCGGTTTGTGACGATTCAGAATCGGAATCGGCCTCAAAATCCGGTGATGGGGTCACAAATTCCACACATGCGGCTTCTTTGGGGCATTGATCGGCGGCGCAGGTAATAATCAGGCAGTATCCGTGGGGTTGATTATTGTCGCAGGTACGATCGCCGTCGGGCGAACAGTCCATGTCCATGCTGCAGGAGTCACCGATGTGATCTTCACACCCGAGAACCCAAATAGCCAGGCCGAAAATAGCGAATAAAATAAGTGCGGATGTTTTCATCGCGCGCACCATAACACAAAACCGATTATTGGGAATAGATTTCTGACGGTATTCTAAAACTGTACCGAGATGAAAAATTAGTTCGTTCTAAAATGTTTTAGCGCGCAAATAATTAAAAAAGAGAGAGATTCTTCGACATTCACCTATTGTACTTTGAATTATTCTCTGCTACATCGGGAAGCTCAAAATTGACACATTCAACCAATGGTGTGACCCATCTGAACACGGAAATTTTGGAGGATTAATATGAATATCAAAAACGGAAAAGCAACTTTCGTCATTCCTCATTGGAGAAATGAGAACGTAGTATCGAAAAAACATCTTGATGAAACGATGGATGTCATTTTCAATCAGACTGACACCAACTGGCATGTTGTGATTGTGGATGACGTATCTCCCAGCAAGGAAGCGGTTGATTACCTCGACGAAATCAAAGCCAAAGCCCCCGATAAAATCACAATTATCAAAGGCGAAGTGAATGCCGGTCCCGGTCACTGCCGCAACGTTGGCATCAAATGGGCCTATGACAACGGCTCTCCTTTTGTTTGTTTTATCGACGCCGACGACCTGTGCGCCACCAATCGTGTGGAAGTGGCTCGCAAGATTTTCGCGGAAGATGCCGAGGCATCGGTTGTGTACTCCACGTTCAAAGTGATTGACGAGAATTCGAACGAAGTGGAATGGGACAAACTGTCCGGTTCCATCCAGGAGATCATCGAAGGTCACCAGGGGAATCCGCCCCAGGGCCCCAACGCCTGGATCGAAATCGGTACCGAAAAAGGGTATACCAACCTCACCAGCGCTACCAACGTGCGCACCGATGTTGCCTTCAAATTCCCCTTCCCCCCGGAGAAGGTTTCTGAAGACAGCCACTGCTGGATGCGGTATTCCTCTGGCGGCGGCAAGTTTGTGTACAGCGGTGAATGCCCCACGCTGTACAGAATTCCGCAGAACACCGCCGGTTCCGCTTCCCGCTCCCGCGAAGGGGGACGTCGTGCATTCTACGAGACTAAAATTCGCGTCGATCACGACGGGTTCATCCGCGCGATTGAGATTGCCATCGTAAACGGCAAAATCAACGTGGATCAGCGCGCTGAGCTGATGATTAAATTCTGCCTCAAACTGGGTGAGACCATGCGTCGTGAAGACCAGATAGATTTGGCTTTGGGCGAAGTGAAAAAAGCCGCAGCGTACGATGTTGAACTCACCAAATCCTGGATTGAGAAAATGGGCTTCGCCGGCTGGGCGATGGCAGCCTTCAACTAGACCTTCTTATCGTCCTTTCTTTTCATTGCTGTGTTGTGTTTTTTGTGAACGAAGTAGGTCGTGACAATCTGAACTATTCAGCGGCTTCAGTGGTTGCAAGCGGTTCTTCCGGTTCGGGGGATTCGGTCGGTTCAGCGGTGGTGACCTCGATGGGTTTGGCACTTAGGGTTTTAAGCCGTTGCATACCATCTTGGCTGAGCATCAGCAATTCGGTGACTTTGTCGTTTTTTTCGCTGGCCTGACCGTCTTTGTTGACCTCCAGCCGCGTGGCTTCCACTTTGTATACAGCGGACTTCGAGCAGTCCTGGCACGAATGTACGGTCACGTCGAGACGCGGGTACACACCGGCATCCACGCGATTTAATCCTTCCAGTGTTTCCAGCGAGCCGTCGGTGATCTGTTTTGTGGCGGAAGCGTCGCTTGGTAATGCCAGTTGAAATTTGTCGCTGGTGTCACACCACTGGTTGCACCGTTCACAAAAGACCTCGTCGTTAATGCCGACGGCTCCGAACACCAGCGGTGCGCCCGCGATGATAACTGCCTCAATGCCCCAGAATATCCACAGAATCACGCCGCTCGGTGTGGCGGATTTAATGGTGAACCATCCGGTTTCGTTGATGTCCAGAATGGTTCCCCAGATGTCGCTGGGTGATAGAAACATTGCGAACAGGTTGAGTTCAGCGTCGTCGTAACTGCGGTTAATGAGCGCGTAAATGAACACCACCCATGAGGCGTATAACGCCAGCGCGCCAATCAGTCCGCCCATGACATGCAGAAAGCCGGCGTTGCGGCATTTTCCGGTCTTGGCGAGCACGGACATCAGCATGACCAGCCCGAAGGCGAACGCACCGGTGATTAAAAATGAAATGTACCCGGCAATGGGGTTGTACACTGAAATATACCCGTACACAATGCTGAGCACCAATGCGCCGACGGCGCCCAACGCGGGCACGAGAATGCCGGCCGGGCCGATTGCCCCGGAATGCTTGTACACCTGCTGCAATGCCATCATGAACCTCCTTCAAATCTGTCTATTACATTGAATACATAATTAAAGAGGACCTTTTGCAAAGGCACAACCTCATTTTCAAAAAAATGAGAAATGAAAAAAAGGAGTACCGCTTTTGCGGCGCTGAGGTGTTGTACCAGCAACCGGTCCATAAGGTGGGAGACGTTATGGAAAAGAAAATGATATTCTACAGTCATATATTTTTACTCCTTTTTTCAGCAATGGGCTGCTGCATTGAAGGCTCGGGGAGTGTGAAGCAGCGCGAGGTTTATGTTTCTTCGTTTTCGCAGATTGAAATTGACCTTCCGGCGGCCATTCATGTGCGGTACGGAGAGCAGCCGGATTTATTTATTCAGACCGACGAGAACATTCTGGATCATATTCATTCCAAGGTGAATGGGGACACCCTGTTTCTCACCCTGAACCCGGATGATTGCTGTATTGAGCCCACCGTGCTCAATGTGTATGTGTCGATGCAACAGTTCGAGGGAATTCGTACGGACGGGTCGGTTCACGTGATGCTCAAAGATTCGTTCGATACGGAACACTTCGCGGCGACCATTACCGGCGCCGGTGAGCTGGAGATGAGAGCACCCCTTCGGGCAGAGACGATAGAATTCAATGTGGATGGATCGGGCCGAGTGTCCGGCGAGCTGTATACCGATTCGCTGATGACTTCGCTGGACGGTACCGCCCGAATCATTTTGGCGGGGAGCGCATCGTACCATCTGCTCGATGTGGACGGCGCCGCCACGGTGAACGCATTCCATCTGAACACTTCCCATACCGAGATTAATCTGGACGGCAGCGCCCACCTGGAAGTGCAGGCGGATGATCGCCTTGATGTCTCCATCGACGGCATCGGAGAAGTGTACTATTCCGGAAATCCCGAAGTGGAACAACAAATAGACGGAATCGGTTCGGTTCGGCAGATGGATGTGAATTAGCGAAGTGAAAAATGGCAGGTCAGAACAGCAGCGAGAGCAGTAGGGTGAGCAGGTTTCCGGCGGTGGCGCTGCGGGGGTTGCGATGGGTCGGGGCGAACTGACACGCGGATTGTTCGTCGAGTTTGCGGGTGTCGTACAGGGCCAGGGCGCCGTAGATGTCATCTTCGTGCAGATTGCTCACCTGAAATGTGTGCAGATTCACTGTGGGGTACATTACCGCTTTCGATATTTGTGAGTGGGTCAGTCCCAGGAAGTGACCGATTTCGTGCAGTGCCACATGTTTGAAGTCGAGTCCTTCATCGTAGTCTTCGAATTTCCAGTTTCCCGCTCCCTGATAGAATGCGATGTCCCCGTCGTAGATTTCGCCGTTCACCTGCGAGTAGGTGATAGATGCGTTGGCGCCCGCATCCTCGTTGGAGCTTGAGGGCTCAAGGCTGGCATAGATGCAGTTGGTGTTTTTCGAGAGCGCGCTGTATCCGGCCTCACAATCGCCATAAATGAAGTTGACCTGTAAATCGATTTCAGCCTCGTAAATCCAGGTTTCAAACGCATCCACAATGCCGAAGTATACTTCTTCTGAAGGCCCCAATACTTCGAGGGACGGGCTCAGATATACATCGATTTCGTCGGATTCCCATTTGACCAGCTCTCCGGTGGGCGTGGTGCGAACGGTAAACGCCGCTGCCGGAATTGCAAACAGACTGATAAATAGAGATAAGAAAAGAATTTTCATCTTCCGTGACTTTCTTCAACAGTGCGCGAGATCCGTCTCGCTGCCATATGCTAACGCAAACTCTTTGCCAACCTGCTCAAGTGCTGTAAGTAGCTGATATACATAACAGTGACATTCAATAATGGCGCATTTGACGGGTATGGGATGACCCGATCGCGCGGCCAACTGGGTCGATTGGGTCACATTTTTTTTGGGAACGTGTTTTTATTGACCAATGGGTCGGGAAAAAGAAATGTTGCACAAAAAAAAACGAATCTTTTTATTGACCGACCGGTCAGTCGGTACTATGTTTTTATTGACTGGCGAGTCAGTTTTAAACAGGAGAACCTATGGCACCCAAAATTGTTGATAAAGAGATGAAACGGCTGGAGATTGCGGCAGCGGCGGGAATGCTGTTCGGCAAGTACGGTTTTGACAAAGTAAAGGTCGATGATGTGGCCGCAGCGGCGGGAATCGGGAAGGGGACGGTGTATGAATATTTTAAAAACAAGGACGAGCTCATTCACGGTGCGTTTCAGGTGCTGATGAATCATATGGCCGAGGCGCTTCAGCATTCGGTGGATTTATCGTTGACCCCGCTGGCGGCGTTGAAGAAATTGAGTCTGTCGATGGCCGATGCCATGGATCATTTCGGCGAGCAGTACGGCTTCTTTTTGGAATACATGCTGCTGATGAACCGGGGACAGACGGACAGCGAAATACTTCAGGGAATGTTCACGGAGTATCGTCGGCTGGTGGCCGGGCTGATTGAAGCGGCGATTGATGCGAGACAGGTTCGTGCCGATGTGAATCCGGCGCATGTTGCAGCGGTTTATCTGGCCTGGTTCGATGGCGCGATTTTCCACTGGATGCTGCTTCCGAATCCGAACCTGCAGCAGATGGTCCTGGCTTTTTGGGATGCGTTTGAACAGGGAATTATTCAACGAGAGGAGAGTTGACAATGAGAACGCGAATGTTTCGTGCGCTTGCGGAATTGGTTACTGACCGCCCATGGCTCATTTTCGGCGGTGCGCTGTTGCTGGCCGCGGTGAGCATGGGGGTGTTTGAAGCCAAACAGGTGCGATTCGAAACCCGGGTGCTGGATTTGCTGCCCAAAGACGACCCTGCCGCGGTGGAATACAACGACATTCTGAAACAGTACGATTCTGCCTCTCAAATTATCATCGGGGTGAAGGGCGGTACCAAGGAAGAGAAAATCGCATTTATCAACGAGGCCGAAAAGGCTGCGCTGAATGTGCGGTATACCTCCAGTGCGGATGGGAAATTCTATCCGTACGTGAAACATACGGTGTTTAAAACAGATACGGCATTTTTGCAGAAGCACGGGTTGATGCTCACCAAGCGAAGCGATTTGGAAAACCTGGAGGTGCTGTTTTCAAACCTCGAAATGGCCGATTTGCTCACCGCGTACAACGATTTTTTCGAGATGGAATACATCGAAGACACTGCTGCGGTGACGGAACGAGAGAAGGAGGACGGCGCCATCAGCAATCTGAAGGCGATTGTGGGTTGGCTGGAGGGTGTGCAGGAAGCCACCAGAAAAGAGCGGGCTGAACACGCTGCGGGCGCGGTGGCAAGCATGACCATGGGAGAACAGTATATGTTTTCACAGGACGACGCCATGCTTATCGGAATGGTTGTTCCCACCGTTTCGATGGACCGGATGGAAGAAATTATCGACGGCGCGAAAAATCTGCGCTCCGCGGTGATGAAGGTGCAGAAAAAATATCCGTCGCTGAATGTGCGGTTGACCGGTATGCCGGTATTGTCTCTGGAAGAGATGGAGGTTACCGAGAAAGATATGGGCGCGGGAACCGTGATTTCATTGGTGCTTATTCTCGCGTTGTTTATTGTGGCGTTCCGCATGTGGACTGCGCCGTTTCTGGCGATTGTAAACCTGGTAATCGGTATTATATGGACACTGCTGGTGGTCGCCCTGGTATTCGGGCGGCTGAACCTGATGACCGGAATGTTCGCGATTATTCTTATCGGTTTGGGAATTGACTTCGCAATTCACCTGAATGCCGCCTATGTCACCGCCCGCGCGAAAACCGACTCTTTATACGAAGCGGTGCTGCAGATGTATAATCAAAGCGGCAGCGGCGTGGTTACCGGTGCGGTCACTACAGCGGTTGCGTTCTTTGTGCTGGCGTTCACCGGCCTGGATGCCTTCATCGAATTGGGTGTGATACTGGGCGCGGGTATTCTCTTCACGCTGCTGTCTTCAATGGTGGTGTTACCCGCAATGTTCGTTTTAACAGAAAACGGCAGGCGTCGATTTTTTAAACGAGCGAAATCCCCCCGAGGGGTACTCCCCATGCCGTTTCTGGAAAAGGCGGGCAACAAAATGATGAAACTGCCCCTAGCCATCGGGCTGGTGGTTGCGTTCGCTGGGGCGACAGCGTTTTTCGGCCTGAAAGCGAAACAGGCGTCATTTGAATCGAATATGCTCGAAATTGAACCGCCGGATATGCCATCGGTGCTGTTGCACAAGGAAGTGCTCAAAGATTTTGAAATCAATCCCGATTTTGCCATGCTCAGTGTGAAAACGGTGGATGAGGCGCGGCGCATAGCCGACCGTATGAAGCGGAACCGGTTGGTGGGCCGTGTGGATGCGGTGTCGGAGTATCTGCCGTCTTCAGCGCAGCAACAGCGGCGCAAACCGGTGGTGAAGGCTATTGCAGCGAACATGGCCCCGTATATGGAGGCGAATCTCACCGGCGGGTTGCCCTCGGGCGCGGTGGCGGATTTTCCCGCGTATGTGCTGAAAGAGAAAATATCGGACGAGGAACGCGACCGGGTATTGGAAGAGCTCGACCGTCTGAATATGAATATCAAGGAAATCGGCCAGATGGCGTTTGTATCGATGAAAAAACGGTTGGCCTCTCAGTGCACTGCAATCAGCGGCGGAAAGGACGATCGGTTTTCTGAAATATTGAATCTGAAAAAGCAGTTTCAGCAGGACAAGCGTTTTGCCGTAAAGGCGGCGGATTACCAGCGCGCCTATATTCCGTTGCTTGCGGAGAAGCTGTCGCAGATGGCAGATACGTCACCAATTACCATGGACATGTTGCCGGATAATATTGCGGACAGGTATGTGAGCGACAGTGGAGAGAATCTGATAACCATTTATTCAGCGGTGGATTTATGGGACGGAAACAAAATGGAGCTGTTCAACAAGGCGACTGCGGCCATTTCAGAAAACATCACGGGAACGGTGGTGCTGATGGATCGGCTGATTACCCTGATTGGGTCCAAGGGAACGCTGGCCACGCTGCTGGCGCTCGGCGCGGTCTTTGTGATTTTGCTGATTGATTTTCGTCATATCGGATATGCATTGCTGGGTATGCTGCCGCTGCTGTGCGGTTTTGTATGGATGATTGGCCTGTTCACATTGTTCAAATTTAAATTCGATGTTGCGAACGTAACGGCGATTCCACTGATTCTCGGTATCGGCATAGATGACTCGGTACATATTCTGCACGGGATTAAACGCGGCGGTGTGGCGGACTTACCGCGAATTTTAAAATACACGGGCCGAGCGTTGATTTTAACGTCGTTGACCACGGCCATCGCATTCGGCGCCATTGCGTTTTCTTCTCATCGCGGTCTGGCGGGAATGGGTGTGTTGCTGACCCTGGGGGTCGGCGGCTGTCTGCTGGCGTCCATCTGGCTGTTGCCGGCCCTGTCGCGACTGGTGTTTTCCAAATCCAACCCCACTCCAAAGGAGGTGTCCAAATGAAATGGAATCCCACAACCATGAGTCTGGTTACCATTCTGTTGCTGCTGTCGGGGGTATGTGTCACCCGGGCGGCGTTGTCGAAAGCGAATCTCAGCGCGGCGGAGATTCTGGCCAAGGTGGATGCGGCCGCCAAAGCAGATACGTCGAAAGTGTATATGACGCAAACGGTCATCGCCCCTTCGGGCGACACGCGAACATTCAAGATGGTGACGTATTCCAAGGGGCAAAACGACAAAGGGCTTACCGAGTATCTGGCCCCCAGCCAGGTGAAGGGAATGAAAATTTTGTCACTGAATGAGGGTGATGATATCTGGACATACTTCCCATCGACCAATCGAGTGCGCAAAATCGCGTCTTCGGCGCGAAATCGGCGGGTTCAGGGAAGCGACTTTTCCTATGAGGATATGGCCACCGGGAAGATGGCCACCAGTTGGCAGGGAACCGTATTCGGCGAAGAAAAAATCGGGAGTGTGGATTGCTACAAGTTGGCGCTGACGCCGACCAGTAAGGGGCCCAAAGGATACAAAAAAGTCACCGCGTGGGTGTCGAAAAGGGATTCTACCAGCATGCGGGTGTTGTATTTTGACAAATACGGTGAGAAATCCAAACAGCTCGATATCGAAGATTATCACGATGTGAGCGGTGTGAAGGTTCCCTTCAAATATACGATGACCAATCTGCTGGACGGTGGAAAAACCATTATGAAAGTGGCGCATGCCGAAGTGAATATCAAACTGGACGATTCGTTGTTCACTGAATCTGGATTAAAAAAATGAAACCTGGATTTTGGATTACGCTGTTCATGGTGCAGCTGCTTTGCACGTGGACTTTCGCATTTGATGAAGCCGCGTTCATTGCGGGGACAGAAGATGAGAGTGACGAGGATGCGGAAACGGAGACCGGTGAGGAATCGTCGGTCGTTGAGGAGACGGTTTCCGCGGAGACGAACGCAGACGGCATAGCGATTTCGGACGCGATTTCGGGGCTTCAGTTTCACGGTCGATTTGAAGATCAGTTCACGTTGATGGTGATGAAGGACAGCGCGAACCGAACGCAGAAGCATCTGTATAACTACCTGCAATTGCGCCTCGATATGGATGCGGATTTGCCGGGGAATATTGTACTGCGGTCGGATGGTGTGATTCGGCTGTTTGCCGGTGATACGTCTGTTTCTATGGGAGAGATTATTCCGCCGGGCACGGCCGCGCAGGCGACGCTTGCCGACCCTCGTCTGGCTGCGGTGTTGCAGGATGACTATTCATTTGAGGACCGGGCATATCTCGACAATGCCTACGTGAAAATTCCGGTAGGCGCGTTTGGCGTCACCCTCGGAAAACAACCGCTCGGTCAGGGGGCGGGATACGTGTGGAACCCCACCGATTTGTTCACCCAAAAGGAGATGCTCGATCCGTCGTATCAGCAGGAAGGGGTTATCTCCGTCAAGCTGACGGTGCCCATGGGGCGGGCTTTCATGGAGCTGATCACCGCTCCGGACAACGGGTTTCATTATTGGACCAGTGGGGGGCGGCTGCAGTTTCCGCTGGGGTCGTTTCAGTTTTCGGCGGTCGGATACTATGCCCGCGCGCAGTTTATTGATATGGAACAATCGATGGACGCGGTGGAAGCGGCGATGATCGCCGGGGCGTCTTTGGAAGATGCGGTGGTGGTCGAAAACCATAAGCGATTGTTATTCGGCGGCGATATGGTGGTCGATATTGAGGGCGTTCGCCTTTGGACGGAAGCGGCGTACAACTACCTGCCGAGTAAGGCGGACTGGCTCGAAGTGGAAGGCGGATTGGAATACTTTTTCCCCTTTGAAACGCATTTTCTGTTTGAATATTTCTACTATGGTCGCGCGCCGGTGTCCCATGGCGGAAGCTACAGCTTGAACGGCTGGGTGAATGTGCTTGACGGAAATTTCAAGATGTTGGGACGGCACTTTGTGTTTGAATCTATTGAACATCCTATCGCCGATTACTGGTCTCTCGGAGTATCTTCTTTTCAGGGGTTCAGCGACGGGTCGGCGATTGTTGAAGCCGACTTGAAATGGGACTTTTTGCAGGACGCGCAACTTTGGCTGATGGCGGCAACCGGCATCGGCGGCCGAGAAGACTTCCTGACCAACAGCTTCCAAAGCTGGCTGCGCCTTACCGTTTTTTATTAGTATTCCAGTTTGTACGAGCATCCGAAAAATTGACCCAAGTGCCACAAAACAAATGCAACCGACATCATTCTTTTGATTTTCTACCCAATAAAGTAACAAACTCGGCCTGTCCCTTAGATACGCAAAAAAATAGTTTGTCTACTTCTCATTTTGAACCCTTACATCCTTCCTAATTGTGTATGCAAATAACGTCGTATTTGCCAGTTTCAGGTGCACAACCCAATGCGCCCGCGCCCTCTGTACCAAAATCATAAACCACGTATCCTAAACTACCCGAACTCGATGAACATTCATCATGTGTCCAAACGCGCTGGTCCAAGGAACCGAATATCTCAAAACAATTTTCATAGTATTCACACGCTGCATGAAAATAATTGTCGTCGTTCAATTCCGCTCCTTCAAACAAATGTTCTGCGATCTCAGCAGCCGAAGGCAAACGAAATCCCTCTGGACATAATTCACTAGCGTCCTCCCAACTAAAATTTTCTCCTGATGAAATGCTACACGCTCCATCCGCAGCCGAATTCGGCAATGGACAGGTCCAACAATTGGGGGTCCCAATCTGCGGCGCGTAGTCATCGCTCGGGCACTGACAATTTTCAGAATCTTCATTATTATATCCATCGCACACATCACATGCCGGCGGATTGCTCTAGTATTGATCGCAGTCTGAACAAACAGCAGTTCCGTCTCCATACTCCACGCAACTCTCATCATCAGCGCAATCTAAATCTAGTGAACCGATGTTTCCGCAGGAATCGTATCGCCACACGTCACCGGCATAACAACGCTGTTCGTAGTCGTCTGCGCAGCGACACTGAGCGGCTCCACCATCCAATTCCGTGCACACGTGTCCGTTCGTGCACTCCATTACCAATTCAACGGGTGAATCCCCCTCAAAACACCATACGTCTTCACCGTAACACCCTACAGTACCATCGCCAGCGTCACATCCGGTAACGACTGGTTCCGAATCGGAATCGGAATCGGAATCTCCATCTGTATCAGAATCGCTATCCCCGTCACTGTCCGTATCACCATCTGACGTTTCCGATGTATCGCCGGTGTCACCGTTATTCGTCTTGTGACAAGACGTAATTGTCGCTATCAACAGCAACAACAGAAGCGTGCTTAAAATCAATTTCATTGTGTTTCCCATGGTGTCAGTACCCTTCTTTCTTTTGAACGCACCCTGGTTACTTTTTTACTTTTTTCGATTTTTTGGGCAACACATTGTCAAATCGGTCGATAGAGGCGTGTGAGGGTTACCTTAGCAGAGTTATTAGACTTTAGGGAGTTGCAATATGCCGAACGATAGTTCGCTTGTTCCGATAGACGCAATCGGAAAGCTCATTCGAATGATTCGGGGAAAAAAGGGTATTCTCGATGAAGACATCGCTGCACTTTACGGCATTGAAACAAGGGCGTTAAATAGAGCGGTTCGACGACACAGAGAACGTTTTCCCGAAGACTTCATGATTGAGCTGACGCTCGAAGAATATCGGATTCTGATATCCCAAAACGGGACATCAGAATCCGATGTTTTCACCATCGGTGGTCGGAGAAAACCACCATTCGTTTTTACAGAGCAAGGGGTTGCAATGCTTTCAAGCGTTTTAAACAGCCCCCGCGCCATTGAAGTCAATATTGCGATTATGCGGACTTTTGTACGGCTGAGAGAAATACTCGCGTCGAATAGAAACATCGAACGACAACTAAAGTCACTCGATAAAAAAGTAGCAAATCACGACAAGCTATTCAGAAGCATTTTCGATACGATTGCACAGCTCATGGCAGCGGATGAAAAATCAACAAACCGTAGAATCGGTTTTGAGCAAGATTCTTAGCTGCCCCCAAAGGGGGCATGTCATCTCTCCAGTCGTGGAACAACAAGTTTTGGGACACATCCAGTTGTCCACACTCTCTACCTGTTGAACACATGCTGGCAACTTTTTTCGGAAACGCACTTCCTGCTTGAATATTTCTACTATGATCGCGCGTCGGTGTTCCATGGGGGAAGCGACAGCTTGAACGACACCGTCTTTTATTAGTATTCCAGTTTGAATCCCAGGCTGGGGAAGAGGGGCATGCCGTTGAAGTATACGCGTTCCGAGAAATCGTAATTGTACGAGTATCCCTCGGGATTTTTGCGGTTGTATACATTCTGAATGTCGAGATACACCGATTGCTTGGTGTGTTTTCCAATCCAGGTTTTATCGATGCGAAAATCCAATTGATGGAACGGCGGCATTCGGTCGCTGTTGGTGGCGCCGTAAATGGGCCAGTAACTGTCTGAATCCGCGTTGTAGAAAGAGCCGAGAATCGGGGTGTCCGGATTGCCGCTTACCAGACGGAAGCGCACGCCCGCTTCCCATCCCCGCCCGATGACCACATTGGCGACAATGGTGAGAATATGGGTCTGGTCGTAGTCAAACGGCCGAGGCTCTTCGCCCGGGTGATCGATACGAGTGGATTTCATGAACGTGTACGCAATCCAGCCGAAAAAATGATCGGTCGGCTGATGCTTGAGCAGCAGCTCCAATCCGTACACCGAGCCTTTTCCTTCGTTTACATAGGACGGGCCGGTGTCTTCGTCGCTGATCACCTGTTCTTCTGAGCGGTTTCCGGCGACCACCAGGTCAAACAGCTGCTTGTAGAACCCTTCAATACTCAACTTGAGCTGGGGAAGAATATCTTGTTCCACACCCATACTGTAGTGCATGGCTTTGATGAGCTTGAGATTGGGGTTGCCCATCACTTTATCGGTGGTCGCGGGATGCGGCGCCTGATTGAACAGTCCGACTCCGCCTTTTACGACCGTATGACGGAACAGTTGGTGGCGGACCACAAGCCGAGGGTCAAAACCGAACCTGTCAATTTCGTCGAACCATGCCAGTCGCAATCCGGGGATGATGCGCAGGCGGTCAATGGGCAAATATTCGAATTCACTGTACACGGCGGGCCACCACGACCACCCCTCTCCCTCCGTGGTCATGGGCTCGCCCGTGTCCAGCGGGTCCATGTTTTCACCTTCCAGGGGCATATTCATTGCTGCGGTAATGGTCCATTGGGTCCAGTACGCCTGAATGTCGACGCCGGTTCGCAGGATGAATTTTTTATGGGCTTTCCATTCCATTTCGTCGCGGAAGAAGATGGGCACGGCTTTCGAATCCCAGGTGAACTGATCGCCCAGGGAACTCTCGCTGAACCAGAATCCGCTGGCCAGGTTGGCTTCGTTTGACACTTTGGCGGTAAACTGCCGGCGGTATCGCAGCTGCGCCTGATGAAACGCGGTGCGGAAGTTCATCCCACCGGAAAAAGTGGGGTCTCCGACCACCTGATTGCCGAACAGAAATACGACCTTGTCGTCTGAACCGAACACAAACAGTCGCAGATTTCGCTTCTTATCCGGGTGGTAGTCAGTGATCAATTGATAGTCGTAGTACCGCGGCGCCACAGTGAACTGAAAGCCGCCGTCATCGGGCATCACCGCTTTTAAAATTGCATCCACATAGCTGCGCCGTCCCGAAACCGCGATGGACCAATCTTCGTTTATCGGCGTTTCCACCAATGCCGAAATGTCCCACAGATCCGCATCCATGTACCCGTGAAAGCGATCGGTCTCCGGGGTTTTGGGGTAGACATCGACGATACCGCCGGTGGCGCTGCCGTAGCGAACAGAATAGTTGCCCGGGTAAAAGTCAATGCGATCCAGCAAGTCGGAATTGATGACCGATGTGAGCCCGCCGAAGTGGTACAACATGGGGATGGGCATGGTATCAAAGAAATACTTGGAGTCATCCGGGGCGCTGCCGCGAACCAGCAGCTGGCCGCCGAATCCCGGGGCACGGGCCATTCCGGGAAGGTTTTGCACCGAACGCAACGCGTCACCGCCGGTACCGGGAATTCGCGTGATTTCGCGTCGTGTGATTTCACGCCGGGTAACTTCCCGCGGCGGTTTGCGCCCGCGAACAACAGTTTCGAATTCCTGCGCCTCCAGCTCCAGCCGATAAATCACTTCGCGCAATTCGCCGTTTTCAAGCGTTTCTTCCATGGATAGGGGCTTGTATCCGGCAGCTACGATATCCACCTGCCACAGACCGGCAGATAAACCGGCAAATTGAAAGGCACCGTTTTTGTCCACCTCGGATGAAAGAATATCGGCTTCGTTTTCGGCTTTGGCCAAATCGATTTCGGTTTCAATTTTCACTAGAGAAAGAGAGGCATTCCCGATGGGATTTCCGTCCATGTCCGCAATCGTCCCGAGCAGCTGAGCCGGCGTTTGAGGCTGGGTTTCGACGCCTGAATCGGTATCGTCGCCGGGGGCTTGCGCTGTGACAAAAAAGGTGTATCGGTACAGCACTTTCGACGGAATGGCGATGCCTCCCCGGGTGGCGGGCTCAAACAGAAATTGGTAGATGGCATCTTCGGCGGCTTCGTCAAAACCGTGCCCCGCAGGTTCCACAATTTTTACCCCGGTGACCACACCGTTTTCATCGATACTGATTTCTGTGAGTACGGCGGCTTCCAGCCCTTCCGCAAAGGCTTTCTCGGGGTATTCGGCCTGCACGTAGTCGAGTAGTCTGGGCGCGACCATTTCGATAGCGTCGGTATCCGCATTGCTTTGTGCATCGGTGTCTTGAGCGACCGAATATGTCGTGAACAGGAGTAATAGCCCGGAAATTACGATTTGATATAACCAACGACTGCAAAACATGTGCGAGTCATATCACGCTTCCACTGAATGATCGAGATCCTTTCATGTTGATTTCATGGCCGGTCAACCGACGTATCGGGCGAACCCCAGGAATCGCGTTGGTAACCGAAAACAACAAAGTCGGTTTGGTATTTTTTGTACACCAGTTCGGCAAGGGGTGCGGTGTAATATTGCTGTTGTGATTCTGCACCACCCGCATTTACTTTTCGGCTTAGCTTCTGCTCGTAGATTGCGGGGTCGAAATGAAGCGCTTCGATAAGGTCGTAGAGTCCCTGGTTGAAATTCTCCTCCAGTTTATACGTGTTGGAGTAACGGATGTTGTGGACCCATGCGAGTTCAGATTGCACCGCCCAATGAATATTCAGTCTGGGATTTTTTGTTCGAACCACCCATCGTACAAACGTGTCAAATGGCAGTTCGCCCTTTTCGTTCAACAGGGGAAGGTGGTTATCTGTCGCAAATTGATGTATGAGGGCTTTATTGGCGGTGTAGATGCCGGACCCCCGTTTGGGGTCGACGATTTTGTCCAGATATGCAGACAGAAGCCGAGCGTATGGATTTCGAACAAATAGAAAATTGCGGCTTTTTTTGTTGTTCAAATACCGAAAAAAACGATGTGTGGAGTAGTTCAGTCCGTGATTCGTCAATCTGCGAACATCTTCGTGCAGGTTGAGCGTGGACATATCCTCATACAATGCGGGATTAAGGTTGGCGAGACAGATATTCTTTATTGTGGAGGTTCCGACTTTCGGGTTTAAAAACAGATTGACCTGATGGTCCGGAAAAATCAGTGTCAGGTTTTTAAGGCGCCATATCTTTTTTCTGCCGAAGAGTTTCAATGCAGTGTCCGCTCGTTGTCGCACGTTGTATGGTTCAGTGCGTATCATATTTTCATTCCTTCGTGAAGTCGCTGTTTCCAGTATGGTTTTCGGAGTTCACGGTTGCATTTTTGTATTTCGTAATTGCGGAAACCACCTGCTTTTAGGTAGACTGCTTTTTACTGTGACCAGAAGTTTACAAATCGGCGACACTTTAGAGGGTAAATACGTTATCAACCGCAAAATCGGTGAAGGCGGTATGGGTGTGGTGTATCAGGGACAGCACCGGGATTTGGAAATGCGGGTGGCCATTAAAGTGTTGCTGCCGTTCGAGGGCGAAGACGCTTCCATGAAAGATCGGTTTAAAGTGGAGGCCAAATCGTCCGCGTCAATCAAGCATCCGAATGTGGTTGAAGTTTACGACTACGGCATTACGCCGGATGGACGACCGTTTTTTGTGATGGAATACCTGGAAGGCGAATCTCTGGCCGATTTGTTGGACAGACGGAAAATTTTACGCCAGTCGCGGGCGGTGGAAATATTGGACCAGGTGCTCAGCGGGTTGGCCCGAGCGCATAAAAAAAATATTATTCACCGCGATTTAAAGCCCGAGAATATTTTTCTATCAAAAAATGAAGACCGTCAGGAAGTCGTGAAAATACTCGATTTCGGTATCGCGAAAATCATGAATGAGGGGAATGCCACCATTGTCACCGGCCCTCAGGCCAAACCCAAACGGTCGAAAGCTACCGCCCGGTTCAAGACTGAAATGGGCGTTGT
The DNA here is from genome assembly GCA_016936575.1 of Deltaproteobacteria bacterium. GTDB lineage: Bacteria > Myxococcota_A > Polyangia > JAAYKL01 > JAAYKL01 > JAFGXQ01. The sequence continues at coordinate 27,652 of JAFGXQ010000146.1, forward strand.
GATGGGCACTCCCGGTTACATGGCGCCCGAGGCGCTGACCGGACAAAGCGTGGTGGACCATCGGGTGGATTTATTTGCCGTGGGCATTCTCCTCTTTGAGATGCTCACCGGGCGACCGCCTTTTCGCGGTAAAGATGCCCATGAAATTATGGTGAATACCGCGACCAAGCCGGTACCTCATATTCGCACCATTAATCCCCATGTCACCAAAGAGATGGAGCAGCTTTGCCTTATTGCGTTGTCGAAGGAGCCGGAACAACGATTTCAGGATGCGGCGGAATTTATTGAGTATCTGACTGCCGCGGCGGTGGGAAAGCTGCCAAAACATGCGCGCCATTGTCAAACCGAGACCGGCATTCCCTCATTAATTCCCCAGGTGAAAGTCATTGAGGAAACCCCGGCGCCTGCTCCGTCAGGGTTGGGGGGAACGTCTGAGGAGATGACCCTTGATTTGGATTTAAGTGATGTGGCCGACAATCAGCGATTTTCTTCTCGCAGCAGAGATGAAGTTTCCTACGCCAACCGCTCCCTCCCACGTGACAACGGCTGGAACAATCCGAGCAGCGGTGTCTCACCGGCGGTGGGGATGCCACGATGGCAGCCGCAGTCCAACACGTCGGCCAATACATACGTGGGGCCGGCCCGTGCCCGGCGCGGTGGGTTTTCCTGGTCATATGTGAAACTGGTGTTGTTTCTGGGCGTCATCGGTGCGGCGGCGTACCTGGTATGGACCAGCGCGTTGTTTACGCATCGATCGACTAAAACGACGGCATATAAAATCAACAGCGCCATCCAGACCGAAACCCCGCCGCCCGATGAAAGCCTGCCCGATAAGGTGACCATCTGGGTCGATGTGGAGCCCGGCGATGCCGAAGTGCATTGGAATGGCGAGTTGATTATTGAGCGCCCCATGCGGGTTCCGGCAGGTACCAAACCGGTGAAGGTAGAGGTGACGAAGTCCGGTTTCCGTCGGAAACTACTGGTGGTGATTCCCGATTCAGAAAAAACCATTTCAGCTGTGTTGGAAGAGGACTCGAAAAAGAAATAGTATTTGCCAGGTGGAAATGTGTGAACATCGAGAAGGGGTACCGGAATGAATGAGAATCCATACCATCCACCCTCGGAGATTGATGTTCAGGCGTCTGCGCAATTTGCCATTGAGCAGGTAACGCTTACACCGTTGGTGAAGGCAGCGGCGTTTACGACCGCCGCGTTGGGACTATTGTGTCTATTCGCAGGTATTCAATTGTTTGTGGTGGTGCGGGTGTACGGACCGTTGGCATTTGTTCCATACGTGTTTCTAGGGTTTTTCCCCGTGGGGGCGATTATCGGGAAATGGTTGTTTCAGATGGGCGCACGGGGCGCATGGGCGGGGTTGATATACGGAGGACTGGCGGCGGTCTCCACCGCCGGTTGGATCTACTATTCTCTGTCGCACGGGCTGCTGTTGCCTCTGCACGCATTTGTGCCGCTGCACGGCATTGCGGTTACGGTTCTCTGCGGATTGAGTATCGCCCCCACCAAACAGGCCGACGCGGCCCGTGCGCATTTTGCCAAAGAAGATTTGAATATTCGGTTTTAAAGCGAATGAGGAGTGCTTTGCCTACGGCTGACTTTTTTGTGCACCGGCAGCACGATGGTGAATGCGGCACCGCCTTCTTTGAGGTTTTCCGCACTGATGGTGCCGCCCAAGCGTTGAATAATACCGAACGTGTTCGACAACCCCAGCCCGGTGCCGCCCCGGCTTTTTTTGGTGGTGAAGAACGGTTCAAAGACGCGGTCGATAATAGCGCTGTCAATACCGGCGCCGGTATCCCGCACGGTAAGGCGCAGGGCGGTTTTCTCGGTGTTCGTCGCAGCGTGGGGGTCACCGGTGGACAGCTGCGGTGCCGGGATATCATTCTCGGTGGCGATAAAGATGCGCCCCCCTGTCGGCATGGCGTCTTTGGCGTTGATGCACATATTCAGGATGACGTTTTCCAGATCGGCCGGACTTGCAAGAATGTGTGACTGGGAGGCATTCAACATCATTTCAAAATGGATGCCTTCATTGAACGAATGTTCGGCCAGGCGAATGCTGTTGCGAATCGATTCGTGAATGTCGACCGTTTCCGATGGAGATTCGCTGGTCTGAGTGAACAGCAATAGCTCTTTTCCCATTTTCGATGCGTTTTCCACCGTGTTCTGGATACCGTCCAACAGAGGCTGCACCTCCTGGTTGGATTGAAGTTTGCGTCGCAGCAGACTGGTGTATCCGATAATGCCGCTCATCAGGTTATTGACATTGTGTACAATTTCGCCGGCCAGTTCTCCCAGCGCCAGCATTTTCATTTCCTGATTCCGGCGCACTTTTTCGCGCAGAATGGCCTGTACCCGTTCGGCCTGCTCCGCAGCTTTGCGACTGGTGATATTTTTGATGGTAAGTAACTTTCCGGCCCAGATGCTGCCCTGGTAGAAGTCGCATTGGGAGAGCAGCCCCAGACGCATATCTTCAGCCTGTCGCTGCGAAAACTCGATTTCGAGGTTGTCGCAGTTTCGATTGAATTGATAGGGCGCCGGAACGAGTTGATCAATGTGGGAGGAAAGTGTTTGTTTGGGCGAGAGACCGAGCATCTTCTGGGCGGCGTCGTTGATTTCGATAATTTGTCCGTTGCAATCGAGCAGGACCACACCATCGCTGGCTTTGGAGAAAATATCCATGGCCACTTCCTGAACACCCACGTTTAAAAAGCGATATCGGGTGGAAGCGATAAAGACGATGATGGCCTGCAGGAGCGCGAAGGTGGAACCGAGCTTGGGAACCTCGAACGTTTCAAACCAAAGCAGGGTGAATACGTTTACCAGAAGTACCAGCGCCCAGGTGAACACAATACCGCTCAAAAAAAAGAAGAGTTGTTTCCTTTCAATGCCCGTGCTGCGAAACGCCTGTCTTCCGATGAACCAGATGGAGAAGAGTCCGGGAAGCATTGTGCAGAAAATAATAGATTCGTAGTAGAGGGCGCCGGGAATGGCTAGTACCCCCCAATGAGTTTGTCTGATGTCTTTTACAATCATGTCGGTGCAAGTGCCGAGACCGAGAAAAACGAACGCGCCTGCAGCAAAAAAATAGAGCAGCCAATCCACGGGACGGCGGGTGAGCAGGTATGCGAAATACATATATAACGGCGTGATGGGAATCCATGCGGCGGTTCCCAGCCGCAGAACAACATACTGAAATGACGGGTCGGTGTGATTCCATGCCAGAAAGTCAGAGAGACCCCACAGGGCGCAATGAACGATAAACCATAGATAGATACGTTTGGTGCGGCTGCGATTGTGAAGTGCATACACGAAAGTCCATAGAAAGACGTTCCCAAAAACAGAAGCGAGTGGCAAAAGCGCGTAATAATTCATCAGCAATCCAAATGCGGTATCTCAGTGAAACGTCGCATATTACCCGGGAGCACGACGATTTGCAACCGCTGCATAGAATGTCCGCAAACGAAAGTGTACGACAAACTCCGGGGTGCGACAATTGGTTGTCAAATTTGTGCTGCGCGGTAGTATGGCGCGTATGAATGGATTACACCTTGCAATGGTTGTGCTGGGGGCCGGCGTTGTCGTATCGTTTGCGGCGGGTTTGCTCTCGCGAAATTATTCTCATGTGGACCGGCTGTGGTCGGTCTTACCGGCAGTGTACGTGCTCATCTGGATGCGTGATTTTTACGACAATATGCGCTTTGTGATTCCGGGGGTGTTGGTGTGCCTGTGGGCGATTCGGCTGACCGCCAACTTTGCCGTAAAAGGCGGCTATCGCTTCAGTTGGAAAAAGGGCTTCACTGAAGAGGATTATCGCTGGCCGGTTCTGAAGGAGAAGATTCCCAATCGGGTATTGTTTGAACTCTTCAATCTCACGTTTATCAGCTCATTTCAGCTGGCACTCATCTTCGTGTTTACGCTGCCCTTGTATTTTGTGGGAGAGATTCGCGGACAGATCAGTCCGTTGGAGATGGTGTTGTACGCGGTTCATGGGGTTCTGCTGCTGGGAGAAACCGTTGCCGATATTCAGCAGCTGCGGTACTACCGGCGTCGAAGTCAACCGCAGGAGGACGCGAGACTGAGGTTGGGGTTCAACACATTCGGACTGTGGCGGTTTTCGCGGCATCCCAATTACGTATGTGAGATGGGTCAGTGGATTGTGGTGTTTTTCTATCTGGCGGCGGCGTCGGGTGCATTGCATTGGAGCGGTATCGGTGCAGGGGTGCTCATGTTGCTGTTTATCGGCAGCACGCGCATGGCCGAACAGATCACATCGTCGAAATATCCGGCTTACAAAGACTGGCAGCGCGCCACCGCCCCATGGATTCCCTCCCCCTTCCGCACCGCCGCCCGACACGATTTTTGGAATAAGTATAAAATCTCGGAGAATGAGGAATGATCAAGGGAGGTAAGATATGCGCCGGCGTTGTTTTGTTCTGCTCGTTTGTTTTATGGCAGGGATGTTCTAAACCGGCGCAGATGCGCGGTACCTCGGTGGAGATGCCCGCAAGCGGGAGCCAACCGGATGAGAAAGACGCTATGAATCGGCCGGGAGGTGACGCGGTTGTAAGCGAAGAGCAATTTGTGGTCACCGGATCGAATGGTTTTTGCAGCGCCGATGACTGGTGTTGGATTTCGACCGATACCACCGGCGCAACGTTGTGGGATGTGTGGAGCCATCCCGATGTGGCCTATGCGGTTGGATCGGGGGGAACGCTACTGAAGCTGGTGAACGGTGTCTGGCGACAGATCAAGCTCGACACCCACATGAATTTGAACGGAATATGGGGAACGAGTCCAACCAATATATATGCCGTTGGGGCCGTCGCATTTCACGGGGATACGATTGAAAGCGGGAGAGCGTCTTCTGCGCTGGGTATTGTATTGCACTTTGATGGAAAACACTGGCAACCGATACCCGATGAGGCGGCCGGTGCTTCGTCGTGGAATGATGTATGGGTCAGTGAAACCGGAGAGGTTTTTGTGGTGGGAGATGAGGGGGCGATTCTTCATTTTGATACGCGACAATGGACATTTCAAGAAACCCAAACAGATGAAATTTTCAATGGGGTATTCGGTACAAGCTCGAGTGACGTGCTGGCTGTCGGCCATAACGGAGCGGTGTCTCACTACAACGGCAAGCGCTGGCGTTCCTGGGGGGAAAAACCGATAAATCAATGGAACAGCTGGGTTTCTTTTTATGTGGCGGCGGCACTTCCTTCCGGAGAGTTGGCTGCGGTGGGAGAAAATGGGGTGGTGTACCGCAAGGACGGTACGGTTCACTCGTGGGTCAGCGGTGAGGTTGATAGAGAAGTGAGCGTTCGGAGCGCTGTCCTGCAAAATGGAGAATTGTATGTGATCGACGAAAATTTATTTCGTTATGATGGTGCGCAATGGCAAAGAGAAGAGTGGCCCGGTAAAAGCATGCGCGCTATTCACGCTGATGAATCGGGGCGGAAATTCGCCGTGGGCAACAAAGGCGCGATTTGGCAAAAAGAAACGGAGCAACGCCAATGGAAAAAATATGGGAAGGCCCCGGCATTTGAAAACGAAACCACATGCGATGACTTGATGGTCGGTAGAAATGGCAAAGTGCACGTGGTTTACTACCATGAGTTGTTCGAGTATCAGGAACACACAAATGAGTGGGCAACTGTTTCATTGCCGCAGGGGGCTACTTTCAAAACGAATTTATTTGATGAGGGGGTTTACCTGGATGACGCAGCCGGTGCAAATCTTCCCCTGGATTATTTTGTTCGCAACGGCGCAGACGTTGGTTTGTTGGCCATTGGTAACCTGTATCGGTTTTCACGGCCGGAAAAGGGCGTCATGATGCGTTACGATGGAGAGCGCTGGGAGGACGTGGAAATTCCGCATACGGATTATTTGAAGTCGCTGTGGTGTCAGCGCAAGGATGACTGCTGGGCGGTGGGGGCGCGCGGGACTATTTTGCATTCTCAAGGGCGGGAGTGGACGCAAATTGACTTTGAGGGATATGACGACATTCGCTACGAAGAAATTCGTACCGTTCACGGCGACAAGGAAACCGCCCTTTTTATCGGCGGTATGCAGGGGGTATTGCTGGAGTACCGAAATCAAAACTGGATTCGTCATGAATTGCCGGCTACTTCAAATATCGATGATTTGGTGGTGCTTGCCCCGGATGACGTATATGCTGTAACGAGTAACGGATGGATCGCACACTACGATGGAGCAAATTGGTCCATTGAAGACTCCGGCACATCCAATTATCTTTCGGCCATCGCGGTTTCAAAAAAACAAAATTACCTCATCGCTTGCGGCGCCGACGGCATCCTCAAAAAGAAATTGTAGTGAATGGCGGGGAGAGTATGGGTGTTGCATTTTGTATGCTGAAAAAAAGATCAGAGCTCGTTCCAGCCCCCCAACAAGCTGGCTGTGACCAGGCTACTGCGCGGTTGGTGCGGTATCGGTATCGCTTGACGGCGCCGGTGCATCAGCTGTGGGGGCGATGCCGGCCGTTGGGGCCGCTGGGGCTGTTTCAGATAGCGTTGCCTTGACTGTGTTAGCGGGAATCTCTTGAGGAGACGCGGAAGAAGAATCTTCAGTATTTGATGAAGTGGATGGCGTAACAGGATTTCCGTCGATGTCTGCTACGATGGTGCCGTCAATGGTTTTGAACTGTTGTGTTTGCTCATCTCGATACACCAGCTCTCCGTCCGTTGTGGCCACCGGATGACCGTTTGCGTCGAAGTACAGATTCATTCGAGGGATAGGGTCAATCAAAACTTTATCCCACCCGACCACTGGGACGCCATCCTTATTATGAAACAGGTTTGTGTGTCGGTTGTAGAATAACTGACTTCCGGTTTTGTCCACAATCGGTGTGCCATGATTGGTGTAATAGATACCGCTGTGTTCATCCATTGATACTGATTTCGCACCGGCAGCCCCAGTTGGAACACCATTTTCGTTCTGCATAATTACCTGAGGAATTGTGTATTTGCGGATGGTGGGTACTTCAGGACCGTGACTTCTCGCAACTTCTATTCCGTTGCTGACCAATTTGAATTGAACAGGCTGTCCGCAGGGATATTTCTTAAACGGGTTTACCACGTGTTTGAATTTGTACTCCTGACCAGCAGACAACGTTGCTTTGACAGGAACAGTACCAGAAGGAATACAGTCTTGCCCCCCGGACCAACTCACTTCGAACTGATGCTCCCCCGGTGGCATATCATAGCATTCAATTGCCATAGGCTCACTGGGAACGTTATTCCCATCGACCCGCTCTACAACCGCGACGCCTTCACAGACCCTAGCTACTTTTAATGGATTGTAACCGTGTTGCAAAGATACGGGATGGACCGCGCGGGATATACCGCAACCAGCAAAAAGAAAAACGGCCAGCACTGCAACGACCGTCAATGATATCCAAGTGTTTTTACTCATATAAATCCTTTCAACATAGCTCGAAAGCTCCGTTTAAAACAAAAATGTTGTGGACAACCCAAGCGGTTGTTTGAATCCCATACCGGAAAGAAATAATCGCATCTGACGTCGACCTCTTTGAGATGTCGTGTTTTGATGTAGCAAAGGGGTAAGCCTGCGTATTCGTTCGTTGTTCCTTTTCAGAATAATGCCGCCGGCAATGGAAGCCGCCAGAAGGTGAACAACACCCACCCCCACGGTAGAACCAGCATTCTCCCAATCTTCGGTGGACACCCCGTAGATACTGCCACCGATAATTAACGCAGCCGAGACAGGCAATCCAATGGCTAAAATGAGTGCTCCTTTTTTCTTTTTCTTTTCGTAGTGGTTGACCAAATATTGAGAAAACGAGACCTCGCCGGTGGGGTACGATCTTTGATACGCTAAGTACGAACGATTCAACTTTTTTCCAAGTGCGCTTTCGGCGGCCAACTGTTCTGCTGATGCCGGAACTGCCGGGCCCATCGCCTCACCGCCCATCGCTATATGCGGCGGAATAGCAATAGGTTGTCTCAATCCTACGGAGATGGGAAACTGCGATCCGCCGAAATACAATGTAAATTCAGAGCCAGATTGCTCCGGCACAGAAAATACTATACAAACGTAACTTTCATTTTGTCCAAAAGACGTGCTGGAAGTTGCTGCGGCGGCATCGAAATGCCACGAAATTTTTTGACCGCTGCGCGGATACGTCATTGAAATATTACCGGATACGGATCTTTCATCGTGTATTTCGAGTTCACATAGACCATCTACTGTCATTAGCCCAATGCCCACCAATGTGCTGGTTCGGTTCTCTGGCGGGTCTTGCACGTCTTGAAGGATTAACTCCTCGTTCGACACCTGTGCGACATGACCGTCTTTCATACGAAAGGCACCGGTTACTTCCACTAATTTTCTTCCAGCAGACGCACGCACATACTTGTTTTTTGAACGGAGTTGGGTATTTGAATACTGGTGAACCCATCTAGCGTTGATTTGTTGAACCTGCCAGTTGGAAGGCGGCGAATTCGGTACCGGAGATGGGGGGGGATCCTCGGCTGGTGCACCTTCGGTTGTGTGTGGTTGCTCTGCGAGACACTCTTGTCCAGCGCATGCCTGGACCTTAGCCATTGTTTTTTCGACCATCTCGTGCGGCTGTTCTACAACGGCCGAATCAGATACGGAGGATTCACTACTCAAACTGGATGCTTCTGTTGGAAGGGACGGAGTTGGCGTGGGAAACCACGTGGCCGCTTTTTGAATCGAGCAACTTTTCACAACGATTTTCTTTTTTTTGTTGTCCAAAGAAAAACGAAGCGCCCCGTTTTTGTTTGCCATAACGATAATTTTCTTCGCTTTGTCTTCCACAGAATTTACACAGGGGTTCGCCCGCACAAAAAATTCGTCTTCCCCAGTCAGAACCATCCGATCTATCCAAAAATTGTTGGGTTTGTCTTTGAATGGTTCAGATGTTTCCGATGTATCGAGTTTTTCCCAACGCACACCGAGTTGAGCGACATAGAAGCCTGCATCAGACGTGCCCGCCCCCGCATACACAAGCACTGTTGTGGAATTGTTATAGATTAAATGAAGCATCCCACCGGGCTTCACGTCAAACCACTTGGTTCCGACACGGATTTGAATAATGGTCCAGTCTAAACAACCTGGGTCATCGTACATACCGTAGGACTCGTATCTGGTGTTGTCGTCGGTGTGCTGCAATTCTCTCGTCCATTTTTCAATAAAACGAAAATAGGGACGGTTCTCCTTGCATTCTTTCACCTCTTTCAAATCACCTGAGTACGTTTGAACAACACTTGCCCCTTGTGTGGCTAAAAACATGACATGTTTATCTTTAGCAAACTCCTTAGTAAACATGCCGAAATTCGGCCGGCCAGCCGGCTCTTTCGCGACAATTGACGACGCAAACGACAATACGAAAACAGCGCTAATCATGTGAAGAGATAAAGTGATTTTCACAGCAATCTCCTTTTATTTAGACGGGCATACCCCAAGAATACCTCGTACCTTCGCCATTCCCGGATTGCCGGACGGATCCAGTTCTTCCGATGGGTCGATGGTCACTTCGGGAACGTATATATTTGATACATACGTGTAGCACGTACATGTCTCCGCCTCATCATTGCAAAATGCGAGTGTCGGACAGTAACAGCACTGATCGCCTACACGTCCTTCACACTCATAACCCGACTCCGATGGGCAACTATCGCATCTTCCGTTGCACCAAGGATTCGACTCTTCTTCGTCTTCACACGATCCAAGTAATAATACAGCGCCGATGACAAAGGCAAGTACGAAACTTCGCTTTGTGATTCTCTTAATGATATATTTCTGTTGATTCACCATTCACTCCTCTCGTGTATGACATGTGTTTGAAACCATCTATTTCGAATTCCGGCGAAAATATTAGCCGGCTCGAACTTCCAATATTTCGTTCTTCATAACATTCACTAGCATTAGGTAGCATTTGGTGTCACCCTTTCATATCACACTTTCTTCCCGCTACGCAACTCCGCCCTCTCTCGTAAAAACCAACATTCCGCAGGTGCACTCCACCAAATTCACACGAGCCACACTAGTTCTACAAATGGCATTTCGGAAAGGCATTTCAGGACGTCACGGGCACTCCGAACATGACGCGTCTCCGCACTCTACCAGGTTCATTGCCAGGGCCTGTCCGCCCGAATAGGTGCTAATGCAGCTCTCGACACAGCTGTCGGAGCCGCAATCTGCGGAGCAAAGCATTAGTGCCAGACAATCTGAATTCACCATGCAGGCATTCACCTCAGCTGAGCAGGCATCTGTCAGGCAGTCGCTGTAGTCGTCGTAGTCCGGGCAAGCACCCTCATCTTCTTCGCAAGCGGTGAAAAATAGTAGTGCCAATGCAAGCACGAATTGAATCACGAAAAGTCTTCCTGTTTTCATAAAATCTCCTGTGATATTATTATTTGCGTTTAGCCACAAATACGTTGCGAATAACAGACGAATTGACGATCGCCAGGATGGAAATCGTCAGCATAATAATGACCGCGCGTTGAATCGGCTGCCGGGTCAGCTCCGCCGCGATGGTCCCCGAGAAACCCATCAGGACGAAACTGCACAGCAGGAATATTCCCGCGACGATTTTTTTCTGTTTTTTATCCATGTTCGTATTCCTTAGGAGCGTTGGTTTTGCCCCATCTTAGGGCGAACCGTGTTCTTTTCCCTCAACATAGCGAAGAGCGTGCCATGTTTTTTGGGAGCCCTGATTACCGGCAGTATCAGCGCGAGAACGTGTACCCCAGGTTGTTCGGGGCGGTTTCGGGGTGCACAGACCCCGTAACAGCTTCTTTTGAACAGTTCATGAACAGTTTTAAACGCGCCTTTTCCGATGGGGATAGTTGGGGTGGGGGCGTTCAACCGTCCTTGCGCAACCCCAATCGTTTCATGTGAAGCAGCAGCCCCCTGGGAGTCACCTCGAGAATCTGCGCCATCTTGTCCACATCGTTGCCGAGCTCCTGCTGCAATTCCTTAATTTGCGCAGCGGTCACATCCCCCGGCTTTCTGAATCGGCTGGAAAGGTCCATTCGAGTATTGAGCCATCCGCGGGACACCCCTAGTGCTTCAGCGGTTGCTGATAAATTGAAGCCGTTGGCGCACAGCGCCCCGTGAATGTCATCGTCCGAGATGGTCGATTTGTCCCGGGATCTTGGGAGGGGTTCAATAGGGCTCGCATCGGCATTATCGGCGGTAGCATCCCCCGAGCGAACCAACAACTCCTGCAGCATCCCGTCCAGGCGAAAGTGGGACTCGCCCCGATTGGATATCACCAGCTGGCGCACTGCATTCTGCAGCTGGCGTACATTTCCCGGCCAATCAAACTGCATGAACTTCTCCACCACAGCGGCGGGAAGGCCCGGCGTTTGCGGCGGCACAGGCTCTGACAATTTGTGCCCTTCCGAAGCTCTGGCACACTCTGCCTTCAGAAAATGTGCAAATAGCCGCCCCACATCCTCTCGGCGTTCCCGCAGCGGGGGAATTACAATCTGGTAGCCGCTCAACCGCTGGAGAAGCTGCTGGCGAAAACTGCCTTCGTCGATGGCCTTCTCCAAATCGGCATCTGTAGCGGCCACAAGACGCACATCCACACGAGTGGGTGCTTTTTCGCCGGCAATCGGAATCTGACCGGTTTCCACTGCTCGCAAGAGCTGGGGTTGGATTCCTGTGGGGGTATCTCCAATTTCGTCGAGAAAGAGTGTTCCTTGATCAGCTTTCTGAAAGTAGCCCTTGTGATCCATATGAGCGCCGGTGAATGCCCCCTTCCGATGTCCAAACAGTTCTGATGCGGCGATCCCCTCGGGAACAGCCGCCATGTTCACACAAATGTATGCCCGTTCCGACCGCAAACTGTGCTCGTGGATGGCACTCGCCACCAACTCCTTTCCGGTGCCTGTTTCTCCTCGCAGTAACACGGAAACATTGAGGTCGGCCACCTTGGCAATATTGGCCCGAACCTTTCGGATGGCAGTGCTCTGCCCAACCAACCCCATATCCGACGTGGTTGGTTGCTCTGTGTCTATTAGGTGGACCAATACGAGAACCGCATTGCCCAGCAGCAAGCGAACGCCCTTCTGCAGATCAGCCACCCCGAAGAACAAGCGGGTGTTGAGGGGAGCCCCGTTCACCGTGGCCAGATTGCCGGCTTCGCTGTCAAAGACCACACCGCTGCCATCCTCAGATGTAAGGGTAACCGACTTGCGGCTGAGGTAGCGGGTGTTCAATGGGCGGTAGGTGCCCCTATGGCCGGACTGGAAAAGCGGAGCAAGACGATTCACCTGCACAGTGAAATTTTCAGAATATGCCCCAAGAACAGAGACCTCTCCCACCCGATCAATATCGGGATGCAGCAGTATCGTCATCCCCACCTGGGCGTTCTCTTGAAATATAGAGGGAGCGCCTCCAATGCGAAACGTGCTTGCGTCGTCGTGTGTTATTGGCATGGCGGCTCCTGTCGTTGAGTAGGGGCCACTATACAGCAAAAATGTAGGGACCGTTATTGAAAACCGTCGGTGGTTCAATGCACGATGAAATCGCGAAAACCCTTGCGACCATGTTTGGCCCGCGGCATACACAGTTATTTGTCATTAAGTTACATGTCACTCTGAAATGTTTCTCCCAAATATAGATCGATCTTCGCTGGCAGTTGATGTTACTATCAATTCGATTCTATAATCTTCAATTGAATTATTATTGATGAAACACATAGACTACAGCGGCAGGCTGATCGAAGAGCGCTATCGTATCGACCGTCTACTTGGCAAAGGGGGAATGGGTGCGGTGTACCTTGCTCACCATGCCGTTATCGGAAAAAAGGTGGCGGTGAAATTTCTGCACGCTGAGTTTGCCTCTGAAAAAGAGGTGGTGAAGCGGTTTTACCGTGAAGCCAAGGCTGCGGCCTCTATTGGTCACAAAAACATTGTAGATGTATTGGATGTAGGGGTCTCTGCCGAGGGCGAGCCCTATCTGGTCATGGAATTCATGGAAGGGGAGAGCCTCTGTGACATGTTGCGGCGCAAGGGGCCCATCTCCCTTGAAGCCGCCGTCGGCATTCTTCTTCCCGTGCTGGAGGCCCTCGAAGCGGTCCACAACAAAGGAATAATCCACAGAGACCTGAAGCCGGACAACATCTTCCTCGTGTACCGGAACGACGGCACACCTTTGGTGAAACTCATCGATTTCGGCATCTCCAAGTTCACCGACCCCGGTGATCAAAGTCAGCTTACCCAAACCGGCACGTTGCTCGGCACCCCGGCCTACATGTCACCGGAGCAGATTCGCTGTGCGTCTAGCATCGACCGGCGATCCGATCTGTATGCGGTGGGGGTCATTTTTTATGAAATGCTCACCGGTAAACGCCCTCATTCAGGCACCAGTTACAACGAGGTGCTGGCAAATATTCTGACCGAGTTGCCCGCGCCGCCCCGGAAGTCTTTCCCAGGGTTTCCTGTCACTGCAGAGCCGGTGGTGATGCAGTTAATCGGCAGAGATCCGGCAGAGCGTCCAGGAACCGCGGCGGAGGTGAGTGCGTTGATGAAAGCGCTCATAGCCGGCAACAACATCAGCCATGCAATGACCCTGTTGGCACAGGGTAGCACAGAACGCACCTTCGCCCTGGGGGATCTGGGTGGGGACGTGTCAGTATCGAGGGAGGCTGCTTCGGCCAAAGATGTACTTCAGGAGCTCAAATCCGGCACCCCGATGGAGTGGATCATCGACAAAGCAGCCCCAAGGCGTCGCCCGTTCATTTTGCTGGGTGCGGGAGTGGCCCTGCTCCTGTTGAGCGCGGTGGTCATCTGGAAGCTCACCGACTCTCCGCCTCAACCCACGGCCCAGCCGACGCCATCCTCCCCATCAGTGGCCGAACAGCCGGACGCTCCCGCTGAACGCGCCCTTCAGGGGGTCACCATCCAGTTGAAGATGCTGCCAGAAGGAGCAAAGGTGTTCTACGACAATATGCCGGTAAACGAGAATCCGTTTCAGGTGGACAAAAAGGCATCGCTGATGAAACTACAAGTAGAGGCACCCGGGTACAAACCGTTCATCGTCTCGGTAAAGCCCACCGCAAGCCAAACCATCGATGTGGTTATGACCAAAGCAACTGTGCCGCAACCCCAACAGGCCGCGGCCGAACCGACCCCGAAGGCAGCCGAAAAAAAGCGTAAAGCGACCCAACAGAAAGCGAAGCCGGCTGCCTCGGATGATCCGTTGAAGCACGGCAGCGGTGCCGTGGAATACCTAAGCGAATTCGAATGACCGATAGAAGGAATCTCTGCCAATGAATCAAGCTCTCGTGAGTTCATTTCGCTATGACGCGCCGGCCAAACTACTTTTCGCGCTTGTGCTGACTCTGCTGCTTTGTGCCGGCGGTGGTGCCCGGGCGGATTCCCGGGAAGACGCCAAACAGCATTTCGAAACCGGCATCTCGCTGCTGGAACTGAACAACTACAAGGGGGCCGCCACTCAGTTCGAGCTGTCCATCGCCAAGCACCCTACCAAAGCGGCGCTCTTCAATCTGGCCAACTGTTACCAGGCGATGCATAAATACGCAGAGGCGCTGAAAAGCTTCACCCGGCTCGAAAGAGAGTACGGAGAAAGCCTGAGTGACGAAATGCGCGAGGCCATTGCGCGTCACAAAGAAGAAATATCTGCTGTGGTGGCCGAGTTGGTGGTCACCGTTGCCATCGACGACGTGGAGATACGGCTCGACGGCGCGTCGGTGGGGAGTTCGCCCATTGAAGCGCCTTTGATTGTGGCAGCAGGCGAACACCAGCTGGAGCTGCTTGCCGACGGATACGAGCCTGTTTCAAGAGCGGTGGAGCTGATTTCCCGACAGAAAGCGACAGAGCACTTCGAAGAAAAGCTCTTCGTTGCTTTTTCTGCGCCTGATCCCCCGACACCAACATCAGCCGAGCCCGAGGCGAGGCCCCCGTCACCCCCGTCGGAAACCACCGATGCCGACACGCCGGCGACGCAATCGGTTCCGGTTTCCCCGGTCACTGATACGGTGCCCCCAACCCGTAAACGAACCGCCGGCATTGCTTTGGCCATTATCGCCTCTGGCGCCCTGGCGGCGGGCGCGACAATACTCGCGGTGGGAGAGACCCGCGCCAGACGAATTGAATCACCAGACACCGGCACAGTGTGGAACAGCGAACTGCAAGACGACTACGACAGCGTGCGGCCACTACGCATCGGCGGATGGGCGGGTCTGGGACTGGGTATTCTGAGCGGTACCATCAGCGCCGTTCTGCTCGGCATCCACTCGCGACAAACCAGAGACGTTGCCACCGGTCCACATTTTCAGATTGCGATGGGCTCACTGCAGCTTAAATGGGGATTCTAACCGATGCAAAAACCACAACGCACCTTCGCCATCTCACTACACCTGCTCTTTGCGGTTCTCCTCGGATCGGGGTGCACCGGAAAGGAGATTAACTACGCCGATGGCGACCGTCCCTGCCTGGTGGAAGGTACTGATCCCGAGTGCCCCGAGGGCTGGTATTGTCGCACCGGAGAAAAATCGCCGGACTCTTTGCGCTGTTACTACGCCTCGTCAGACTCGGACGGAACAGATGCCGACGGTTCATCCGGCACAGACTCCTCAATATACTTCGATAGCGATTCCCACTCCGACAGCATCCAGCCGGCACAACTGCATCTCAACCGGATCGGGCTGGTGGTAACCGGGGAAACCGGAGGATTCACCTCCTGGGGCAGCCAGGAGCAGGCGGACATCGCGGGCAAATTGACCTTTGCCAACAACCACGTATACATTGCAAACGGTTATGCGGGCCTCCAAATCGTAAATGTCACCGATCCCGCGTCTGCGATACTGGCGGGCGAACTGCCCGTGGAGCTTGCTACAAGTGTGGCTGTGGACGGCACGAGGGCGTTCCTGGTGCAGCGTGAGGAACAATGGTACAACACCGAAAATCCCTGGGCTGTTGCGGATGATATACTCCTGGTGGATGTCCAGGACGCCTCGACTCCGCAGATTGTCGGCACTTATCGCACCTACTGCCTGCCGTCCTACTGGTGCATGACGTCCAGCCTTGAAGCCGCTGATGGAACGGTGTACGCCGGAAGCCATAAAGACCTTTCCGCTATCGACGGTAGTCATCCGGATCTCCCCACCCTTTCGTGGATCATGTCTGCAGACAACAACGCAGAGTATACCGGTGGACTGGCGCTCGACGGCGGTTTCCTCTATCACGCATTTGGCGAGAACGGTGTGCAGGTGGTGGATATTTCCATACCGGGAGAAGCTCGTCTCATCGCCTCGGTGGATACCCCGGGGCCTGCCCGGGACATTGTGGTACGGGACGGATTTGCCTTTGTTGCAGTGGGCAACGCCGGGGTGATCGTTCTCGATGTCTCGGCACCGGCAAACCCGACCCTGGCCGGCAGCTTCGAAATGGATGGCTACATCCGCAGGATGGATATCTCCGACAACGCTCTCTACCTGGTGTACCGCAACTATGATGAGGGCGACGCATACTCCACCGATCCTCCGGGCGTCATCGACGAGGGCATCGTTGGCGTCGACATCAGGGATATGACGCGACTCATAATTGTGTGCGCCGACAATACTCTAATTTTGCCCTCTGATGTGATTGTCCACGGCAACTACGTGTTTGTCCACGATTCTAACGGCTTACACATTTTTCAGGAAGAGTATGAACAATAGAGATCAGATAAGACTCCTACTTGTCATCCTGAGAAAGATCGTTCTGATTTTTTTAATTCCAATGATCTCCCTGCCGGGATGTCTGCCGGGAATTCCCGATGGGAAGTACCGGTGCGGAGCCGATCCTCAAGCCAGCTGCCCCACCGGCTGGTATTGCTATATCAACAGCGACGTTTCCGCTGAACCGCGATGCTACCGGGACGCCCCGGACAGCGATATTGATGTGGATACCGATTCCAACACAGATAGCGAAAACGACACCGCTTTGCCGCCGAATGTTTCCTTTTCGCGCCTCGGGGAATGGGCCGTGTACAACGATGTTTTTCACAGCTATGTAGAAGGGACAACCGCCTATATCGCGCGAAGTGACTACATCCAGATTCTCGATGTCTCTGATCCCGTCGCCGGGAAGATTCATGAAATCGGCAAGCACTACACCGAACGCATCGTGTATCTGATGGTCAAGAATCAGATCGTCTACGGCATTCAAAAAAACGGCGGGGCGAGTGGGCCGGATGCACTAGTTGTGATTGACGCCGCCGATCCGGAACGACCTTCCCTGCTGACGGTGTATTCACTACTGGATGAAGCCGGCGAACTCGATACCGAGAACGCGCAGTTCGATCAGTTGGAGATTTATGGCGACGATGTCTACCTGCAGGGGCAATGTTTCCTCCAGATTGTCAGCTTCTCCAATCCCGAATTTCCCCAGTTCATCTGGCGCCAGGGGTTGTTGGTGGAGAATATGGTATGTGAAGGCATCTACTCGGTAGTGCGCAGCGGAAACCTGCTTTATATGGCAAACGGCTCCCGCGGCATGACCGTGTACGATGTTTCAGACCTGTCCGCACCCGACCCGCTGGAAGCGCTGGTCACCTCCGAGAGCATCGAAGATATGGCGATTACTGACAGCCACGCCTTTTTTGCCACTGGCAAGGGCGGCCTGGAATCCGCGTTCATTGGAGAGCTGGAAGGTATGGGAATTACTGGCGTCCTACCCCTCGACACATGGGGGCACCGAGTGGAGATGATGGGAGATATCGCCATCGTCTCGTTCATTACCCACGAAGCGGGGGCGTTTATGTCAGGCGACTATAACATTCTGGATGCGGGGGTTGTGGCGGTGGACGTCAGCAATCCCAACGCAATGACGATTCTGGACGGTATTGGCGAGTTGGCGGAACCGGCGGATATTCAGGTGGTGGGCGACCGGATCTATATCACCAACAAAGAAAAAGGACTTCTTATCTACAGTTTGGATAAACAATGACCCATACACAACGACAACCCCCAGTGGCGGTTCTGCTTCTTGCCTCCCTGGCGTTCTCAGCGATGGCGGGTGCTGGATGTGCCAGTGCCGACAAAAATGCCGCCGGCTGCAGCGAAGACGCTGACTGCCGGTGTACCAGCCGCTGCGTCTGTAGAAGTGGCGAGTGTGTCGTGCTGGCGGACACCGCCACTGAATCAACCATCCCTTTGGATTCGGAGGCCGGAAGTGAAACCGACACTAGCAATGTGCCCCCCGGCGATACCGATTCGGACACCAACACCGAACCGAATGTGCAATGCGGAGAGTTTGTGGCCCCCGATGCGCAGAAAGTGCGCCAATGTGTGATGGAACTCACCTGCCTGGACAACTGGAATCTAACGCGAATCTCCGACTGCATTACCTATGACATCGAGGCACTCCCCTGCAGCGGCGCCGCGCAAACCTGCGGCGACATATACCAGTGCAAAGGAGAGATGTGGGCCGATCCGGACATCTATTGCCAGGACGCCATGCCAGGGTGGAAATGCGTGGACAACCTGGCCGTATTCTGCGACGGCGGTAACAGCTACTTCTTCGACTGCGAAAAAGTGGGAGCCACCTGCGAAATGTATGCGGAGATCGACACGGATTCCGAGGTGTTGTACCGCCCCTGCCGACTGAAAGAACCACTCACCTGTGACGACCCGCCCCATCTCAGCATGTGCCACGGCAACTACCGTTACACCTGCATCGGCAACAAACCCTACGGAAGAGATTGCGGTAACTGGAGTGAGTACTGCATTGAGACGGTTCCCGGTGAGGCCTACTGCGGGCTTTCCAATACCACCTGCAGCAACATCGGGGAGGCCGACTGCGTGGGAAATGTACTGCAGTATTGCGACGGAGACGGCTACCAGCACGATATCGATTGTGAGCTGGCGGGCAGTCGCTGCAGCGTGGATGACCAGAACTACATCTACTGTGCGGCCCCCGGCTGCACCACCGACATCGAAGCCGGGTGCGAGGAGGGGTGTCACTCCGATACCATCATGCGGGTCTGCGTGGGGGGCGCCCCTTACCTCATCGACTGCATCGCCTACGGCTTCTCCGAGTGCGGTATGTACGGTTACACCAGCGATACAGACAACTTCATTGTAGGATGCAGCTGGTAGCCGCTAACGCCCACTTCCCCACTGGACAGTTCATGAACAGTTTAAAAGAGTACCCTACCAAGTAAATTGTGGGCACAGATGATACTGGCGCTGCTCCTTTTGCGGGGTCTTGCCCGACTGAACCCCCATTCATTCAAAGTGGTACAGAACTTGCTCAAACAGTTATGCACAACGCAAACAGGAGGAGATATGTATACCAAACGGATCTCAATCGTAATTTTATGCTGCGCACTCACCGCAGGGTGCGAAAAATTTAACTGGGAGGAGGCGCTCAAAACCAACACCAGGGGTTCCTATCAGAAGTATTTGAAGGAGTATCCCAAAGGAAATTTTGTTGCAGCTGCCAACGAGGGGCTGGAGAAACTGGCTTTTGAAGCGGCCGAGGAGGCAAACACCAAAGAGGCCTTACAGTCGTTTCTCAAGGAGTATCCAAAGGGAAAACTCGCGTCGTCGGCAGAAGCGTCGCTGAATGCATTGGTGGTGGCAGAAATCCAGGCGGATTTTGACAAAGTCAGACAGGAGAACAGCGTTCACGGGTACCTGGAATTCATCGACCGCGTGGAGAGCAAACAGTTCAGACAGCAGGCGAAGACCGAGCTGGACAAGGTATTTCCCGCCTTCGCACCGAACAAACCAATGGCGTTTACGGCCAAATCAACGATGGTGAACAAGGGATACTGTCGTATTTCTGCCGGTAAGAATCCGTTCGATCTGAACGTTGAGTTAGACGGGGTGGTGCGGTACAAAAAAGGGATGGGATGTGATTTTTGCATGGAAGAGATCGCCCTGGCGCCAAATCTCGTAGTGCCGGCCACCTTTCTTGAGGAGTACAATGCGCGGGCGCAATTTGGCGTCGCGGTCACCCATTCCAGATGGGATAAAGCAAAGATATCGTGGTCCATGGAGAAGGGATTGCCATTTGAAGACGCAATTGTAACCGGTCCGAAAGGCGTTGTTTTCAAGAACACACCAGATGGTTTGGTGTTAATCAACGGTTCTGCAAATCTGTTGGCAAAAACACATTTGAGTCTATTCATGCAGAAATGGTGTGACGCCAACAACACCGAGCCCGTAAATATCAGGGAGCATAAAGATGGGGATTGACTCTGCAAAGTAAACTCCTACGAGTGTTTGAAAGGGTACAACCAGTAAACAACAGAACTGCAATGCAGGAATGTTGGTCATATTGTATCT
>JAFGXQ010000011.1 GCA_016936575.1 Deltaproteobacteria bacterium
ACTATATAGAAAAATTTACCGCATTTGTAATTAATTCTTATATATCAACAATTCCACCACCGTTTCTCTGGACAATCGACTCAAAGTAGGCTTTAGCTTGGCCCATGAAAACCATTCACAATATCAAAGAAATGCAGCAATACTGCAGAGACCAGCGTCAGTCCGGCAAGCGTATCGGTTTTGTCCCCACCATGGGGGCTTTGCACGAGGGGCACCTGCGACTGGTGGACGAAGCCAAAAAACACAGCGACGTCGTGGTGGTCAGCATTTTCGTCAATCCCACCCAGTTCGGTCCGAACGAAGATTTCGAGAAATATCCGAGAGATCTGGAAGCCGACGCCGCGAAATTGGCTCCTCGCGGTGCAGATGTAGTCTTCAACCCGAATGCATCAGATATGTATCCCGAAGATTGTCTGAGTACGATACACGTACGCACAATCACCGCTGATCTGTGCGGTGCGCATCGCCCCGGACACTTCGACGGAGTGGCGCTGGTGGTGACCAAGCTGTTCAACATTGTAGGAGAATGCACCGCCGTCTTCGGTCGTAAAGACTTTCAGCAGTTGCAGGTTATCAAACGGTTCACCGCCGACTTAAACATCCCGGTTCAAATCATCGGCATGCCCACCGTGCGCGAGGCGGACGGCCTTGCGATGAGCAGCCGCAACAGCTATCTGTCACCGGATGAGCGAAAACGCGCGTTGGCAATCGCCCGTGCTCTCACCGAAGCCCATGAACTCTTTACGAAACGCTCGCCGCTTGCAACCATAGAACAATATATCACTGAAGCCGTAATGCAATCATTTGATACTATCGACTACGTCACTGTGGTTCATCCCGAAACGCTGCAGCCACTCGACGGCGATGCTTCCTATCCCCAAACGGTTCTGGTCGCTGTTGCCGCGAAAATCGGTTCAACCCGGCTCATTGACAACACGGTTCTGGGTGAAGATGCCCCCCCCATAAACAAATAGCGCTGCAACCCCGCCCCGCGGACTATCCGTCCCATCGCCTTCTGACGATACCGTTTGCCATGAAAAAGTATTGGACCAATTTTCCTTCGCCCCGTAAAAAGAATGTATGGAAATCAGTAAAAAGGTACCGAATAAAATCATCGAGCAGTTTTACCAGGATCAAGCCGATTTTCTGGCAGACAACGAATATTTGGATTACGCTTGGTCTCTGGATTCTCTTCAATTTGAAATCAGCAATGAAATCGCCAATTCAGTGTATGCTTTCGTTCCCGTTGGAACCTGGTCCCCGCAGACCGAACAGTTTCGATGGGCGTGGAGCATTGAAACGTTTCCCAAAACCGCTCAGGAAACCGCTGCGGTCCTTAAACAAATGCAAAATGTTTACAACGTGCCGCAATTTACTCAACAGCAGTTCGACTGCCCCCACATGGAACTGGATGAACTGCTGGCGGCCGTGCATCATCACCTGAACAGCAAGATTATTTTCAAAGAAAAAAACATGGAACCCTGGCTGTTCTTTGCCTTAACCCTACCCCAAAAACAGTAACCATGTGGTTCAATGGCGAACGATTTGCCCACTGATGAGATAGATTACATCCTCCGCGATGTTGGTAGAAAGATCGGCGATGCGTTCAAATGTGCGCGAGATACCCATTGAATGAATATACATCGAAATCTGCTCCGGGTGTTCACGCATTCCTTTTTCGCATGCCTCATACATGGCGCGATTCATATCATCGACATCGTCATCCATGGCGCGTACGGACATGGCCTTGTTCTGATCTAAATCCACAAGTGAATCCAGACTGTCTTTCAGCATCCGGCGGGTTATCGCCGACATGGCGGTGAAATCGAACGGAAATTTAAAAATCGGCTTGTTGGCAAAAAACAGCGCATGCTGTGCGATATGAACGGAATGATCATCAATTCGCTCCAGATCATTATTCACTTTCAGTGCGGTAACAATGAATCGTAAATCTCTGGCCACGGGCTGGTGCAGGGCCAGAATTTTGAGGCATTCCTCTTCAATATCGACTTCCAGATTATCAATTATACGGTCAGTGTTGATTACCAAGTCGGCCATGTCTACATCGCGGTTCTCTACCGACGAAACCGCGCGGTTAAAATTTTCTTCCACTTTGCCGCCCAACAGCAGCAGCTTCTGCTTGAGACGATCTTTTTCTTTCACTATCAGCGTTGAATTTGTCAAACGACATCCTCACTATTTTTCTATCGGTTCGCTCTAACCGAACCTACCGGTAATGTAATCCTCTGTCTGTTTATTTTTCGGATTGGTGAAGAACTCTCTGGTGTCTCCCACTTCAATGATTTCTCCCTTATAGAAAAAAGCGGTGATGTCAGATATGCGCGCGGCCTGCTGCATGTTGTGAGTCACAATGGCTACTGTGTATTTCTTTTTAAACGACTCGACCAATTCTTCAATTCTAGAGGTCGCCACGGGGTCAATCGCGCTGGTGGGCTCATCCATCAGCAACACTTCCGGCTCCACCGCAATCGCCCGCGCGATGCACAGCCGCTGCTGCTGGCCGCCGGAAAGCGCCATCCCCGGTTTTTTCAGTTTGTCTTTTACTTCTTCCCAAAGGGCGGCGCCTTTCAACGCTTCCTCCACGCGTTCGGCAATCTCCTTGCGAGAAATGCGGTAATGCATTTTCAGTCCGTAGGCCACGTTGTCGAAGACGCTCATCGGAAACGGTGTCGGCTTTTGAAAAATCATTCCCACCCGCTTACGCAGTTCCAACACATCGACACTTTTCGAGAGAATATTTTTTCCATCCAGAAGCACCTCCCCGTCCACCCGCTGTTCGCGATACAGCTCGAAAATTCGATTCAATATGCGCAAATGGGTCGATTTTCCGCACCCGGACGGACCAATGATCGCTGTCACCTTACCTACTTCGAGGTCCAGATTGTTGTTGAACAACGCCTGACTGTCACCGTAAAAGAAATTAATGTTCTTCGATGAAATTTTTATATTCGTCGCAGCCGGTTTTACCGATTCAGTCACTTGTTTCACCTTTGTTGCGGCGTCCACCTTCTTTTTGGCTTCTGCGGTATCCAATTGTTCATCTATCGCTTTCATTGCCAAACTCATCTCGTTCTCTCTTTGAAGGCTGCGCGAGCGAAAATGGTCACACTCAACACAGAAATCATAATGAGCAATGATGCGCCCCATGCCATCTGCTGCCAGTCAGCATACGGGCTCATTGCGTAATTAAAAATGGTCACTGTAAGGTTACTCGTCGGTTCCATCAGGCTCTCAGGCATGTACACGCTGTTGAGAGACGTGAACAACAAGGGCGCCGTTTCACCGCTGACGCGTGCAATCGCCAGCAGCACACCGGTCGTCATACCCGTTTTCGCTGCGCGAAGAACGATGTCAAACGTTACCCGCCACTTGGGCGTACCCAGCGCCAACGCCGATTCCCGAAGCGCATTTGGAACCAGCACCAGCATATCGTCGGTTGTGCGCGCCACCACCGGCAACATGATTACCGCCAACGAAATGGCGCCCGCAAACCCCGAAAACTGACCGAGCGGCAGTACCAGTATCGTGTACACAAACAGCCCGATAATGATGGACGGAACACCCATCAGCACGTTGATACAAAAACGAATGGCATTGGCCAACCGTGTGCCGCGGGCAACTTCACTTAAAAATACCCCTGAAAGAATTCCTACTGGAACACCGACCACGACCGCAATCACCGTCATTAAGAGGGTTCCCACAATCGCACTCGACAGACCGACGGTCTCCTCACCGGGAGGTGCCGGCAACTCCGTGAAAAAATCCCAGTTAATCGCCGCAATGCCGCGATTGGTCACTTCCATCAGAATCCATCCTAAAAAGAATATGCCCAATAACGACGCCGCCACCGATAATCCTTTAACAGATTTGTCGAGTATTTTGCGGCCGATTGGATTGCGCGGAAGTAATGTGGTTGTCATAGTCCGGCCCCCGCTTTCTTCTGTGTACGCGCAATCCACCACTGCGCCAGTACCTGAATCACCAGCGTCATCAAGAACAGAACAAGGCCCAGTTCAATCAGCGCGCTGATGTACATAGGTTCCGCCGCTTCGGTGAATTCGTTGGCCAGGGTGGACGCAATGGTATTTCCCGCCGCATACAGTGACACAGAAATATCATGGCTGTTGCCGATGACAAAAGTAACCGCCATGGTCTCGCCCACCGCGCGCCCCAACCCGAGAAACACCGCGCCAATCAACCCTGAAAAACCGTATTTCACAGTTACTTCTCTCGCCACTTCCAGCGTGGTGGACCCCATTCCATATGAAGCCTCCTTCACTACGGACGGCACCATCTGAAAAACGTCCCGCATCACCGCGGTGATGAACGGTAACACCATCAATGCCAGAATAATTCCGGCAGAGAGCATACCGATGCCCATCGGCGGACCTTCAAAAAAGGGAAGGAACCCAAACCAGCGTTGAAGCGCGGGCTGTATGTAATCAGCCATAAACGGTGCAAACACGAACAGCCCCCACATGCCGTAAATGATGCTGGGTACTGCCGCAAGCAGCTCTATCGCGTATCCGACCGGCTTGCTAATGACTGGATGAGCCAGTTCCACCAGAAAAAACGCGATGATGACCGCCAGAGGAACCGCGATAGCCATCGCGATGATTGTTGAAATCAATGTTCCCGCAATGGAACTCAATGCACCGAATTCGCTCATCACCGGGTTCCACGTGGTACTGGAGATAAACGAAGCGCCGAACTTTACGATGGCGGGCCAGGAATTCCCAGCGAGTGACAATACAATACCGATTGACAGCAAAATCACCGCACCGGCCGCCCCTCGGGTCAATCCTGCGTAGATAATATCACCAAGGGGCTTTTTCGCTCCGTTGCCGGAACTGCCTGAACTAGAAGATGAGTTATTGGATGTTGCCATTCACTGCATTCCTATCCTGATTACGATTCCACCGCTGGTTATTGCCACACCGGTGTGCCGCCGGATGCCATCTTTTCTTTCCACAGGGTGTGCACCAGCTCTACCACTTCCTTGGGCATGGGTACGTAATGCAGCTCCGTGGCGGATTTCTGTCCGTTTTCATAGCACCAATCAAAGAAGTTCAACGCTTCTTTGGCGATCTCCGGTTTATCCTGTTCTTTGTACATCAGAATGAACGAAGCACCGGTAATGGGCCAGCTGCCGGCACCGGGTTGGTTGGTCAGCACCAGATAAAATCCCGGGGCATTTTTCCAATCCGCATTCGCCGCTGCGGCCTGAAAGCTCTCAATGGTCGGGTCAACATAATTGCCGTCCACGTTCTGCAGTTTGGCATGTGACATGTTATTCTGCAGCGCATAAGCAAACTCCACGTAGCCGATTGCCCCTTTAATGCGCTGTACATACGCGGCGACGCCCTCATTTCCTTTACCACCCACTCCGGTGGGCCATTCAACCGACTTGCCGGTGCCCACTTTGGTCTTCCACTCCTCCGAAATTTTATCGAGGTAGTTGGTGAAAATCCAGGTGGTGCCTGAACCGTCCGCCCGGTGAACCACAGAAATGTCTGTCGCCGGGAGTTTCATTCCGTCGTTATCTTTGGCAATTTTCGCATCATTCCATTTCTTGATTTTTCCGAGGAAAATATCTGCCAAAACCGACTGAGACAGCTTCAACTGACCGGGAGTAACCCCTTCCAGATTCACCACCGGAACCACCCCGCCCATAATCATGGGGAACTGAATCAAACCGGCCTCGTCCAATTCTGCTGCTTCAAGAGGTGCATCCGACGCACCGAAGGCGACCGTTTTGGCCTTAATCTGAGCAATACCGCCCCCTGAACCGATGGACTGATAGTTGAGTTTTGTGCCTTTGACTTTTTTGTACGCATGCGCCCATTTAGAATATATTGGAAACGGAAATGTTGCGCCGGCACCGGTCAGTGTAATGGCTTCGGCTGTTTCCGCCGGAACAGCCGCGTCGTCTCCAGCGGCGTTCTTTTCTTCCTGTTTTGCCTGAGGTGGCGTCTGCTTTCCACAGCCCAGAGCGACTACGAACATTGCTACGATTGATAATTTTACCAGTTTCATTTTTGATTACTCCTTGTTTGCTACAGGGAACTTATGATCCGTGTGTGACAACTCTGTGACGAGGTCGTAACAGGTCTGTTAGAATGCAAGTTGCAGCTGTGTGGCTACGATTGTATCGGCGGTATCATCATCTCCGTCTTTTTCGAGAAGTGCGCCGAATTCGGTCTGCCATTTGAGATTATGCTTGGCGAAGTACAACGAAATCCCCCCCGTGATTTCCTGCCGATACAAGTCACCGCCGTCGGGATTAATCGTCCCGTAACGAAATACCGGTTGTACCATTCCTTTAATAACGTAGCCGATTTGAGCATGCATTCCGATGGCCCCGTAGGTTTGGTCGCCGAATGAGGTGCCGTTCTGAACAGACATCAGGTAGATTCCACCGGTTGAAGAAAAACCATGTACTTTTAAAATATAATCCAACTCTCCGCGAATCTCACCATCGTCGCTGTCATCGGCATCGAAATCAAAAATGCCGCTCACGCCCAGTCCGAACCGCGGTGCGCCGCCTTCCAGATCGGCTTCGCTGTAGCCCTTCAACTCGCCCGTATTGAACCCGATACGCGCAACTGCCATGGGATTGAATGTATCTGGAACATTGGTAAATTTACCCGATACTTCGCCGTATTCATCTGATGTATCATCCAGCTCCGCATCCCCTTCAAACCACGGTTTCTCCCCGGTGCCGTTGAACACCCCCAGCGCCCATTCGAAGCCTGGCGATTTTTCATAGTTATTGTGAAACGCCAAACCGATATCGCGTCCGGCCCCAAACGCTTTGTCTGTCATGGCCCGTCCGGTGAATTCCAATTTTCCGCTCGATGTGATCTGCTGACGGGAAAACGGCTTCACCCATTGCCCCACCCGAAGATGAAATGCATTTTTCACAAAAGCGAAATCCGCGTAAAAATCTTTCAGCAGCGCATTTCCTTTGCCGAAATCAAGTTGCAATGCATATGAAACCGCTTTGGAAACCACGTGTCCTTTCAGCTTGATACGGGCCGCGGGAATGGAAAAATTACTCTCTATTTCTTTGTCGTCATCGCCGGTATCAACCGCTTCAAAAGTATACTTGGCTTGCATTCGTGCATTTACTTTTAAAGAGTAGATACCACCCTTATCGTTCAGAAAAAATCCACCGTCGTAGCCGACATATTCTGAAATATCGAAGTCGTGCTGTGGGGAAACCGCTTCCGGATCACCTGCTTGGCTCACGACCTGCGGTTGCGTTGCGTTCTCGGCCGGTGCTGTCGGTAACGGCGTCACTTTCACTTCGTTCTTTTCTTTCACTTCTATTTTTTCAGCGGTCGGCGCGGCGGCATCCGCGTTTTGCGCCTCGGCGTTCGCGTCGGTTTCATCGTCGCTCGCACTACCGGCAGCGTCTTCATCAGATGATTCTTCTGCCTGCGCATCAGTCGCTGTTGCTTCAGCCGTTTCATCGTCCTGGGCCAAAACGATTTGAGAATTCAGCAGTAGCCCGGCGGCCAGCAGCCATGAAGTTACAAGATTACCTTTTTTACAATGGATAGTCATGGTGGTCTCCTCCCTGGAAACAATTTCATGTAGGTGTCAACAAATTGCTTATTGTGACAGATTTGATTGTGTTGGAGACAACCTAGACGGCAATTGTGACAATCCCGCGACACCACCGTTACAAAACCGCAAGGATCTGTTTTTCACTTTTTCACAAATGAAGTCGATGCATACGAATGCAGAAGAACGAGTGCGAGTTCCGCATCACGACACATCCGTTGACATATAATGAAGAATTCAGTGATCATAGACGATAGAAGTCTATGAAAACGCTGTTCCCCCATACAGAAAATAGTTCGATGTGTTCCGAGAAATCGTTCCGGGTTGTAGTTCTATTCCATTTTCTGTTGCGTTCTGAATAAGTGTCCCTTCGTCGCCCGCCCCTGGCCGAATTGACATTTGCCACACATGCCACATATGCCACGTATTACCACAAAAGTGCACCCGGGTGCACTTTTTAAAATTCCCGTAGAGTGAGATGGTTTTATCTGGAAGGCAAAGTCAGTGTACCAAATCGGCTGATCTCTGTCTACATTTTCAGGCGCCGCACACAAGGAGTATCATTATGGGCATTCCACCGGAAAACAATGAGTATCGCGCATTGTTGAGTGACCTTTCCACCATGTACGAGGGCACTGTTTTATTGGGTCAGCAGCAGAGCCGCGCCAGGGTGCAAGTTTTCTGGCGTATGGGACGGCGTATTATCGACGAGGTGCAGAAGGGTCGGCCGAACGCTGCCTATGGGCGCCAGGTGTTGCGAAAGCTGAGTGAGGATATGAGGCGGAAGTACGGCCCGGGAATGGGGCTGCGCACGTTGAACTACATGCGCAGTTTCGCATTGCATTATTGTGATGATGCGCTGAAACCGGAAATCACCTGGAGTCACTACCGTATTCTTTTGTCTGTGGAGGATGATGAACGTCGAAAAGAGCTGGAGCAGCGTATCGTCACAGAAGGGTTGACCAGGCAGGCGCTGGCCAAAGAGGTGCAGTCCCAGCAGCGGGCGACGGCCGTTGGGGAGCGGGCGTTTTCGCTTTCGCCGCGAGAGGCCCGCGCCGGGATATACAAGGTGGTGGAGGATGTGGTGGCGGCAACGCGCGTGGCCCTGCTCGATCTGGGGTTCCACGTGCTGCGTAGAGAAAAACTTGCCGAACGAGGTTTTGCAGGGGGGACGTACGTGACCCGCAAGGGCAAAGGTGGATTTACTTCGGTGGAGATACAGCCGGGGCAGCGGTACTGTTACCGCGGTCAGGTGCTCGATGTGATCGACGGTGACACGGTGCGGATGCGCGTGGAGTTGGGGTTCGGGTGCTTTGTGGACGAGAAGATGCGACTGCGTGGTGTGGACGCGGCGGAAATCGATACGAAGGAGGGGCAGAAGGCGAAGCGGGCATTGTCGCGTATGCTGAACGGTTCAAGAGAGGTGACGGTGTACACCTACAGTAATGATCGGTATGGCCGGTATGTGGCGGATCTGATAACCGACGGGGTGTATGTGAACCAAAGGCTTGTGGAGAAAGGGTACGCGCGTTTCTGGTAACAACAACGAGCGAAGGGCGGACAAGCGACATACGAAGGCGGATGAGGGCGCCTGATTCAAGCAGGCATTTTTTTGAGAAAAAGAATTCTCAAATTTGCGCATTGTTACGCCATTTCGCGGCTATGAAGCGAAATTTCTCAATCATTCAAGATGTCAAAACCAATTTCTGATGCATTTTTCCTGGGATAAATGCTAATTTCCGGGGCATGCACTCAAATGCGAATGCATCCCTTTTGCCCCCTTTTCGACTCCTTCGCTAAATTAAAAAAAAAACGCCCGTATTTTCGCTTAAAGCATCACATTAGCAGCAGACAATGTTGTTTTCAGCAATGACGTGAAAGGATATCTTTTATGATGACTAGGCCGAAATATCACACATTATATGTTGGCAGGGGAATGTCCTGGCTTTTCCTTCTACTGTTTGCGGTGGGTTGCTCACAAGCTGATGGGAGTGATGTTGATACTTCCGAAAATTCCAGTGATGCTGACACGGATACAGATTCTGATTCTGATATAGATACAGATACAGATTCAGATTCAGATTCTGATTCTGACACAGACACAGATACGGATTCGGATACTGACACGGATACAGATACAGACACAGATACAGATACAGACGCGGATACAGATACAGACGCGGATACAGATACAGACACGGATACAGATACAGACGCGGATACAGATGCAGACACGGATACAGATACAGAC
>JAFGXQ010000147.1 GCA_016936575.1 Deltaproteobacteria bacterium
ATTTCAGCATATTTCCCCGTCAAAGGCCTTCGCTGTCTCAAAACGCCCTTGTCTCAGCAACGCAGAGATTGTCTCATCACGACGAATCATTGTCTCACATGCCCGGAGAAAGCGGCTGTGCCGCTGTGCTGAATGCTACTGCGATTTAGAAAGGTATCGCTGCCGTGAAGTGGCGGCGGGAATCGAAACGGACCGGGACTAATCGACCGTTACTTCAAAGGAATACACCCCGGTCTCCACGTAATCATTCTCTGCGACATTCACCATCACGTTGTATGTGGTTCCTGAAGTAACTGTCTGCCCCCCCAGAGCCTCATTGTAGAACGTCACCGTAACGGTTCGGTTGTCGCTGCCGATTGAAACAGCGTATTCCCCGGGGGCGTCCGGTGTGTCAGAAACCGGCTGATTGGTGATTTCCACCCCCACAAAGGTTTCTCTGCTGGTCACGACAATCACAATTTCCTCTCCGATCATCGCCAGAATGGCATCCCGATCATCAACCGGCAATTCGTTGTCAAAAGTCATCATGACCTGCCCCACGTCTCCCGTCAGTGCAACCTGAATGTCTTCGCTCGACAACTCATCCGATACATCGAGCTTTTTTTCCGGGTCGTCAAAATCGGTCATCGCCGTACATCCTGCCGCAATTCCCAATACCAGCAGCGCGATTAACAATTGATGCATTGGTTTCATCACATTCTCCTTCACTTAAAACGAAAATCCCGAAGACAGTCCCATGCACTGTGTTCCGACTTCCGGCTGAACGTAAAAACGGGCCTGCTCGTTTTCAGCGGCGGCCTTCTTCTTATTTTTATGGTGAATTAAAATAATCGCACCGGCAACCGCTGCCCCGATGGCCACGCCGAAAGATATATCCGCGATAACTGCCGACCGACGACCGCTGTCTTTGGTAGCGGAATCTCCGGTATCTTCAAAATCTTTCTCGTCGCGCAGCGCCATGGTACCGAATACCGTACCGGACACCAGCCCGACACCTGCGATTGCCGCAGCAGCCCAGAACGCTTTCGGCGGCTCGGACTCTTTCTTTATCGCGGCAACCGAATCGGCGGTTTCTTCCGACTCCGATTCTGTCGCAGCATCAGCGGCCGGGTCTTCCGCCGGCATCTCTTCAGCGGCTTCCTCTTCGAACGGGTCATCAATCAGCTCAGGCTTCGCTGCGGGAACCGGAATGGGAGTCAGCGTGCTGTAATCCACAGACACGGTTTCTTCCTTCTGGGCGGCCACATCAACCTGTCGTTGCTGCTCTTCGTAACTGTCCATCAGCAGAACCACCACCTGCGGCCCGGGGTATACGTACACCGATGTCGGCGTTTTCTCATCGAGAATCTTGCCGTTCAAACTGACCACCGCACCTTCTGGAGATGTCTCAATACTCAGCTTACCCAATTTCTTCTTCACTTTTTTCAATCGGCGCTTCAGTTGCTTCTTCTTATCGTAGCTGGAATCCTCCAACAACTGCTCCATAATTTTTGCCGCTTCCGGCAGTCGGCCCAGCTGCAACTTGCATTCGGCCACCATTTTCAACGCCGACGGGTGAGGTTTCAACTCATACGCCTTTGAAAAATGCACATCCGCTTTTTCAAAATCTCCCACTTCATACGCAGCCTGTCCCGCTGCAAAATTATCTCTGGCCAACGCCACCGAATCATCCGCATCGACCGCCGACGCACTATCTGGTGCCGACGCAGCATCGTCTGCAACCACCGGAAACGACCAGATTCCCAGCGTCAGCACCGTCCCGAGGATGACAAAGCCGCTTCGCATTCTTGAGTTGAGTGCACCCATGTATTCACCTCCACACCTATTGGGGTTAAATTTCACAAAAATTTTATGCTCATGTTTAAGTTTGTCAATGTTCACTTCTGACATAATATCGGGCGCTATTTAATTTTAAAATCATATAATAAAATTCAAAGGGAAACCCGCCTCCATCGACAACCCATGTACATCGCTCCTCCACCATACAATTCCTTGCCAGGGAACACAAATTCCCTTACTTTTGCCCCTCTTTCGGGGTTGCCCCCCCTTTTAGGAGAAAAATGACGCACACACATCCCCAGACTACACATCCCAACGCCTATTCCCGGGTGGTGGTTTCTATCGGTGGAATTGATCCGTCCGGCGGCGCGGGACTGTTCGCTGATCAACGGGCGGTGGAATTCGCCGGTGCCCGATTTTGCGGCATCTGCAGCACCATTACGATTCAAAATGGTCTGCAATTTCAAAAAAACATCCCGCAGCCGGCAACCGATGTACGGATGGCATTGCAGCTTATCCAAAGCAACCACGACGTTCGCGCAGTGAAAACCGGCGCGCTGGGAAGCGTGGAGAATCTCGATGTGATTTGCGATTTCGCAAAAACGAACCCGGAAATACCGGTCGTGGTGGATCCGGTTCTGAAAAGCACTACCGGAGGCGCCCTGTTTTCAGCGGATGCGGCTGCCGCAATCCATTCAAAATTGTTAAAAACGGCCGCACTCATCACACCGAATCTGGAGGAAGCCTCGATTCTCTGCAACCGGGACATCTGTACACCACATGACATGACGGCGGCGGCGGAACAACTCCTCTCACTGGGTGCCAACGCAGTTTTAATTAAAGGCGGACACCTGGACGGCGACACCGTAATCGATATTCTGGCCACCCGCAACCACTCCTCGCATTTGCTGACGTCTTCCAGATTGCTTGTTGGAGAGGTCCGAGGAACCGGGTGCGCTCTGGCGTCGCTGATAGCCGCACACATTGCACTTGGCGAAACCATCGAAAATGGAGTAGAAAAAGCCAGGCTGCAGCTTCAAGATGCGATGCGACACAGCATTTCAACCGAGAGCGGCCCGAACATATTAACCTTTGCGAGTCGCTGAATGAATTCACACTGAGCCCGAAGGACCAAAAAGAAAATGACCATTCAAATCAACAACGTACTTACCAGACAGAAAAGCCCTTTTGTTCCCGTAGAAGAAAACAAACTGAAAATATACGTCTGCGGCGTTACCGTCTACGGAAGATGCCATGTGGGCCATTTACGGTGTTATCTGTCATTTGACGCCATCCTGAGGTATTTCGCGCATAAGGGATTCGATATCAATTATTGCCGCAACTTCACAGATATTGATGACAAAATTATTGCGCGGGCAAGAGAAATTGAAGCCGGCAAAGACGGCCAATGGACCCAAAATGCCGCGTATGCCGATTACGATGACACCCAATGGCAGGAGCGATTCGCTGAAGATGAGATCATTCGAAAGCGTGCCGAGTCCAGCGAACGCCATCTGGCTGAAATTGTTTCTGACTACTTTATCGACATTTTCACCAACGAGGATTTCGGCCCGTTTGACTTATACCCGGCAACCAGTGAGCCCCGCGTATCGCAACATATTCCCGAAGTCATCGACCTTATCCAGAAAATCATCGACAACGGATTCGCCTATGAGTCCGGCGGTGACGTGTACTTCGACGTGGCTGCATATCATGCGAAAACCGGCGCCTATGGGAAGCTTTCCGGACGCGATTTCACACAGTTGATGGAAGGCGCGCGAGTAACTCCCGGTGATAAAAAACGCAACGCACCCGATTTCGCGCTTTGGAAAAGCGCCGCACCGAACGAACCCACATGGACCTCCCCCTGGGGACAAGGGCGACCGGGATGGCATATAGAATGTTCTGCCATGAGCGACAAAGAACTCGGCACACCGTTTGATATTCATGGAGGCGGCAAGGATTTGATATTCCCCCACCACGAAAACGAAATCGCACAATCTGAAGCGGGGCTGGGGCACGCCTTCTGCAACACCTGGATGCACAACGGTTTCGTAACTGTCGACGGGGTCAAAATGTCGAAGAGTCTAGGCAACTTCATCACCATACAGGAGGCACTGAAAATGGCGCCCCCGGAAGTTTGGAGAACGGTTGTACTCAGTACTCATTATGCAAGCCCCATCGATTTCAGCCGTACCCGCAAAGAAAACGAAGGCGAAGAAGCCGTTCGCGGCACAATCGATATCGCATTCGACCGATTGGAATACTTTTATGAAACGCTGAAACGTGCTGATGAAGCGGTCGGTGAAGAAGCCATTGCCGATACCGCGAAACTGCTCGATGACGATCGGGGCACAAAAATTACAGACACCTTCGAATCGATGATGAATGACGACTTCAATACCGCGCGGGCCATGGCGTCCATCGGCGACTCGATGAAATATGTCAATGAGCTGTGCGATATGAAAGCCAAAGCAATCAAAAAACTCGACGGCGGTCGCGATTCCTGGCGGCTCACCCTGCAAACCGCTGCGACAGAGCTTCGCAAGGTGCTGGGCGTACTCAATATCTGTAACCAATCCCCCTCAGCGGCGCTGGCGTCTATGCGAGATTTTTCGGCTCGCCAGAAAGGAATCGATACCGAAAAAGTAAACGGGCTGATGGCGGAACGCGCTGCCGCGAGGGCCGAAAAGAACTGGGCCCGCTCCGATGAAATTCGCGACGAGCTGTTGACGCTCGGGGTTGAACTTCGCGACGGCGTCAGCGGCAGCGACTGGAAGGTCATTCGGTCGTAGAATGCCCGCTGTCTCTTCCCGCCAGTTTCCAAACATCTGTTCGAAGACAACCATCTCACCGCCGGCAACAAGCCCGCCGGCATGCTCCCTCAGTCAGATGGCTCTGATGCGCCGGACGTGCTCACAGGGCTGAAAGCGCTCATCAAAGAACGCAACCAAAAACCGGGCAACGTGTTTATTGAATACATGCAAGGGAGAAATTTGTGTAATTTTAAATTTCAATA
>JAFGXQ010000148.1 GCA_016936575.1 Deltaproteobacteria bacterium
GATGGAATTCTGAGATTTTGAAGGTTCAAATGACGGTGCCGCCAACGCCAACCGATAACGCGTTTGGGACAGGGCGAGGATTTACGAACAACTATACCTTTCATCGTACTGGATACAGGTCCTATCTTTTTCGTCACAATCGTCCCACGCGTGCCATTCTCCTCTGTAGCACATGAAGACAGAATTATATAAACATCGAGAATCCCCCTCGTCGCAAGGATCATTCCCCAGCAGCCAAGAGGTATCCGTTGTATCCGCTTCAACGTCTGAATCCTCGTCGGACAAAGACGTCGCCGTTTTATGGCAAGAAACATTCGTAAGAATCAACGTCGCAAAAATAATTCCCCAAAGAAAAAACAAACGTTGCATTCGCTCCATCACACTGATTATTGACTCTCTGATTTTCATCACAACTTTACCTCCATGTGCCCGCCCACAGGCTGGATTATATGCACTAGTACATAAACCCAATATGTGTCAGATTAGATAATTGTTCCCTTGTTATATCTAACGAACACCCTAGCCGAAGGTTGCAATAATTTTTATAGAATTGATATTTCATCGTATACACTTCGCGTGTAACGAAGACTTGCCCGTATTCGTATCACTTGAACCAACGACCGCCATATTTCGAAGGCATTACTGGCCCTGCCCTTAACTGGTGAACATTTTATGCCGTACCGCCCATTAAACATGAACAGGGGAAAGGGTCTGATGAACCTGGGAGAGGATTTTTCTATACGAGGGCGAGTAGAACGCCTGCTGCCACTGCCGAACCGATTACACCCGAGACGTTCGGCCCCATGGCGTGCATCAGCAGAAAATTCTGCGGGTTGTTATCGAGTCCTACTTTATTCACAACGCGCGCTGCCATGGGCACCGCAGACACACCCGCCGCGCCGATGAGCGGATTAATCGGGCTCTTGGACAATTTGTTCATCAGTTTGGCAAGCAACACACCTGCGGCGGTTCCGATGGAGAACGCGATGGCGCCCAGCAACAGAATGCCCAATGTCTCAGCTGACAAAAACTTGTCAGCAGAAAGCTTGGAACCCACTGACAACCCGAGCAGAATGGTCACGATGTTAATCAGTGCATTCTGCATAGTGTCGCTCAACCGATCGACAACGCCAGACTCTTTGGCCAGGTTGCCGAACATCAGGCAACCGATGAGCGGCGTGGCATCGGGCAGCAGCAGAATACAGAGGAACAACACGATTAACGGGAATGTAATCTTCTCGAGTTTTCCAACCGGACGCAACTGCTCCATCTTAATGGCGCGCTCCGCTTTGGTGGTCAACAGATTCATGATAGGCGGTTGAATAATGGGTACCAACGCCATGTAGGAGTAGGCTGCAACCGCAATTGCACCAAGCAACCGTGGAGAGAGTCGGCTGGCCACGAAAATCGATGTGGGACCATCCGCACCGCCGATGATGCCGATAGCGGCCGCATCAGAGAGCGAGTAATTGATCACATCTGTTGCATCACTGAGAACAAGTGCGCCGATTAGTGTGGCAAAAATACCAAACTGTGCAGCCGCACCGAGCAAAGCGGTTTTCGGATTCGCAATCAGGGGACCGAAATCGGTCATAGCGCCCACACCCATAAAAATGAAGAGCGGGAACAGACCATTTTCAATACCCATGCTGTAAATCACGTACAGGAATCCGTCAGGCTGACCCACCACCGCCGAAGCGTGCGACATTTCAACCACCGGAATATTCGCCAGGATGCCGCCGAATCCGATGGGTAACAGCAGCAACGGCTCAAACCCTTTGGCGATGGCCAGATAGATAAGCAGCAGCCCCACCATGATCATCACCAGCTGGCCGATTCCCGTTGGGAACAAACCATGCCGGTTGTGCATCGCTTCCTGCACTT
Organism: Deltaproteobacteria bacterium; assembly: GCA_016936575.1. Lineage (GTDB taxonomy): Bacteria > Myxococcota_A > Polyangia > JAAYKL01 > JAAYKL01 > JAFGXQ01. The sequence continues at coordinate 1,885 of JAFGXQ010000148.1, forward strand.
CAGCGTTGCGAACTGCGGCTTCTTTGTTGATTTCTTCCAGTTCGGCGGCTTCCTCGGCACGTTTTTCAGCAACCTGCTCGTCGGTCATGCCCGCTTCTTCAAACCCGCCAATGAAACTGTTCACACCGGTTTTATCAACCAGTTTCTGAATATTACTTTCTTCATCTGTTTCGGCCTCAGCCACCTCACCGGTGGCGGCGCCCATAAAAAACAAAGCGAAAATGATGGTTCCAAAAGTGATCCACCACACTTTGTTTATCGGGGAGGCCGGTTTTAAACTGTTCTTTTTCACCTTGGCCTCCAAACTAGTTCAGCGTTACCAGCGTTTGTCCGGCAGTCACTTGTTCGCCCTTGCGCACGTTGATGGAACCGACAGTTCCCGCGGACGGCGCTTTTACCGGAGACTCCATTTTCATCGCTTCCATCACCAGAAGAATGTCACCTTCGGCAACCGCATCGCCTTCGTTCACTTTAATATCGAGAATCAGACCGGGCAGCGGCGCTTTCACTTCGGCACCTTCACCGCCGGATGCCGCGGCCGCACTGCCGCCGGCACCTGCCGCAATGGAAATATCGTAGTTCTTACCGTTGACCGTGGCTTTGTTGCCATCGAGTTTCACCGCGTATTTCTTGCCACCCACGGTTACCGTGTAGCCATCGGCCGCGCCGCCACCGCCGGAAGCCGCCGGTGCAACGTTCTTACGGATATTCACGCTGGCTTCGCCTTTCAGATACATAATCCCTTTTTCTTTACAGGTCGCCGCGATGAATACGTTCTCGGGAGAGGTTTCGAGACCTTCTTTTTCGAGTTCGGCTTTGGCCGGTGCCAACCCTTTGGTTTTATCGGCATCATTAATCTCGAGAACCGTTTTGGTGGTGGGCTCGAGTTCCATCTGCTCGGCAGCCAGTTTCACGATTTCGGGGTCCGGAGAAACCGGGGTTTTTCCAAAATATCCCAACACCATTTTGCCGTAACCGGGGGCGATTTTCTCCCACGGTCCATGAATGACGTTGTTAAACGCCTGTTGGAAGTAAAATTGCGAAACAGGTGTTACGGAAGTACCGTAACCGCCGCGCTCCACAACTTCTTTCATTGCTTTGATCACATCCGAATATTTGTCCATCAACCCGTTATCGCGCAGCATCTGGGTGTTGGCCGTCAGAGCGCCGCCGGGCATGGGGCTCCAGGGAATCATCGGCTCCACCTGGGTGGCTTCGGGCGGCAGGAAGTACTCTTTCATGCATTCTTTAAATACATTTTCTGCTTCCATCACCTTATCAATGTCGATGCCCAAATCAAAATCGGTTCCGCGCAATGCGTGCCACATGGTGGCGATGTCGGGCTGACAAGTACCGCCGGATGCAGGAGACATGGACAAGTCGATGGCGTCCGCACCGGCTTCCAGCGCCGCTTTATAACAGGTCACGCCGATGCCCGCGGTCTCGTGAGAGTGAAAATCGATGAGAACATCTGCGGGAAGCAGCTTGCGGGCCATCTTGATGGTTTCGTACACTTTGGCCGGTGTGCTGGTTCCGGATGCATCTTTGAAGCAGACCGAATCGTAGGGAATATCTGCGTCCAGAATGGCGCGCAGGGTTTTTTCATAGAATGCCGCATCATGCGCTCCGGAGCATCCGGGAGGCAATTCCATCATCGTCACACATACCTGATGTTTCAATCCGGCATCTTTAATGCATTTACCGCTGTAAATCAGATTGTTTACATCGTTAAGCGCGTCGAAGTTGCGAATGGTGGTAATCCCGTGTTTCTTGAACAACTCGGCGTGGGCCTTAATCACATCAGAAGGTTGTGAATCCAATCCAACCACGTTCACCCCTCTGGCCAGCGTCTGAAGGTCGGCTTTGGGGCCTGCGGCTTTGCGGAACTGATCCATCATGTCGAAGGCATCCTGGTTGCAGTAAAAATACAGAGACTGGAATCGGGCACCACCGCCGGCCTCGAACCAATCGATGCCTGCGGCCGCGGCGGCTTCCACTGCCGGCATGAAATCTTCAGTTAGAACACGAGCGCCGTAGACAGACTGAAAGCCGTCACGGAATGCTGTACACATAAATTTAACTTTCTTCTTAGCCACGATAATCCTTCCTTTCAGCCTTGAATTTCGCGTTGAACTGCTGCGATGGCAACGGCAACTTCTGCCATGGGGTCTCCAGCTCCACCGGAACCCGCACCAGGGGTTGTGTTTTCGGGTTTTTCAAACTTCTTGAGAACTCCTGCGGATAGACTCATAACAATCACCATCAGAGCGAGGAATAAAAACACCACACTCATGCCGGCGACCATTAACTCCAGACCTTCGCCAATCATTGCTTTCTCCTTGATTTTATTATCGAAATAGGTTCACGAACCATGGTTTACCACTACTTGCGCATCCCTTTAACGGCGGGAAATAAAATGAATTAACAATTTTTATTCATCGCAACCGCTGCGGTAGTTACACCTATGAGCTAAATTTCTCAATGGGATTTCGCACTATTTTTCAGTAAAATCGCGCTTTTTATTCGACATCCTGTTCAACAGATGAGAAGTGAACACCGAAAGCATCACACCGCTGTCATCTGACACATTTTTGTCTCGTTCCCGCCGGTTGAAAACTGTTTATCCGAGCAGCGAAACCGGTTCAAAAATAAACACAAGGTAGTTACAAAAGCCCTTGTTCCGTCATTTCCGCGTAGGCGGCAATCCTGAGAAACCGCCATGTTACGCATGCGACTGGCCCCTGCCTTCGTAGGGGAGACGGACAGTTATACTTGTGTAATAACCTCCCTGTGTGTGGGGGAGGGAGGGACGACTGGACGCCTATTTGGCTGTGTCGGCTTCCTGAACTGCAGTGATGGCGAAGTCATCGACGAAAACCGCTGAAATACTCTGCGAACCGCACATGTTCTGTACCGAGAAGCGGAAATATACCTCGGTCTTTCCGAGACAGGGCGTGATGTCCACATCCTCAACCAGGGTCGTGGATTTATCTGTGACCGGATTGGTGTGGGTGCCGGGTATCTCATTCATTGACCACAGTTCCTCCCATTCCGTATCCGCACCGCATTCCAGAGCCAGATAGGACAGCGGTGAACAGGAATCGTATTGGTCGGTTTTTGTAATATGGAACGATGCGGTTCCGGTGGTGCACGCATAGAGTCCCATCTCCGGAGAGATCAGGTAAGTGTCTTCTTCGGTTGCACCGCTGGTGGGAATCGCCAACGTCAAATAGGGAGCGCCCGAATTCTGCCACGGCCATTCAGACAAAGATGTCCAATTGCCCAACGTCCACCCTTCGTCGCCGGTGCCCCAGGTAAACGTTGTGTCTTTTTCGCCTGCTTCACAGGTGTAGGAAGTACATGCGCCGTCAACACAATTGAAGTTGCCGTCGGGATCCTGCAGGCAGTCCTCTTCCATCGGGTCATACACACATTCGGGCACCCCGCCCACGAGGCCGCAATATCCATCCGGATAATAACCGGTGGCCACCTTGCCGATGCACTCGTTGGGCTGTTGCTCGTTACACTCCACGCATTCCGCGAAGGATGTTTCATTGGTCGTACAAACCTGAGACGCGGTGCAGGCGTCCGCCACATCGACCCATTCCGGTGTCAGCACTTCGGTGCACTCACCCGTGGTACAGGTCCAGCCAACGGTCTGACTCTGCGGCGTGGCCAGGCAGTCCGCTTCGGAGCAGCGATACACCACTGACGTATTTCCGGCGTTACACACGGTGTCGTCCGGTTCTAAATTCTGTTCACACACTCCCGCCAGACAGGTGTCGGGGTGATTGCAATCGTCATCGAACGAGTCACCGCACGCGGTTTCGTCCGCAATAAATCGCGGGTCGCACAATCCGGCGCCGTCGCATTGATCGGCCTGGTCGCACTCGGTCTCGGTCTGGTCACCGCACACGGTTTCAGCCTCCACCACATTGGCGGCGCACAACCCTTCTCCGTCGCAGGTATCCGGCAAATCACACTCGGACTCCGCCGGATCCCCGCACGCCGTTCCGGCCGGCACGTGGCGCACCCGACAGATACCTCCCATACACCAGTCCGGGTGGTCACACCCGGTCAATGTGTCATCACCGCACGGGGTTTCGTCTGCTTTATTTTCCGCGCTGGTGCACTGCCCGGCGCCATCGCAGGCGGGGTTCACCTTGCACTCCCCGCTGGCGTCCGTGCAGTCGCCGCCGGCCACCTCGAAATTATCCAGGCAAACGCCGTTCGCATCGCACGTATTGGGATTGTCACAATCGTTGTCGGTCTGATCGCCGCACTCCGAGCCCGCCGGCAAAAAAGTATCCTCCGGGCACATTGCGGACGAACCGTTACACACTTCTTCCACGTCACAGGGGCCGATTGATGCGCGGCACACTGTATCCGCCGACTCCGGCGTACAGTGTCCGACATTTCCGAGTACATTACAGGACCCGCAGGTTCCCGTGCACTGATCCACACAGCAAACACCATCCACACAGTACAATCCGCCGCAGACCTGGGCGGCATTTTCAGGGGTGCAAACCAGTCCGATATTGGGGTTGTTATCCGCATCGGCATCACTGTCGGAATCCGTATCGCCGTCGCTGTCACTATCCGCATCGCCATCGACAGACAGAATCGGCGGCGATTTTCCGCCGCCGCTGCACGATATCAGCAACGCTGTTAAAAGTAATAAAATATAAGCTGTTATAAATAGAGATCGCACGATGTCACTTTCCTTTCTCGCGAGTCCTTCACTAGAAAAAGTTTGTCGCACCCGAACACGGGCTGTCTTCTGTACTATTTTTATCTTTTTTATGGCAAAAAATCTCAACTTTTTGCATTTGGGCCCCTAAAACAGGTCCGAAAACCGAATTTATGTCCGGCCCGGTGTGATTCACTATTCCCCTTTGGCGTCCTTTTCATCGACGTAGGGACTACCGGTGATGAACCGAAGAATTTCGCTGCCCACAGGCGGGCATCCTTTGATAAACTGACCCAGATTTTTGAATTTTCGGGTACAGTTTCCGATACAGTAGGTATGCTCCGGAACCTCCTCATGCCCTTTCCCGATGGCGAAATGATATCGGGTATCCTTGGGTAGGTAATCGAGAATCACATCGCCGTAACGCTTCAGAAACAGCAACAGAGAAGACTGACATGCGCTGCAGGAATTTTCGTCCAGAATCCCGAACTCGGGAAATCCGATAGAAATATCTGTGGGCGGATCTTCAAAAAATTTCGCAAAATCACGCCAATTTGAAGGAAACACTGAAATCCGATCAATGTCTATTTCACCATAGCCGCGCTCGTTGCCGATGCGCAAATGCGGAATATTCGCAGCGTGTTTTCCCATTAACGCACATGCCACCGCATCGGCGGCAAACGCATCAGCGCCCACCACCACCACATCGAGCGGTTTAGGCACACCCGCGCTCGGTCCGATTCCCTCCATCCCCACGGTGCCGTCGATAATCGTGAAATGGGGGCGCAAAATCCCCGACATGTCGGCAATGGCAATATCGAGCGGCTTATCGTCGTATCCGTCGATGGCCTCCAGCATGTGCAGTACCACCTTGCTCCGTCGCCACAGGCACCCTTTCATATTCTTCACCCCCAGGGTGACGCCCGTATGCATGTGCGTTTTCATCACGGCGATGGAAACAATCAAATCGAACTCCATCACCTCCGGGCACAGCTTCAATGACTGGATGGCGGTGCCGTCCAAAGAGATCGGCACAAATTTTCGTTCATCCATATCGATGAGCGGACAATTTCGCTCCCTTGCGACTGCAGCGATTCCGGTTATTTCAAACGCCTCCATGGTATTGACACCGGTGATGGGGCTCTCTCCCACCGATACGATTCCACCCGCTTCCCGAAACACATCTATGGCTGCAGCCACCACTTGCGGATTGGTGCAGATGCCCGATTCCGGCCCCGCCAATCGCCCGGCGTTCGGTTTCAGCAGCACGGTTTTTCCCCGAACGGCGCTCAAATCAATTTGGGAAAGCGCATCGATCGTATTGTGGTAAGGGCCGTTCTGCGCCGCAACATACACCTCCGGCGAAGGGGTACAGAGAAAAGGAGATTCTGATAAAATAAATTTTTTCATGGCACCGTCCGTCGGCCAATGTAAGTGAATTGCCTGCGCATATCAACCAGAAGATGGTAAGAAAGGCAATCAATTCTTCTGGAAAAATCTCAGCTTCGCAGCACAGCCCGTTCCGCTTCGACGGACAGAAAACAAACAAATGAAAAAATTTTTCCCGTCTTCATGCATCTTGTGGTATTTCAACAAATCGCCGGTGATCGGGTTGTCGGTAACACACCGAAAAGTCAGCGGCACATTGAAACCGAAACTCATGAAACAGGTGTACATTTACATGTTTTACCAAAAAGGAAATGAGTAATATGGACCACCCGGTACAAATCGACGGACTTTCTCCCCAGGCAACGCGAATTCTGGCTCCAGATACGCCTACACCCGCCCGAATGATGGCCGCATCCGGCATGGCGCCGCTTCCACCCAAGGAACTGATCACGGTGCTGTATGCACTTTCGTTCAATGGGGATACTTCTCTGGGCGATAAAGCTCGCGCTACCTTGGCCGGACTACCTGACAACATTCTGCTCGAAACCCTCTCCGGCCCGCTTCAACCAGGAGTTCTCGACGGGCTTGCGCAACTGCTCATAAAAAAAGAAAGCGCCGTGGAACGACTGGTTCTCAACCACGCAACCGCAGCCGAAACGGTTATGTACATCACCAAAAGAATCCAGTCCGAAAAAATCCTCGAAATCATCTGCGCCAACGAAGCGCGGCTGCTGGGACATCCCGAAATCATTGAAGCGCTCTATTTCAATAAACACTCCCGCATGTCATCTGTGGATCGCGCAATGGAACTGGCTATTCGCAACGGCATCGAACTCAAGGGAATTCCGGCCTTTGAAGAAGCGAAAAAGGCACTCGATGGTGAACTCATTTTCGAAGCTTCAGATGAACCCTCTCCCGATGACCTCATGTTCCAGGAGGCGGTACAAACCGCAGCCGACCCCTCCATCGACGATCACAAAGTCGAGGAAGCGCTGACCGCCATTGACAAAGATCAACATGATGAAGTAGATGCGGAAACCCAAGATAAAGTAAGTACGCTGTCGGCGAGTCTGAGCAACATGACGGTATCTCAAAAAATCAGAACCGCCATGCTGGGCTCCGCATCGCAGCGCTCCGTTCTCATTCGGGATGCCAACAAACTGGTGATCATGTCGGTGCTTAAGTCGCCCGGAGTTAACGACTCCGAGGTGCGCCGCTATTCAATGCTCAAATCTCTGCCGGAAGAAGCCGTCCGTTTCATTGCCAATAAGCGGGAATGGACCAAACAATACAGCGTCAAGTTAAACCTCGTTACCAACCCCCGGACCCCGGTCGAATACTCGCTCCGCTTCATGACGCACCTGCGCCCCAACGATCTTCGTACTCTGGAGCGAAGTAAAGATATTCCCGGTGTGATACGTAATGCAGCCATCGAGCTGAGAAGGAAACGGTCCAAGTAGCCATGGCCTCCACCGCAGTCATCAAACGCCAGAAAAAACCCGCCGCGCAAAGCGGACAAAACGAATCGTTTTTCGCCACCACATTTCAAGGGGTGGAAAAGATTCTTGCCGCAGAACTGAAAGCGCTGGGCGCACAGCAGGTACGTACCCGCAATCGCGGTGTCAGCTTTCTGGGCGACCTCAGTGTATGCTACAAAGCCAATCTGTGGAGCCGCACGGCCCATCGCATTCTCTGGCACATCGCCACATTCGATGCCCAAAACAAGGATTCCCTATACGACGGTGTTCGCCAAATCAACTGGCTTGACCACACCACCGCCCAATCCACTATTGCTGTCGATACGGTGGGCACAAACGACAATCTGATTCACACCCAGTTCACATCCAAAGTGATAAAAGACGGCATCGTGGACTGGTTTCGTGACAAGGTGGGCAGCCGCCCCGATGTGGATCTGCAAAATCCCGAATTCAGGGTCAGCGCCCGCATCCTGGGCAATGAATGTTTTCTCAGCTGGGACACCTCCGGTGAACGGCTCCACCGACGCGGATATCGCAGTGATATCGGCGGTCCCGCTCCGTTAAAAGAGAATCTCGCGGCGGCCATGCTCCTTATGAGCGGCTACAACGGCAAGATGCCGCTGATTGACCCCATGTGCGGTTCCGGCACTATTTTGGTGGAAGCCGCCCTTATCGCGCAAAACCGCGCGCCTGGTTCGCTGGGGCGCCGTTTCGGCTTCATCAACCATCCCACATACGAGCTGCGCACCTGGAACAACCTATTGAGCGATGCCCGCACCGGTGCCGTTGAAGTCGAAGGATGCCCCATTGTCGGATATGATATTAGCGACGACGCAATTCGCCGCGCCCAGGCTGCGGCCACCGGTTCCGGCACCGACGACATGATTCGCCTCAAGCGACAATCGATAAAGGACATGCCCGTCTTCGACGAAGGCATGATTGTCACCAATCCCCCCTACGGCGAACGACTGGGGGACATCAACCAGCTTGCCGGTGTATACAACGCCCTGGGCAATGCCATGAAACGCTGTGGCAAAGGCATGAGCGCCCACGTCATCACCAGTTCCAAGTTTCTCGCCGGTAAAGTCGGGCTCCAGTACCGGACCGCCGACCCCCTCTGGAACGGTGCCCTGGAGTGTCGTCTGCTCCACTACGACATCTTCTAATAAAACTCGTCTCAATCGCGTTTTCGAAGCGGCATATCGAAAAGTGCACCTGTTTCAGTTCTCAAAAAACAGATTATCTGCATTCTTTATTCATCGCCTTATGGTACGATCTGAATCCATCGACATATTTCCACCTAACAGAAAGGACAACGATGAAAACCGTTCTATATTGTTTGCGACACGGCGAGGATTTACAATATAGTAGCATATTAGGTAGTTTCCGTCCCGGAATAGGTATTTGACGGTGTTCAGCCCTTATGTTTGCGGGTGCGGGAGTTTCATATGTCCACCTGAAA
>JAFGXQ010000149.1 GCA_016936575.1 Deltaproteobacteria bacterium
GAGGTTGCAGGCGATGGTAAATGGCTATTTACTTGCACAGCAGGCAGGATTATCCTGAATGCGAACGAGATGTGATCAAGAGACAGCCTTTTTAAGGGGGATTATTGATGCTTTTCCCCAATTTTCTGTACATAAAAAAATGTGATGAATGATCAGGGCGTGTCTGTGTTACTACTCGCATGAACGTTGCAATGTGTGCAGGGTGCTGAAACCCAAGGTGGCACAGTTTATTCGAGAAACCTTTCCCATGGTTGCGTTGTTTTATGTGGATGTTGAACAATTCCCCGAACTCGCGGCCCAGGCGCAGGTGTTCACCGTGCCCACCATAAAGGTGTTTTTCGAAGGCCGCGAGTCGTTTCAGAAAAGTCGCAATGTCAGCATGAACGACCTGGCCGCTGCCATCACCCGCCCCTACTGCCTGCTATTCGAATAATTATCCGGTTCATCTTTTATATCTCGAACTGATAGCGACCAAACCCTTTATGAATTTCTACGGATGGGTCGCACGCTTGTCTGGTTTTTTTTTGAGATTCGGATGCATTTTTTTTGAATTGAATGCTATTTTCACATTCTTAAAAAATCGGGGCAATATTTGCAAGAATGAGACCTCTCAGTTTCGTTGTTCATGCGTTTAACTAGAGCAGATCCGAGTTGAGCGGGTTAGAAAGGAATGACGACTATGTCTCCAAATTCATCGCGAAAAATCGACGAGGAGGAACCAGAATTTATGAGTCAGTCAGTTGGAAAGCGTCTTTTTATTTGGGTGCTTACCCCCACGGTAGCAGCAGCGATCATCGGTGCGGCGGTTGGACTGATGGGGCTTCATCAAGATAGCAAGATTGCCGAAATGCAGCACAAATTTGAAGAGAAGCAACAGGAACAAATTAATCTCCACAATGCAACAATGCTTAAACTCAAAAAAGAGATTGCCAAGAATGATGAAGTTCTAAGATTAATGGATTTGGAGCTGAGCGAAAAATTGGCGGTACGCGAACAGCAATTAACGCTCGTGGGAATCGTTGCTGAACAGCTGCTTAGTTCGGATGAAGAGAAGCGCGCGCGAGCAGTTCGCTTGTTGCAAGTGGTTGATTATGAATTTGCGGAATCATTGATTTCGTTTGTTGAGGAAACAGACGAATCGCCGAAAGTGAGAAATGAAGCCCAAAAGGCATCGCGTACAAATAAGCAAAAAGTAATTTTTCGTTGTGAAAAAGCCTCATGGAGCAAAACTTCCGACGAATCGATTTCACCCAAAGAAGCCAATGCTGCTTGCCAGGCATCTATTTCTAATATGTTACGAAGCTGGAATCCCGGCGAAACCTGGAATACGACTTTGTCGAGCAACAAACAAATTCTTTGCACGTGTATATCTCACAAAAAAATGGAAGGAGACGGTGAATGAAAAGATTCAATATGCGTAATGTTGGCATTTTCATTGTTGTGATGTCGCTTCTGAGTTCGTGTGGTGCTGCCAACAAGGCACCCTCGCAAACGGATGACACAGCGAGTGAAACTGAATTTTCTAGCGTAGTCGACACAGATACAAAAACAGATGAAGACCAGCTCCGTGATACCGAATCTAGTGTTGATTCAGCAAACCCTTCGGAGCAAACGGAGCAAGTCACCAATGATGCTCCGCAGCAACCTGTTGAACCGCTTGTTGTAATTCCAGATCGTGTTAGTGATCATTTTCCGATTCAGTCCAGTGGAAATGATGTCAACATGACTCGAACCGAGACTGGGGAGTTTAATCTGACTTTTAAAGTACGCCCAAAAAAGCGGGCTCCTGAATCCTGGGCAGGCTATTGTTGGAATCTGAATCGCGTTGAAGGGAATAAGTACGAAAATTTAATAGTGAATTTTACATCCGTCGACAAAGCCGCTGAGCTTCAGTTTAAACTGGAACAAGAAAAAGATGTTCAGCAGCGGGTGCTTCGCTACCCATCGGTAGCCGGGGTAAAGATACCATTGGATAATTATCCGGCGGTTCGTCCTGAAGTACACCGTTTTTGCCTCGCGATGGAAGCGCCGAATGACGCTGAAAAAATCACAGTTGCCAAGGTGACACTAAAAAACGTTATATTTGAATAACTGAATTGTAGATGCCCCCTTCAGTGCCAAACCTTGTCAATCTATAATGTATTGAAATTAATAGCTTTATCAATGAGTAACGTAATTTAAAATAATTGAGTTGACCAGTCTGGTCAGTTAATGCAAGGCAGGTTTGCCTTCGCGTTCTCCGCGCTTTTTTGAGCTTATTGTTTGATGTGATACTCACTTTATTAGCGACTGTGATATTTACCCATATAACGGAAAGGGAAGGCAAATGATTCGAAAGACAGGTTTTTATGTGATGATCGGCGTCATCAGCGGATTGCTGTTGGCGTGTGGCGGCACGCCGGCATCGTCGGGGAGCGGCAATGTGCCCACCATGACCATCGGCAGCGCCGACAACGTGGATGATGATTTTAAAATGCCCCCCCAACCCGAACCTCCGAGTGCAGATGATTTGCCCGGCCAGGTGAAAACAACCAAAAGCGTTCCCCAGTGTGACAATCCGAAAATGCTGCGGGTGGACGGCAGCAAAGTGGTGGACGGCAGCGGCAAAGAAGTGATTCTACGCGGCGTGGCATTCGGCAACAATGTGTGGGACGACGACGAAGACCCCCGCTTGCATCACAACGAAAAGGATTTTGAGCGCATCGCAAAAATGGGAATGAACACGGTTCGCTTTTATCTGAACTACAAATCTTTTGAGAGCGATGCGGCGCCCGGGCAGTACAAGGAAGCGGGCTGGAAATGGCTCGATGACAACGTGACGTGGGCAAAAGCGCATGGCGTGTATCTGATATTCAATATGCATGTGCCGCCGGGCGGGTATCAATCATTGGGTGAGGGCAAAGCGCTGTGGGATGATCCGTCGGCTCAAAAGCGATTGATCAATCTTTGGAAGGCCATTGCCGAAAGGTACAAAGACGAACCCATGGTTGCCGGTCTTGACTTCCTGAACGAGCCGGTGGTCAGTAAAGCCCGCACCCAGTGGCACGAGCTGGCCGGTCGCATTGTTGCGGAAGTACGAAAAGTCGACCCGTATCACATCTTTTTCATTGAACGCATCAACGGTGTGGACGGCGACTGGAAAGAAGACGCCGCGCGCAACTTCTTTTTGGTGGACGACCCCAATGTGGTGTATGAGTTTCATTTTTACAAACCGTTCCACTTCACGCACCAGGGTGCACCGTGGGTCGACTTTGCCGCGCTGGACACCCGTTGGCCTGATGAGAGTCGTGTGGGCGTGGAATGGTTTCTGACCGACTGGGAAACCGCCACCTTCTCCAGCCCCACCTTGCCGGCGGGGGACAGCGATTGGACCTATTATGAAGGCGCGCCGTTTCATGTAACAAATGATCGAATGGCCCTTGGGAAACCCACACTGGCCTGCAACAGCAATGACGGCAAAGCCTACTTTGACGATGTGGTGATTGAAGAAGTCGATGAAGCCGGCAAAATGGTTCAGACCCTGCGCACCATCAACCTGGTTACCAAACGGGGTTGGTATTTCTGGAATCCGGGCGGGGCGGGCGAAGCGGCGTTTGAGGAAAGCGGCCACGGCGACAATTCCGCACTCAGCATCAGCGGTAATACGGGCGACTGCAATTTGGGCGCTGAAATTTATCAGGTGAAACTCGAAAAAGGCAAACGCTATCGCGCCGGCGGATGGATGAAGGGCGAGAATATCGCTGCGCATACGCGATGTCAGGTTCGCCTCGATATTTCGAGCGCCCAGGTGCCGCTTCACCAGTGGGACAAAAGGTTTCTCGCCCAGGAGCTCGATGCCTATCTGGAATGGGGCAAACGACACAATGTTCCGCTGTTCCTGGGAGAATGGGGAACCATCTCCGATAGTTTTCAGGACAACCGCGGGGGCGAGCGCTGGGTGGCCGATATGCTGGCGCTGCTGAAAGACGCCAACATTCACTGGACCTATCATTCCTACCACGAAAAAGCGTTTGCGCTGTATTGGGACCCAACCCGACTCCCCGATGAATCCAACGCTAACGACGCATTGATCAAAGAACTCACCAAAGCACTGAATACTGACAAATAGTTTTTCAATAGGGCGCCATCTTAAAGCCGAGAATAAAAGACATATCCCAATTGGACTGAATAACGCCGGCGCGGATGTCGCCGATAAAATCGATGGTCACGCCTCGGGGGCGTGTGGCCAGAATCCGCCGATTGGGGTAAAGGGGGAGCGCCGAAAACAGACCCATCGAAAATGCGTGTGTGGTATCGGACCGGGCACGCTGAAACGCGCTTTCCGCGGAGTCGTCGGATTGATGAAACAGATATTCGCCGTAGATGTTCAGCGCATGACGGTAGCGGTCCAGATTCTGATTCTGTTTGGCCAGAACCTGAAACAGGTGAAAAGCCAGATAATTGTGGAGAAGGTTGCTTCGGAAGAGGGGTGACGCCAAGTCGGTTGAAGCGGCGGACACGGTGAGAAATTCCTTGTGTGCGGTGAAGCTCACCAACAGATCAAGAAAGTGCATGGCCAGTGACAAAAAGCCGGTGTTTCGGCGGTAGCGCGATTCGAAGCGCCCGTCTGCATTGGTAATGTCATTGGGTTGAATCGAGTATTCACCGCTGTATCCCACGTGCAGGCGCAGGGTGTCCACTTTGGTCAATGCGCCGATGTTCACTTTGGGCGCCACCACCAAGCCGCCGTTGGTTTCTTCGCCGGGGCGAGCCGCATAGCGAATAAAAACCGGATAGTCTATCGGTGTCAGTTCATCGCGGGCGGCGAACGATGCGGCGAACAAATCCACCCGACTGTTAATATCCAGGCCGAGCACATGGGCATTCTGAATGGGCAGGGTGAAAAAGTTATTGGATTCGACAGTGCCCCCGAATCGAGTGCGTCCTTCCATGCCCACACGGGCGAGCAACCCCGAGCTGAACGGTTGATAGTTTCGATAGGCGTTCGGCGTGAGATACGGCACGGGGCGTCCGTAAAATCGGTAGACGGGCATGTCGTCGAAAGTAACGGCGTAGTACACGGGTTGACGAATCAAACCGGCCTGTACGTTCAATCCGAAATGGTGGCGGCCGATGAGTTCCATACCCGCTTTGCGATTGCGCACCCCGGGTAACCAGCGCCATGCGCCGAACCCTGCCAGCGACCCCATGTGCAGGTAGAACGGCTCCGTTTCCATGGCTTCTTCACTTTGCCCCAGCATCGACGCGGTGATATCCATGTCCATTCCCCACAGTCCGTTTCGGCGCAGGGGATTGTGGCTCAGATTCGCGCGTAGATTGACACGCAGCCGGTGACGATAATTTTCGGTGGTCGCCTCATCGTTGAACGGAAGTAAATATTCGTAGAGTGAAGATGCATCGAGCGCGGTTTGGCCAGCGCTGTTTGACTCTTTTTTCGGTTGGGCGCGTCGCTCACAACGGGGCGCAGCATCGTCGGCCAGTCGGCAACACTGGGAAATCACGTCACTCAATTCGCCGTTTGTCTCCCACCGTACCCACACATACGGATAGGTGTGGTGCCCCGCGCTGGGCAGGCTCGAATCATCAGAAAGGATTTCGACGTAGTCGGTACGAAAGGTTCTGCACAACCTGTCCGGATCGGGAAGTTCGGCCGAATCGGTGTCTTCTTCAAAAAAAGAGTCCCCGTCTGTACCGTCGAAGCCGTCGTCGAATGATGTGTCGAAAGCGCCTTTTTCTTCATCGCCCTGTGCGGTGTCAGATGTGTCTGTATCAATTTTGTCTGCGTCTTCGTCGGTGGTATCCGTGTCATCGAAAGGTTCGTCAAAGAAGTCATCGGTCAATCCGTCATCCACCTGCGCGGCCGCGAAAGGCGCAACAAACCACAACACGAAAATCAACGGTGCACATAAGAATTGCTTCAGTTGCATCCCATCGACCCACCTCACTGGGTGCCGTCCGCGGTGTGAAAAATTTTAGATACACTCCCATCAACGGTCAGGGAGCGTGAGGTGACCCCGTCCAAATGCAGATTGCCGTGAATAAAATCCACAGAACTGGGCACGTACAGGAAGTAATGGAACGGCACCTTGCGTTTGCCGGCTTTTTGATAAAACAGTTTCCAGTCCTGTGTGCGCTCAGGTCTGGGCCCGGGAATCATGGCGAAGCAGGCCCGACGCTGGGGTTTTCCGTTGTTGATGCGATACAAATCAAACACAAATCCGTACAGATGCAATTTGGGACAGGTGGTGTTCTGAACGTCGGTTACGTACTGGGTTCGAAGCCCGGGCTCCCGCGATAAATCTCTGTCCGCACCGAGGATCACTTCGGGAACCTGCGAATGGCGCCAGCGAATCGGCGTGACTTTCAAAAAGAAGTACATCGGATGAGACGGATCGGCGAAGACAGGGGCGTTGAAACTTTTGTCGGCTTTTTCCAGATCGTGAACCAGTCCGTAGTTCATGCGGTCGGTGCGGTTCTGCACGTTTCCCCACAGGGTCAGCTCCCGCCGGGTAAAATCGGCGTTGGTGAAGTCGGCGTAGAATCGATAGTTGTCGCGATAGCGCGGGTCTGCCGAGAAGTACTGACAAATCAGACTTTGTACGTTCGCATCTCCGTACACGTCGGCCGGGCGCGAGGCACTGCCCAGCTGCGCCAGAATTTCAGGCACGTCGGCGAAGTGGTCGCCGTGCGCATGCGAAACCAGAATGCCTTTCAGCTTTTCGGCAGCGTTATTCCTGACGAGGTAATTGCGAATGGTGTTGTTTTGCAGGGAATCTTTGGCAACGGGATATGCACCGGTAATCCAAGGGTCCAGCCATAGGTATTCGCCGTTGTGGAGGTTTTTGATTTCCACGAATGTTCCCAGCCCCTTATAGGTAATGCTGAGATAGTTTCCGAGTGTGTAACTGACAGACTGATGACTATCCGGCATGGTCTTCTCCTTCTAAAAAGTGGATGCACCGATAATGTTCTGATGCCCATGTCATAACACGGTTCAAGGTGTTGGTTCAAACCGTTTGGTAATAACGGGCGCACTGGACAGATAGACCACAGCCCAAAGATGCCGGATTGCTGCGATTGCAGCAAGGATTGAAACCGGTCGCCGCTCTAGAGGGTGCTTGTTCACCATCGGCAACGCGATCTAATATACCCGAAAAGAGTGTATAAAAATAACGATAGAAATTGCCACGCTTTCACGTCTCGCTCCCTCTTATCTGTGGAGTATTATGAAAAATCAATTTTCACATTTCATCGTAGCCATCGGTATTGCGGCGATACTGGGAGGATTCATCGGCGGCATCGGGGCATACTGGTATTTCTTCTGGAAAAACCGGGAGATGTGCGCCTGCGCCCCGCAAGGCATCGAAGGAGGAGAAAACCTGGAAGCCGCCGTGGCCGAACCCTACTCAGACGTCATTATGCGCAATCGAGTAATCACCTACTCTGTCGCCGGCAGCCTCATCGGAACCAGCTTAGGCTTCCTTTTCCTCTTCCCCGGCGCCCACCGGCTGCAAAGGGCTTTGAATGAAATAGAAAACGATGAAGGGGCCCAATAGCCCAATAGGGACGAGGTCCAAGGGGGCATTACTGTTACGCACCGAACTGACATCGTATCGCTTCACCCAATTCATGTCGTAGAAAAAATGACCGATTTACACGGTAATGTCGTATTTGATGCCCATTTTGATCATACAATTTTTGTCTGAATTGCCAAATTGACATCATATTGTACTCATCTTTGGTAAGTTGAAATCTGAGAGACCGTTTCGGGACGGGTCTGGGGAAGCGCGCGGTTTGTGGATGCACCTATCGCCAGATAGATGCGCCTTTGCGGACAGCCGCCATGAGTGCGATGAGGACGCCGAAACAGATAAATCCTTCGACGGCGCCGGAAAGACGCAATGCCCAGGGTGCGGCGTTCGTGAAGAGCAACCGCCAGAGCGCGACCACCGCAGCCTCCGCGAGAATCAGTGCGCTGAAAAGTCTACCTGTGAAAGATCGTTTGGTAAGCAATCCGAATGCGCCCCACAGGCAGAAAAAGGCCGCCAGAATCAGCAGCGCGCGGCCGTCCGAGGGAGGGCGTGCCGCAAGGGGATCTGCATCCGGGTGAAGAAAAAAGTACAGGCTCGCGGCACCGTAAATAAAAAAGGATACAGCAACAAACACCAGCACGTAGGCCTCGCGTTTTCGATGTCCAATCGGCTTTTTGGATTTTTTAAAAAACAATGGTCCCCCGAAATGCGATTCTCACGTGTGTTTTTTGGGTCTCAGATAAATGGTAATTCCCACAATTAGAAAGTCCAGCATCGCGGTGCCCAGAAACCCGAATATCGATTGAAACGAACCGAATTTTTCGGTGTACACGTACAAGCCGATATTCGCGATGCCGAAGAGCAGCCAGGTGAGCACGCTCACGCCGGCGGCGTTTTTGCTTTTTACAATTTTAAACAGCTGCCATCCCGTCGCCGACGGAAACACCACCGCCGGAATCCATCCGGCCAGATTGACTAAAAATGACGAGGTGCCCATGAGGAATCCTTACTTGGGCAGCATGCTGCCGGTCTGTTCGTAGCGCAGATGGAATTCAAACGCACGACGGAGTACTTGGGGGGTATGCTTGGAGGGCGCGTGTTTCAATCCGTATTCGAGATACTCTTTCAGCAGCGGTTTGTAATCCGGGTGGGCGCAGCGGTCAATGATGTGTCGGGCCCGGTTGACCGGAGCCATACCGCGTACATCGGCAAGCCCCTGTTCGGTCACGAAAATTTTGGTGGAATGCTCGCTGTGATCGGCATGGCTCACCATAGGCACCACCGATGAAATCGCCCCGCCCTTGGCAACGGACGGACTCATGAAAATGGGCAGATATGCATTTCGCGTGAAATCCGCAGAACCGCCGATGCCGTTCATCATGTGACTTCCCAATACATGGGTCGAATTCACATTTCCAAAAATATCGAACTCCAGGGCGGTGTTCATAGCCACGGTACCGAGCCGTCGAATGATTTCAGGGTGATTTGAGATTTCCTGCTGGCGGAGAAGCACTTTGGTTTTGAACATATCCATTTCGCGCTTCACCCGCTCCTGACCCGGAATGGACAACGTCAGCGCGGTGCCCGAGGCGAAAATGAGTTTATCGTAGTCGATGAGATCAAACACCGAATCCTGAATCACTTCGGTGTACAGACAAACCGAACCCAATGTGGGATCTTTCGCCATGGTGCCCAGCACCGCGTTGGCCACATTGCCGACCCCGGATTGAAACGGCAGGCCCTCGGGAAGGCGTCCCTGCGCGCGTTCGTGCTTAATGAACTCCACCAGGTGCCCGGCGATGGTCAGGTCGATATCGGCGGGGTCCTTCAGGGGGCGTGTTCCGTCCGGGGCATTGGTCTGCACAATAGCCGCAATTTTTTCGGGGGGCACCGCCACGTACGGCATTCCGATGCGGTCATCCACTTTATAAATCGGTATCCGCTCCCGCATGGGCGGCGGCTTGGGAATGAATATGTCGTGGAATCCTTTGAAACCCTCCCCCATGTATGCGTTGAGCTCGATGATGATTTTATCGGCCATCATCAGGTACGTTGCGGTGGACCCCCCCGATGTGGAGAGGTAAATATGCCCTTCGGGGGTCACATCCACAGCGTCCACCAATGCCACGGTGGGTTTCTTCAGAAAACCCGAACGAACGTATTGAGCCACATGAGATAAGTGCAGGTCTGAAAATTCAACTGCGCCCGTATTGATGGCGTTGCGAAGGTCCGGATGCGATTGATAGGGAATCCGGTGCGACAGAGCATTGGCGCGGGTGAGTTCCCCGTCCATTTCGTCGCCGGTGCTGGCGCCGGTATACAGGGCAATCGAAAACGGCTCGCCGTTGGCGTGCAGCCGTCGGGCTTTGGCCGCGATGAACGGCGCCACCGCTTTGGGATATCCCGACAATGTAAATCCGCTGGCGCCGATTACATCGCCGTCCACAATCAGCTCGGCGGCCTCTTCGGCGGTCATCAATTTTTCTGCGAGTCTCGGATGCATGGCTTTATGCGTTACCTTTGTTGCAGTGGGTACATCACTGGTATCGGTTGAAATGTATTTTGTGCGTTTCCAGTTTTTCCGCGGGCACCGGGCTTCGGTGTTCGGCGCGGTAGCCGATGCCGATGATCGATGCCACACGAAGGGATTGCGGCAACCCCAATATTTTTTTTACCGCGTCTTCGGCCGGCTCGCCGGATTCGTGCTGTCGCTTGCGTACCTGCACCCAGCAACTGCCCAAATCAAAGGACTGCGCCGCGTACTGCAGCGTGATGGCGGCAATGGCGCAATCCTCCACCCACACATCTGATTTTGACGCATCCGCGGCGATGACCACCGCCAGGGGGGCGTGTTTCAGAAACGATGCGCCGTGGGGTTTGCATTCAGACAATCGGTTCAAAAGTTCTGAATCATCAACAAATATGAATTCCCAGGGACGATTGTTTTTTGAGGTGGGCGAGCGCAGCGCCGCTTCCTGAAGCAATGCGACCAGCTCCCCGGGTACGTTTCGGTCTGTAAATTTACGCGTGCTGCGTCGGTTTCGTGTTAAATCTAACATGTGGTTCCTACTATTCGCCGATTTGGTGTCGGTTGACGCGGTTATTGGGCAATCCAATCGGTCATGTAGCATTCGTTGGTTTGGGTAATGGTGATGGTCCCCGACTCTTCAGATGTGTATGTGGCTTCTTTGGCGGCAACGAACTCACCGCTTTCATTGATGAAGATGCGAAAGCTGAACGACTGCATATCGTCGTATTGAGACAACTGCGATTCGGCGTTGGCTTCGAGCAGATTGCCTCCCGAATCTGTCGGAATTATAAGGTCCGCGGTCATCGTGAACGTCTGGTCGTCCAAATCAATGTCACCGCTGTCGATTACCTGTGCTTCGAATACCGCCTTACCGAAAAATTCACACTCGGTATTTTCAGTGAATTCGTACAGCTCCACATTGGTCTGCAACGCCTCAGAAATAATAATCCGGGCTTCCTGGTCCGTTTGACCGATACAGGAAAACGTGGTCAGCCACTCTCCCTGCAAAGAGACAAATCGTTCCACCGCCGCCTGCTGTTCGTCGGTAATGGTGCCCGGTTCCTGTTCGTTGTAAAATGACATCGACAAATCTTCGCAACGGGCGGGTTCGTCGTATCGTTTCACACCGCAGGAAATCGCCGCGAACGCGATAACCCCAGCGGCGATAATGGTTAGTTGTTTATTCATTGTAAAACACTCTCATTGTAAACGCGGTCGAACTTTTCGACGCCTGCTTTACCAAAAAAATTCCGCTTTTCAAACCGCTTTAATAATCGTTTGCCGTAGTTTCAGAACAGACGCGTCTTGTATTGTACCGGATGCGGGTCGACAATGGCAATTTTTACGCCGTGGTGGTTTGTTGTCAGGGCAAACAATCCCAATACCATTCGGTCAGATCCCAGTCTTTGACCAGCGTGGAGAATCCTTCAATAGACGGTGCGCCGCAAACATCGTCCGCCAGAGACGGACCGTCTTCGATGTCATCCACATATTCCACGTGAAATACCGCTTTCCCGGCGCTTACAAACGGGGCGTAGAGGTCGCATTCATCATAGGCGAAACACTCTTCATTTAATGCCCAGTCAAAACAGCCCGCCAACGCGTCCAGCTGATCGACGTCGTTTTTCAGGCCCACCGACAACCCTCGGGCATGGGCGGCCAGCGCCACGAAGCGATTAAAATTCAGTTGGTCGATTCCCGACAAATCAAATCCGGTGCTGTTGACATAGCCGTCCATATTGTCGGGCTCCACACCGTCGCAGCCTTTCGCTACGGCCATATCCAGCCTTGCCTCCACCATCGTGCGCGTGCTTTCATGGCGAACATCCAGCCATTTTTCGTCATCCCATTCTTCCATGGTTTTTCCGATGGCAGCGGTATCAAACTGATTCGCATCCGGACGCCAGTCTTCCCAGGTGCCCGCCGAAAAATAACAGATAACGACGCGTCCCTCTGCTTGAAGCAGGGCGATTTCATCGGCAGCGGTGTTGAATAAATCCACATCGTACATGTGAACATCCACCGAGTGATCAATGTCGCCGGTGAGCTGCCAATGCCAAGTGGTGCCGGCGGCAAGGTCGCCTACCAGCGCTTCATCACACGTCTCTTCCCATGCGCTCCAATCCGCGGGGGGGTCATCGTCGTCTGATTCATCGTTTCCGCAGGAAACGCCAAGCGTCATTACAAGAAAGAACAAAATCAAGATCAGAATGCGATGCATAGATTCTCCTTTTTTGGAAAGCGGGTTAACTTAATTTATTTAGTTGTGAATATCTCACTATTTATCGCCCCGGGCAATGAAAGACATGTGCGTGAATCAAATTTTTTCTTGAAAATAAAACAGCTGAGTTGCATCCTCAAAGGAAATTTATACGTCAGTTGACGAAATCAAGATGGAGAATTGAGCATGAACTCAAACGCACCTGTGAAATGGCTGTGTGCTGGAATTCTGTTGTTGTGTTGCACCAACGCCCACGCCCAGTGTCGCAGCGATATGGATTGTAAAGGAGAACGCATTTGCGAATCCGGCGCATGCGTCAGCCCGGCGACTGCGAAGGGGTCTACGAAGCAGCCGGCAGTATCTAAACGCACCGAGACGGCTGCGTCTCCCTCGGCGCCCATCGGGCCGTGTACAGGTGTGGATTGCTCCGGCCAGGGGAATTGCACCGTTGTGGAAAATGCACCCCGATGTACATGCAACGCCGGATATCAAGCCGACAGTACGGGTAAACAGTGTTTGGAACTGCCACCGCTTCCTGGAACGGAAGGCGCCGCCTCTCCGGTGACGTCTACGGCGGTTTTGCCTCAAGTATCTGCGCCCGTAGAAAACACAAATATGGCACAACCGATTCAGCAAGCGCAACCGGAGGTGGAAGGTCCGCATCAGAACACCGAGTCGCCGACACCTTTGGACAACAATTCAAGTACCACGCGTAAAAAACGACTTGCCGCAGGACATGTGTTCTTCTGGTCAGGATTGGCGCTGGCCGGATTCGGCGGCATCTCCACCGGGGTGGCGTTGAGCGCGGCGAATGAATACAACAAGACATTTCGAAGTGACGACGAAAGCCGAGCAAGGGCGTTTACCGGACTAATGTGGACCGGCTATATTTCGGGGCTCACTTTTATGACCATGGGAATTATCATGTGGGCCACGGCGCCGGATAAAGCGGAGCAGAAAGTGGCGTTGCTGCCGGCCGTTGGGCAAAATGAATTCGGTCTGACGCTGACGGGGAGGTGGTAGTATGAAAATGGATTTTTTCCGAAATAGGATTGCCGCATTTTTCATAACGGGTTCACTGCTGATTGGCGGCTGCGATATGTTTCTGGATGACGAGCCCACCTGCGAAGAAAAAATAACGGCTTACTACGACCTGGGCTGCTATTTTGTTACCGATGGTGAGGCGTCGAACCTGTATGACGCCATCGACGGGTGCGAAGAAATGCTTTACGAGATGCAAGCGATAAAATGTGAAAAGTATATATACAACTGGTTCAAGTGTTCCGACGAATTGACCAGCGATAACTGCGGCGGATGCAGCTATCATCTTGATGAAATGAATGCCTGCATTGAGGACTACTATTACTATTCGTCGGATTCCTACGGTAAGTGACGCGAACGGTATTCAATTGAGATGACAGAGTAAGCGGAGGTGACAATGGTCCGACAATGGAAACAATTTATATGTGTTGTGATGGCGGCGTCCTTATTGGGGTGCGGTCCCGCCATTCGGCAAATGAGTATGACCGAGGGACAGGAAAATTTGAATATTCAGGAGGCGCAGGACGGGCCGGTGACTCCACCGGTGGAGGGGTCCTCCCCTCTTGGGGACTCAATTACGGTAACCTTGGCTGTTCCCGACAATATGGGCTGTGTGTTGTTGAAAGACACCCCGGAAGATGAAGCGATGGGGCATAAATCCGGTGCATGCCCACTGGCACCGATTCCGGGACAGGACATACCCTCCGAGCTGAAAAATATGTATGAAAATGAACCCAACCACAATCGAAATGCGAAACTTACGTTCGCGTTGATTGATATCGGGGGGGTTATCCAATCGGAGTTGGAACGTTCGCTCAAAAAGCACTACCAGCATGTCACGGTGAATCGCGTTTCTGTCGACGAAACGACCGCGAATATTCAAATCAGCGATATGATTATTTATCCCATCTGGGGCGGCACTGAATCCACCGTGACCATTACATCGGGGACAAGCGCTGGAACGGGAGAAACCAGCATGCGGCCACCGGGCAAACATGCGGCGTGGTTTTTTCCGCTCATGATCCTTTCGATTCCGGCATTTGTTTGGGCGCCCATGCTGGGGATACAGCGGGTTCAGGATGTGAATCGCGCCAAGGCGGTGGTGGCGGCGATTCGTGCGGCTACAGATCAGCTGGCGCTTCAAATTGTTAAAAATGGCGGCGTGGCGCCGAACAGTTCGACCACCATAATGGCCCCTGCCCCGGCAGAACCCGTTGCCGCGCAAGTGACTCCCACGCCCACCGCGGAACCCAAAATATGGCAGGTGGTTCAAAACGACCAAGCCACAGGGCCGTTCAGTGTTGCTGACGTAGCGTCCATGGTCAACGCCGGAAGCATTTTACCGGAAACGCTAATGTGGAAAGAGGGTATGTCGAACTGGCTGCCGTGTGAACAGATCGAAGACATCAGTTGCGTAGCGGCGCCGAAAATATGGAACGTTGTGCAGGACGGAAAAAACAGCGGCCCGTACAGCGCCCAAGAAGTATCTGAAATGATTCAACAGAAACGCATCGTACCGGAAACGTTGATGTGGAAAGAGGGTATGCAGAATTGGCAGCCCTGTTCGCAAATTGGGGAGTTCACCTGTGCCGATGAACCGAAGATTTGGAGGTATGTACAAGATGGGAAAAGCGTGGGGACGTTCACCACAACAGAGATGCTGTCTAAAATTCAGCATGGAGTAGTCACTGGCGACACCCATGTGTGGAAAGAGGGAATGGACGCTTGGACCCCGTGTCGCGCGGTAGAGCCGTTTGCATCCGCGATTGCCAAAACAACGCCGTAAAGATTGTAGCGATGAAGGACTGATTCAGAAGACGACCAGGGAAAGGATGTAACATGAAAATTTTAACACTTATCGTTGTATTCGTATTGCTTGCTGCCGGTACGGCGGTGGCCCAAACCCCTCCGCCGATTCCGGGAAGTGAACCCGACCCCACGCAACCACCGCCGATTCCCGGGACCCAGCCTCAGGCGACGCCCGCGCAACCTCAAGCGACGCCGGCTCAACCAACGCCTGCGGCACAGCCGGCAACCGCCGTACAACCGCAACCGGCTGCAGCGACCTCAGCACCGTTGCCTCCTCCGCCACCCATCGCCCCTGCCCCTGTCGCACCGCCCCCTGCGGGCGCCCCGACTTCTCCCGCGCCGCTCGGGCCGAAAACGTATTCCAGCTTTTTGGGCGCGCGAATGTTACTCGGCGGAAGTGGAATTTTGTTTACCGGAGACGATGTGGGGGATACGGATGCGCTCAGCTTTCGATTCGCCGGCGGCGGCGAATTTTATTTCAACCACTTTTTCGGCCGTGCGGTCGGGCTTCATGTGGGAATGGCGATTGTGGGAAAGGGATGGAAATATGAAGATGAAGGATATACAGAATGGTGGAAATTCAAACACCTGGAATTTCCCATCGGGCTGCGCTTTCGATTCGGGAAAGTGGTTCGATTGGGCCTGGATTTGGTGCCGAGTATCGAGCTGGCCGGTAAGGTGAAATACAAATACGAGTCCGAGGGCATCAGTGACGAAGGTGAAGAAGATGTTGAGGACGAGTATTGGGACTACTATCGAAAATTCAATCTGGACCCACGCATTCAATTCGGGTTCGGTATTCCTATCGGCCGTGTTGTACTGGCATTCGGCGTCAGCTGGCAGATGGATTTGATTAACAATTTCGCACCGGATGATGATGAACCGTTCGAAGATTTTGATTACGCCGAGCGCTACATGAACATTATGGGAACCTTCGGTGTTGAGGTCGGATTGTAACCGGCGGTTTCCACGTGTAAACGGGTGCAAAAAAATGCCTCACTGAATTTCGCCTTTCTTCAATGGTTTTTTTGAAAACGGGGCAGAATCCGACAAATGTCGATGAAAGTAAACCGAGCATGGTTAAATATAGAATTTCGATATGGATCGCGTTGTGTTGTTTTGCGGCGGGTGGGGTTACCGGATGCAAAACAGATGAAGATGTCGGCCCTCGCAGCGCTGTCGATGAGAATGTCGATGGAACGGATTCGTCTGGCGATACTGACGATTCTGATAGTGGTGTAGTTCTTTCCGGGTTGAATGGTGCGGTGCAAATTTCGGCCGCGATCAATGTGAACGGCATCGCCTCGGATGGAAGCGCGTTGTTTATAGGGAACAATGATGGAGAATTGCAGACAATGACTGTGACCGGAGCGAACGCGAGTGTACTCGAATCATTTAGTTCGGCAATCAATTATGTTCGCTTGGCGCAAGGTGTGTTGGCGGTACAGGTATATACGGAATTGTACATGGGCGAGGTGACCGATGGGGTATCGATGATTTCAGACGATGTGCATCAGTTCGCCACCCTGGGCGGCAGTGCGTATTGGCTGCGCGAAAGTGACGGTGCGCTGGTGACCGCATCGGCAGATGGCGGAAGTACGGTAACCCTGAACGAGGAAACCGGCGCCAATCACTACATCATGCCCATAGCGGCTGTCGGGAATACGATTTTTTACGCATCAGATACGCAATTGTATGCGGCGGATGCAGCGACCGGTACGGCGCAGCAAATATACACCGCGCCGGAAATGATTATTGAAATCTCCGCCAATGATGACTGGCTGTATTTTGTCGGCCCGTGGGAATCGATTTCGAAAATGAGACATGACGGAACAGACGTGACACCGCTGTTCACCGCGACTTCCGGCTTTCAGCCCAATCTTTCGGAGCTGTTTTTACAAGGTGACAACCTGTATTTCCTGGTCAAATCAAAAGTCGGTTGCGCACCCACCGACATCGCTCAGCTGAATACCTCGACCGACACAGTGACGCTGCTGCTCGAAGGACAGGACTGCATCATCGGATTAACCGCAGATGACGATGCGGTGTATTTCGGCGCTCGAAAACCCACCGATACCCGCGGCCCTCTCGAAAACGGCGTGTATCGTCTGGACCTTTAGAGACGTCGAGCAGATTACGACACGTTCGAATTGTTTTGCGGCATTCACCGGATTGCTTTACTGCGCTATGCAGGCGCCCCCGTTGCAGATGAGATCGCCGGGGCAGTCTATATCTCGTGAACAGGAAGGAGCCCGCGCGGCCGGTTGAGCAGGTGTTCCAACGGCCGGAGCGGGGGCAATCGGCGCAGCCGACGTGTCGGTCGATACCGCCGGGGATGCCGGTGGCGATGCGGGCGGTATTTCGGCCGCCGGTGCGGTGAGCGGTGGTGACGGCAACGACGCAGGGGCCGGGGCAATCGGTGGGGCTGCCGGCGCGGCGCCGACGGGGGAATTGGGTACAAGCGTAGCCGTACCGGCAGTGAAGGGCGGGATGTTTCGATTCTTGTACCGCGCGTTGTGTGTATTGAAATTGACATTCATCATGGACTCGGCGGCCAGCCGCGCGGTCATTCGCAGGTGATCCATCAGTCGAACATAGTCGCCCTTGGCGGCGCGGGTGGCGGATTCACTGCTCCCCCACCAGAATACTTCGCCGGTGCTCACCGAAAAAATGCGAAGGGACATTCGCGCGTATGCAAAATAGAACCATGGGCTCCGACTTCCGAAATCGCTGCGCATCAGTCGAATGGTGTCCGGGTCGTATCCTTCAATTTCGCCGTAAACGATATAGTCGACCTCGGTGATTCGGCCGATTTGCTGGAGTACTTCCAAATCGGACAGATCATTGTTGTAATAGCCGTTTTCGGTTCGGCGCACTTCGGCAAGAATATTGTCGAGGGTACTTCTTTCCACCACTTGAACTCCCCGGCGCAAAAATTCGATGGTAAGCAAATCCGCAGCGGCATGCCCCTTGTTGCCGGCAAGGGGAAGGACTGCGATTTTTTGACCGGCGAGAATGGCGAATTGGTTCACGCGATTGGCCTGAACAATGGTGGACAGATAATCTTTCCGACACCCGGCGGACAACACCGAAATAATCAGAAGACACAGCACGATTTGAAACTGAAAGCCTTTTTTCATTGCGCGCCTCCTCTCCAGAACTGTTCCACCATGGCGTCGACCATTTGATTCATGGCGGCGGTGGAGGTGCCGTTCTGTTGTTTGGCGACGCGGTTCGGCGGGATGCGTTGCGCCATATACGATGTGTGCACCCACACCACCTCACCGGTGCGTGTGTCAATGCCGGTTAGACTCAGTCCGTTCATCGCCGCGTAGTACGGATAGGCTTTTCCCAGTCTTGTTACTTTAACATCCCACCCGCCTTTTTCAGATGTGATGCTTCCCCGCAACAATAAATCCACCTTCAGCAGCTTGCCCAGTCGCTGGATCTTTTCGATGTCGGACAAATCGACCAGCTCTTTTTGGAGCAGTCCCTGCTCGCGAACCAGTTCGTTGATGCGATTGCGTTCCACCACAGTGACGCCCCGTCTCGCCAGCGCGTTGATGAGTGCGTTCGAATACAGCACCCGGTCGGTTGCGAGGTTTCCGTCCGACACGGAGGTCTGGGCGTCGCCGCTTTCGTCCGTCGCCGACATATCTCCCTGATATACACTGCTTCCGCTGGTGTACCCCATGTACAGAATGGCCGCACGCTTGTAGGTGCTCCCCGATACGCCGGGACGAATATACCATTCCGAGTCTGTAAACGAATACGCCTGAGGGCCGCATCCGGATACGGCAAACAACAGCAGGGCGGTGATTGCCGAAACTCGATAGATGTCGCATTGCATGAATCGTTTCATTTGTTTTCCTTTTATTGAATTGGGTAACTGATTTTCAGATACCATTCTCCTTCGTTTCCACGATAGGCATCGACCTCCTGCCCCGCGTCATACACAGATTCAACCCGCTGGTTCAGTTGGTCGGGCGGGGTATTGTACGGCGGCCCTGCGAGCAGGTTTTTCAATGCGCGACGCTGTTGTTGCCTCGCCTCACCAATGGCTTTCAGTTGCTGGGAACCGGACTGCGCGCTGGACTTGGTGGTAATCACCACCTGTGCCCCCACCTGTTCGACCAGCGCGGCGCCTTCAAGCGTGGCGGGAAGATTCATATCTGCCACTTCGGTGGTCGATACCGTGGCCAGTCGATTTTCGGCGGGCGGAGGCGGCGCCGCCGGCGTGGGTTTGGTTTTATATGCGAAGTACCCGCGAAAAGACTGTTCTCCCAGTATCGCGAACGATTTGTTTCCCGATGCACTGAAAATCATCGGCACGCCCACTCCGGCGCTCGCGCTGGTCTGTTGCAGTAGTCGGTACATTCCCGCGCCGTAATACAGCTCTCGAACAAAGTGAGCACCGCATGCGCCCCGGGCTTTCGCGCAGCATTCGGCGTACTCGATGGTGTCATCGGCGACAATTTTTTCGGTAACATCGAATTCGTACTGATAGTCGGTAACGTTTGAGATACTTCCGTCGATTTTCACAACTTTAATAATGGCCGCACTGTTGATGTCTGACGAAAACCGGCGAATATCTTTTATGTGCCGCGAGGCAGGAAACCGTTGGATACGCAGATGCTGCGCACACGGATTGGCCTGAAACGCCACTTCGGTCACCGCAGCGTTGGCGGCAGTAACAATATGAACTTTTCCCACGAGGGTGTTGTCGTCAGAAGGCAGCGAAATCAACAGGGCATCGTCGCCTAAGGAATCTGAAAACGCATTGGACTGCTGCATGGCAGCCGGCGACGGAGCAGCCGGAACCGAAGCGTGCGGCATGCAGCCGGCAAACCCAGTCAGAGAAATCCATACGACAAATCGTAGCAACTCGGTTGAAAGTTTCATGCACACCAGCTCTCACTTTTTCGGGCAATTTGGGCATGTAATGTACCAAGTGTGATTTGTAATGTGCAAGGTAAAAAAAACGGCAACGCCGCCGGCCTGATTGAATCACGCGCATTGAGACACGAAACAACACAGATGGGGTACTAGGGCGCTTCGATAGGAACATCGATTTGTACGTACAGATTGCCACTGCAACCACTGCTAAGCGGTGCGCCGGTGTTCGAATCGATGGCCTGCAGCTCCGCGTCAATCGTGGCGGTGAATTGCTCTCCCACCGCATCGGCAACGGGATATACCGAATCCAGCACATACGTTCCCCCGGCAACAGGGGTATAGATGTCTCCGGTGACAAGGTCCTCAACAGTTAAACACGCTGCGCATGCCTGCGGACTTTCGTCGTCAACAGTAAATTGATACGACCCCGGGGAGGTGGGGGCACCGAAGTCCTGCCACAGATAGAACTGAAAATTGATCGTCGAAGAATTCCCGGTCGCACCATCTGACCAGGAATAACTGATCACGTCCCCATAAGTAGAGTGGGTTTGTGCCTGACATAAATCGTATCCGCCCTGAAACAGTTCGGGTACACACTGTGACGTAAATTCAGATTCTGTGCCCAGGGCCGAAAGTGAGAGGGCAACGCTTCCGGAAATGGTGTCGCCAACGCCGGTATTTCCCGAAACCGTCCAGGTTCCGTTGCCGGGAATACCCAGCTCAATGCCGTTGACGCTCTGCCCGTTCTGCCAGAGGGCCTTCCCCAGTTGAGCATACGCTTCGCCTATTTGGGGGTTCACGCTCTTGACAATCGAAAGCTGTGTATTTCCTTGCAGACTTTCCGGCGGTGTGATGAGTGTGAGAATGTACGTGTAGACGTCATTCCCTTCTGCGCGCCGCCCGGAAATTTCGAGTCGAAGGGAACCGGTTTCAGCATCGATGTAGCAATTGGTAAACGCCTCTAGAGAGAGCAATTCATCGTTCCAACCACCGTATACAGTTGTACTGCCCAAGTCTCCACCGGACAATGCGTCCGGCGCAATGATGCAGGAATAGTCACCGGAGAAAAACCCGTTACTGAATTCGATGTCTGCAGGGAAACATGTGCCCGAAATAAAATCGCAGATGTTTCCGCTTTCGCAATCCGCGTCGCTGGCGCAGAAGTCGGAGTCTTCTTTGCAGCCGTTGAGCATCAGCAATAGGATCAACGCGAAGCCCGGATTGAAGGGTGGTCGTTTATGGGCAGCAGAGGATAGTCGGCCATCAAAGATAGCCGACGGCCGGACATTGATTTTCTTGATTGTTCGAACCCATGTATGTTTCATACGGTTACCTTGCTTCCTTCAGTGCGGTTTCCACTTTGACGAGAAAGGCTGCGGCGCGATTCAGAGTGGCTGAAAATTTTTCATTCGTGTCGGTGATTGCAGGCAGAATGAATGGAATTTGAGCAGTGTCTGCAATCATGGTTTCGGGCGAGTCGGCAATTGATGTCAATTGGGCCGCCAGGCCGGTTGAGATGTCTGCCGCTTCATGCAGTGCGGTGTCGACCGCAACCAATAGCGCCACCGTGGCAATCGCGTTTTGAATATCCTGGTCCGTTCCAAGTGCATCCAGTCCGGTGGGTGTGCCCCCCTGGGTGGCCAGTTGGTACAGCTGAAACAATGCCGCACGGCGGTACTTGGCGCTTTTCATTTTTTCCTTCAATCGTTCCTGAATTTGAGTGAAATCATGCATCGACGATTCACCAATCGTCAACAGTATATTCATGCGAACCAGTTCTTTTTGTGCGGTATCCACGATCGTGTTTTCCACTACGGTGTACATTGCGTCGTCACTTTGAAGCGCCGATTGCACAGCCGGATGATTCTTGAACGGCGAAAGGAGGTTGCTGATTTCTTGGAGCTTGATGCGTAGCTGCAGCGGTCGTCGGTCGGGTGAACTTGCAGTTGCTTCGATATTCTGGAACGCGGCGAAAAACTTTCCCAGCGCTTCAATCAGTTTGGGCACCTGGGTAACAATTTCAACCGCGTCTTTTTCAGCCGCGCCCAGATTGCGCGCCACCGCGGGCAGCAGCACCATGTCGGGGCCGACGAAATCCTGTTGTGCCTTATCGATAAGGCGCTGAACATCTTTGGGCAGCTTGGACGCTTCCTGACCGAAGAACTTCAGCGTTTCGACGGTGGCCTGCGCCATTTGAAACAGGTGTACAAGGCGAGCGGCATCGGGTTTTTCAAGCAGCGTATCGAGCACCGCAGTCTTCTCGCCGCTTCGGGCATATCGCACCAGCATGTTGAGTACCAGGGTCACGTCGGTTTGGGGGTCGAGCTGAAGTTTGAGGCTGTTCACCTGTGCTTCCATCTGCTGCAAAATTTCGGTGGCCACCACCAATGCGGCGTTCATTTTGGCGATGCGCTCGAACAGGTCATCAAATTCTTCGTATCCGGTCTGTGCGTAGGTAAACCGACCCTCGGTAAAAATGGACTGCATCAGCGGATCGGACGCAAAGGTTGAGAGGGCGGGAGACACCATGGGAAGGGTAACGCTTTTTCGTTCCTTGCCCAGAATGAGGGTGGGCTGTCGCACCGCTTTCAGTATGGATTCAAACTCTTCCAGATCAAATGTGCCTGAGATAAAGAAAATGCCCGATACAGTTCGAACGTCAGATGGGTAGTAGGCATTGGCGCCCAGTTGGGTATAGGCATCTCTGGTGGTGGTTTGCCCAAAGCCGTAATCAAACTGAAACCCGAACGTGGTTTCGCCGATGTCACTTTCCACTCCCAGCCCCAGCGTGCCGCCGGCGTGATCCACATCAAGCGCCAGCACATTGGCATCTTCGATAATCAGATTGCTGTTGGCTTTCTGAAAGTAGCCGCCCATGCGCAAGGCCAGCATTTCGTTGAGGTACCATTCGGTGCCGGCATGAACGCTGAACCCCAACGGGGATGACGCAGTGTACGCCTCTTCGTATCGTTCCAGAACCACCGGATAGGATTGCTCCTGATATGAGCGGGCCACGTCTGAATTCTGGTAAAACTGTTCATCCATGGGAAACACCAGCTCCCCGTCAATCGCGAAACTCCATTCGTGGGGGGATCCGTAGGCCAGCCCCACCCGAAGGCGCATGGGGCGTCGCAAAAAGAATTCGCCGTCGGTACGAACTTCCTCCACGTAATTGTCGGCACTGGTAGGTCCAACGCTTTGTGCCGAAAACGTGTCTTCAAAGGTTCCGCGAATCGGAATCATCGGCGCGAGCCAGCTGGCGCCTACAGAAAATCCGTAGCGCGGCGCCCATTGAAACCCGAGTGAGGGTTGAAGACCGAACACGTCGCCTTCGAAAAATTGTTGCGTATCCAGTTTCAGG
Organism: Deltaproteobacteria bacterium; assembly: GCA_016936575.1. Classification (GTDB taxonomy): domain Bacteria; phylum Myxococcota_A; class Polyangia; order JAAYKL01; family JAAYKL01; genus JAFGXQ01. Next base: position 23,391 of record JAFGXQ010000149.1, read on the forward strand.
TAATCAATCGGTGTTGTCATAGTCGTTGAGCTGTCACCGGTGCGTACCGCGTCAGTGTAAGCCAGAAAAATGCTGGTCCCCAAACGGAATGAACCGAAATTGACCGCGTATGTGGGGCCGAACAGATATTCGGTGATGTCGTAGGTCAGCGCATCACTGCTCCGGATATTCACACTTCCTGTCGGTCCGAAGCGGAGGGAAAAATCGCCCTTGAACTCCCGGTTCATCTGCGATTGTACTACCATGCTGAGGGCAAATACGTGGTGCACGGCGTTTTCATCATCGGCATCCCCAAAGTGCCACAGGGCGCTGGCCACGCCGGGGAAGGAGCTGAATTTACGCGAGGTCAGGTCGTTGTTCGAAAACGACGGGTCGCCGGTCAGACTGCCGAACGCCGAATCCAGATTGCCGTGAAAAAAGTAATCCTGGACGGTGATCTTTTCCATGCGATACAAGCTGGCCGATAGCGATAAAGTGTGATGGGGCACCTGGGAGTAGCCAGCCGGATTGATAAACGGCATGGCCGCGTCTTTTCCGGCGGCGGCACCGGCACCGCCCATGGAAGCGGTTTTTCCGCCCAGGGGCAGATTCGCATGGGCCGACCAGGCAAGCGTCCAAATGATGAACGGCAATAGCCTCATTACCAAACGGGTTCGTTTCGATACCATTGGCCGCCGCGTCGAATCAGCCCATTCGGGAACAGCCGGCGTGTGTGAAAAAAATCGCGCCATGAAAACCCTCTCCAATTGGTTGTGAGCATCATTTTTTTTAAGATTATCCAAATATTTTAAGCGGTCAGCCGAAATGGATGGCCGTCAACGGAATGGATTAATTCTGGACCTCGCCACCACAGGAAGAATATAAGCTGAATTGTAGCGAGATTTTAAATTGTACTCAATATGGAAAATTGCACTCATTGAAAAAGGCAGTCGGAATTATTCATTCGGTCTGCATCACAGTTTCTTTCATTGAACGATACAGCAACCATTCGAACAATGAAATCAGCGAGGTGCAAAAAAACTCAGCCGCAATGGTATGTGAAGCAGTCAATTTCTGTCCGCGGGACTTGTTTCGGCGGCTTGAGGCTTCGATTTTTTTTCTTCATTGGCACCTTGGGATTGCATTTTGATTATGCAGGGCAATGATTGCTTTTTTTTGAGAATCGGTAATCATTGGGGCGAGAAATACAGGAAGTCTGAAAATCACAAGTTGATGTGACGGGAGGAGAATTTGATGGATAAAACGTATGCAGTGATTATGGCCGGTGGTGTGGGGTCGCGATTCTGGCCCGCCAGCAAGGCGAAAACCCCCAAGCAGCTGTTGGATTTGACCGGAAGCGGCAAAACGATGATTGCGGCGACCGTGGCGCGATTGGCACCTCATATTCCGCCGGAGCGGGTGATTGTGGTGACCGGAAAAATTACCCAAAAGGCGGTGCAGGACGCGCTGCCCGATGTGCCCAAAGAGAACATTCTGGCGGAGCCGATGGGGCGCAACACCGCGCCGTGTATCGGATGGGCCGCGTTGCACGTGAAGAAAAAATGCGCCGACGGGGTAATGGCGGTGATGCCGTCCGACCATTTGGTGGCCGATAAAGCGGGGTTTATTGAAGCGGCCAAAGCAGCGGTGGCGGCGGCTGAGAACGGATCGCTGGTAACATTCGGTATTATGCCCAGCGGCCCGGAAACCGGATTCGGCTATATTGAAACCGGAGACGAAGTGAGCAGCGGGGTGAAGCAGGCGTTGCGTTTTGTGGAAAAGCCTAATCTCGAAAAGGCGAAAGCGTATGTGGCGGCCGGAAATTTTGTATGGAACAGCGGCATGTTCTTTTTTACCGCGCAGAAAATACTCGATGAAATCGGCGCCCAGATGCCCGACCTGAAAGCCGGTCTGGACAAAATTGATGCGGCGTTGCAGCAAGGCAAAGAACCCGACGTACTGGATGACGTATTCCCGACGCTGCCGTCCGAGTCTATCGACTACGGCATCATGGAAAATGCGAAAGGGATTTTGTGTGTGCCTGTGGATTTCGGCTGGTCGGATTTGGGGTCGTGGGCGGCAGCGTTCGACCTGAGCCCCAAAGATGAAAACCGGAACGCGGTGAGCGCCGATGCGGTACTGGTCGATGCGAGAGACTGTCTGGTGCGCGCCCCCAAAGAGAAGCTGGTGGCACTGGTGGGGGTTGAAGATCTAATTGTGGTAGACACCGGCGATGCCCTGCTCATCTGCAAAAAAGATCAGGACCAACACGTCAAAAAAGTCGTCGAAACCCTGAAATCCCAAGGCCGCAAAAACCTGCTGTAGAATTGTCTGTCGAGTTTTGTGCGCTTATTGCGACAGCCCCATGATGCGGCTGAGTTGTTTGGGAATATCGGTGTTGTCGAGGGGGCCTTGGAATTGGTCGGCGCCGATGCCGATGGCGAATACCGGAACGTCTATTCCCGAGTGCATTAGAGTGCCCCAGTTGATTCCGGCTTTTTGGTTCAGGATGTCGATGGCCAGCGTGCTTAGATTCATTCCGCGCCGTTTCTTTTTTTCGGGGAGAGCGATGTCGGTCTGTCCATACTCCGGGTTGGGTGATGATGCGGCCGTATAGGCCTGCTTGAGCAGCGCCAGTTCGGTGTCGGTAAGCGGCAGTCGCTTTTGTTCATCGCCCAGGCCCGTATTTTCGGCAATCAGCCCGAGCACGGTGTCGAACGACGCTTTCTGCTGCAGCGCCTGCTGAATTTTTCCCTCAAGTGTGGCGAGAGAACAACGCTGGTACTGAAGTACATCGATTTGCAGGGTCATCGGCAGGGTGTTGTTCCCCATGCTCAATCCGCCGGTTTCGTGATCGGCCGTCACGACAATCAGCGTATCGTCTTTGTGGGATTCATAAAACGACAACGCCCGCCGAACTGCCGCGTCGAACGCCAGCACTTCATGAATCGTTGTGGCGGCGTCATTGTCGTGACAGGACCAGTCGATTTTCCCACCTTCCACCATCATGAAAAAGCCGTGTTCTCTGTTTTTCAACAGGTCAATTCCCTTGGCAGTAAAGTCCGCCAGGGATGGCTGCATTTGCGGTTGATCAATGGACCACGGCATTTCGCCGGCATTCAGCAGGTTGGGATAGGTGGCGAAGATTTTTTTGTCAGAGGGTTTGAGGGCACGGAATGTTGCAATGTCGGATATATGCGTGTAGCCGTGTTCCACCGCAACATCATATGCGGATTTCTGCGTTTTTGTGGTGCCCCGGGGCTGATTGAATCCACCACCTCCGAAATAATCAAATCGGCTCGTTCCCAATTGGAGGGCGATACTGTAATAGGAATTTCGGCTGCCCTGGTGCGCATAGAATGCCGCCGGGGTGGCGTGGTTGATAGACACACTTGATATGATTCCGATTTTCATCCCAGCGCGTTCAGCGGCAGCGGAAACGGATTCAAAATTTCTTTTCAGCGTTGGGTCTTTACCGAGCACGCCATTGTCGGTTTTGCGCCCGGTGGCCAGTGCTGTGCCCGCTGCTGCGGAATCGGTGACCGCACTGTTTGCGGAGCGGGTGGTCACGCGGCCCTGCGTCGGAAATTGCGAGAACGACAGCGACGCGCGACTCGACGATACCGCGGTGGACTGTTTATACATATCGGCGAGTTGTATCTGCGCATACCCCATGCCGTCGCCGATAAACAGAAACACATATTTCGCGCGGGCGTTCTGTGCGGATACAGTGGCCGGGGACGGCAGCGGTTCGATCGATGCCGTTGACTGCGGTGCAGCCGCGGCAGTCGGAGTGGGCGGTTGGTTCGGAGAGCAGGCAACAAGGAACAATACCCAAATGGCGAACAGCCGTCCCAGTGTATTCATGATACGTGTGTGCGATTGTTTCATATAGGTAAACATATGTACGATTCTATCAAATGAAAAAAAATGTTACAGTTTATCGATCTGTAAACTGTTGTGCCTGTTGTCGAGGTACCGCAATTGGAAACGAGGGGAATCTCAGAGCCCAAGCAGAGTTCCGATTTGAAAGACGAGCAACGACAACAGATAGGCGATTGCGGTCAGTCCGAAAAATTGCAGTGCGGGCCATTTCCAGCTGCCCGATTCTTTTTTGGTAATCGCAACCGTGGCCATGCACGGCGTGGCGATAAGCAAGAAGAGCATCAGGGAAAAGCCGATAAGGGGCGAATAGTCTTGGGCCAGCTCGTCCCGCAGGGTGAGATCGGTTTCTGAGGTGTCTTCGCCCAGAGCGTATATCACGCCGAGTTGGGAGACAAACACCTCCTTGGCGGTGAACGCGCCGATGGTGGCCACGCCGATTTTCCAGTCAAATCCGAGCGGAGCGATGACCGGTTCGATGAACTTGCCGATACGTCCGGCAATGGAATGCTCCAGCTGTTTAAAGGAGGCTTCCTTGTCGGCGGATGCGGTGTCCGCAGCAGCGACCGGTACCGCGTCACCGGTGTCGGCGGGGTCGGAATATTTGGGATAGGTGGTAAGCGCCCACATCACAATGGAGATACCCAGTATCATAGTACCGGCTTTTTTCAGGTACGCCCATGAGCTCATCATCATTCGGGAAACCACTGAGCGCAGGGTGGGCAGTCGGTAGGGCGGCAGCTCCATCACAAACGGCGCTTCTTCTCCTTTAAGCACCGTGTTGCGAAGCAGCAGCGCCAGCAGGAATGCCAGGAAAATACCGATGAAATAGATGGCGAACAACATGGGCGCGTGCAGCGCAGGTACGAAAAACGCGGGAATCAGCAACATCCAGATGGGCAGCCGGGCGCCGCAACTCATCAGTGGTAATACCAGCATGGTTGCAAGGCGGTCCCGTTCGTTTTCCATGGTGCGGGTGGCCATGATGCCGGGAATGGTGCACCCGAAACCGGTGACCAGCGGAATGAAACTGCGACCGTGCAAACCGAACTTGTGCATCAGTTTGTCGGTGAGAAACGCTGCACGCGACATGTAGCCGCTGTCCTGCAGGATGGCAAGCCCCAGAAACAGCAAAACGATATTGGGCAAAAACACCAGCACGCCGCCAACGCCGCCGATAATGCCGTCCACAATGAGAGACTGCACTTCGAACGCTTGATTTTGGGGCCAGTACGCAACGATGGTATCGGCAAGAAAACCGAAAAACTGATCAATCCAGTCCATGGGGTAGGCGCCCGCGGTGAAGGTGAGCCAGAAGATGCCGTACATGACCGCCAGAAAAATGGGGATTCCCATAATTCGATGCACCACAATCGCATCGATGCGATCAGACAGAATACGCGTATCGATATGCGACACCTGGATAGTCACTTCGCGCAGCAGACCGTCCACAAACCCGTAGTACCGCTCTGTCACGTACATACTCACGTCTTCGCCGGTGAATGACTCAAGCTGTTCGCGTTCTTTTTCGGCAATATCTAAAACCGCTTTGCCGGCGGCCCCCATTTCGAGAATGCGATTTACAAATAAGGGGTCATTCTGCAAAATTTTTACCGCGTACCATTGTCTGGCGTCATTGGGCGCTTCGGTGGATTGCAGCGCATCGGCCACATGGTCGATGGCGCGTTCGAGGCGTTCTCCAAGCATCAGTCGGCTTTTGCGCGGTTGGGCCGCCGCAGCCTCGGCAATGCGTTCTTTCAGTTGGTCCAGTCCCACATTCTTGTGACCCACGGTTTCCACCACCGGAAATCCGAGCAGTTTGGTGAGCAGGGGAATATCGATTTTCTGACCGGATTTTTTCGCTTCATCCGACATGTTAAGGCACAGTACGATTTTTTTGCTGTTCTGCATCACCTGGGCCAGCAGCACCAGGCTCCGTTTCAATGACGTGGAATCCACCACCACCACCACCACATCCGGACGTTCATCCACCAGCTCCCGCTGCGCGATCATCTCTTCAGGAGAAAAAGAAGACAAACTGTAGGAGCCGGGCAGGTCGCGAACTTCCACTTTCTGCCCATCGAATGTGTAATATCCGTTTCGGCGTTCAACGGTAACCCCCGCATAGTTGCCGACATGCTGTCTGGACCCTGTGAGTCCGTTGAAGAGAGAGGTTTTTCCGCAATTGGGGCTGCCGGCCAGGGCAACCTGCAACACCCCTGTATCTGAATTCGTTCTGCTCATGTATGTGTTACTCCGGATTCACCAGAACGGTCTCGGCTTCCTTGAGTCGAAGACTGAGTTGGGAGCCTTGAAATTTGATCCACATGGGGTCACCGGCCGGGGAAACGCGTTCCACGTATACGTTGATTCCGGGCATCAGCCCCATGTCGAGAATGCGTTGGCGAATGGCGCCGGTACCGTTGATGCGAATGATATTGCACGATTCACCGGGTTTGATTTGGCGCAGGGTTTTCATTTGCGCCGGTGAGGGAACGTGTTCCTTATGGCGAATGGCGCATCCGCCGGTGCATTGTTTTTTATCGCTGTTTACCAGAGAACAGGTTTGCAGCCGGGCGATGACGTCTCCGCCCTCGGGGCACGACTGAATGAATTCGAAAAATCGAACGATGTGGTCCATGCCCTCGTCAGACAGACTGTGCTCCAGCGCGCAGGCATCTTTCTGCGCGAATTCATTAGGAATTCCCAGAATATCCCTGAAAAATCGGGTCAGTAAACGGTGCCGTGCGTACACCCGACGGGCCACGCGCTCCCCTGCGGGGGTCAAATCGATGTATTCCCGTTTCTCGTACGTGATGAGCCCCATTTCGGACAATCGCCGCATGGCGGGAATGACGGAGGCGCTTCGTACATCGCGGGCCTTGGCGATATCTTTGATACGCGCGAGTTTGTTGTCGCGCACCAGCTCAAAGATGGTTTCCATATAATCTTCAAGAGATTCGCTGAGTTGGATAGATTTTAAGGTGGTGTCATGTAACTCCATGTAGACGTGTCTACCATATCTAGGTTGGGTGCGCAACTTGTCGAAACTGAAAGTCGTTGATTTTTTGCTGACGAGGCAAAGCTATTTTTCGATACCTTTTATCTGATTGACGGAAAGACCGGTTATTCGGTAGATGATCGAGATTTCAATGCCCTCTTGTCTCATTGCTAGGGCTATTGCTTGTTTTTCATCTGCTTTCCCTTCGGCATAACCGGCGTCGTGACTGTCTTCTTTGAGAGTGGCTAAATCGCTCAGGTATTTCTGGCGCGCTTCGTAATGTTCCATCAATTCTTTATCGGCAGTGAATTGTGTGTACAAATCGTGCGCTTCTTTCACCGTAGGATTTCTTTCTAAAAGGGTGTCCAATCCATTCATGATGTCCTCGTCGTGGATGAACCATTGCAACCAGTCATTCAGTTGCTGCGTATCAGTATACTGCAGTTTTCGAAAGGTGGTCAAACAGAGAAAATGAAGCATTTGATGATCAGACAAAAGCATTCTTTCATCACGTAATTCCTTCAGCAAAAAGCAGGTGTGCACCCGGTCGATACGGTCAAACAATTTAAAGTCGTGAACGTTGATGCAAATAACAGGCGATAGTTTTTTGTAGCTATCCCCTTCAGAGATCTGGGACGCGTAGGTTTTGGCCCAGTAATACAAGGCACGATGTGTAAATACAGCGCTTCCCTGAATCTGCATTTCAATGTTGTATACACGCATGTGTTCATCTTCTGCCTTAATATCCAGGATGGTTTCTTTGTCAGTAACCGACTCTTTGAGTGAAAACGGATTTCGGATAGTCACTTTGTGAATGGGGCCCATGCCCATGTTGTCGAGAACGCTGTTAATAAATTCAAGGGTCAGATGCTCATGCCCGGTTTTACCGAACAGATAACGAAAGAAAAAATCATTGATAGGGGAAACTCGCTTCATGAAGGCCAGCTGAATTCGAAAAGTGAGCCAATTACTTCCAATTTAGCAAAATCCTATGATTTTAAATAGTTATGAAAATTGTGGGCAATCCCTGTGAAGGCGGAACACTGGTTTTGACCGGCCAATTTCGATACAATAGGAGAGGACGAAGCAGAAATTGTTTTGTGAGTGACGATGGTGTCCCGGATTGGAATTTCTAAAATTCGCTCGAAGACCCGGAATGGACGGTAACCCTCATATCCCCTTTATTATCCATGGCATTTGGTGTAACAAAGTTTTGACTTTGGAAAAACAGGACACACGCTGTTATTCGAACGCAACCCCCATTTCTCGAAGGGATTCGATGGAATTGAACGTATACTCAGGAGACCGAAGATGACCAAAGAAACCAGAAAACCTGTCATGTTATTGATTTTAGACGGTTGGGGAATTGCCCCGCCCAGCGATAGCAACGCCATCAGCGTGGCCGACACCCCCGTATTCGATGAGTTGCTGGCCAATCGGCCCAATACTCAAATTGACGCCCACGGCAATGCGGTGGGGCTTCCCGAAGGACAAATGGGAAATTCCGAAGTCGGTCACCTGAATCTCGGCGCCGGCCGTGTGGTGAAACAGGATTTGATGCGCATCAACGAAGCGATTGAGACCGGCGA
>JAFGXQ010000150.1 GCA_016936575.1 Deltaproteobacteria bacterium
ACACGCCTGCAAGGACAAATCGCGCGTCTGCAAGGAGGGAGGTGGGCACCTTCCCGGGAGGCGGCGGAGCGGTTTGCAAGCGGTTTAGTTGTCTGCAAGCGGTTTTGAGTTGTCTGCAAGGATGTTTTACGCGCCCCGGGAGGTTTTCACCTATTCTGGAGAGGGTTTGCGGCGTTTTTTATCGTTTGTAGAAACTAAATTGCTTCCTGACTGGTATCTGGTTGGGATTCAGAGGCGATGCCGGCGTTGCGTTTGCGATTGTAGTCACTCGCATACCCCTTTCGTCTATCCGGGTTTTTCCAGAAGACGTATTGGCCGCATTCGCGGATGGCGTCGACGGCTTCTTTGAGGTGGGTGTAGGCCTGGTCGCGGATGCGTTTGGTTTCGTTGTCGTTGCCTTTGTCGGCGGTGGCTTCACCGCGCAGCCGTTCGGCACCCCGAATCATAGGGATGCATTTTCAAAGCGCTAAAACAAATTGCCCTTCCAGAGTAGCGAGAGAAAATCATGGTGCGGAAGAATTTCGATTCCATCGTCGGTGACGCGCGCTTTGGGTTCGGTGCAAACGATGATCCTGCGTTTGGTTTCGGGGTGATCTAGAATGATATTCTGCAGGCCCTTTAAGTGATTCGAGTTGATTTTATTCGCCCCTTTCACCTCTATGGCCAGGTCAATGTGATTCACGACAAAGTCCACTTCGATACCGCTACTCAGTCGCCAGTAATGAATATCAGCGAAACGCTCGCGATAGGCATTGTAGCAGGAGAGCTCATGAAGTACCCAGCTTTCAAATGCACGACCGAACGCTGGTGTGCCGACCTGAATCAGTCCCCGTTTCGCCAGCGTATTCACTACGCCCACATCGGCGAAATAGAATTTTGACGCTTTGCTGATACGTCGTTTCGGTCGCCGGCGATAGCTCGATACAAACCTGCCCAGCATGGTATCGCCCAGTATGTCAAAATAATTTTTGATTGAATCCGCAGAAAGACCGACATCGCGGGCAATGTTAGTGAAGTTGAGCGGCTCTCCGTCACAGAGCGCAGCGATATTCAAAAATTCGGAGAAAGAAGGCAGATTTCGAACAAGACCTTCGGCAGCGATTTCTTCCTTCAGATAATTAGCCACATAGCTTCGCTGCAATCGGGACGCCGACGACGACAGTGCGAAGCGGGGAAGAAAACCGCGGTTCAGTAAATCAATCAATAAAAAGTCAGAGGGGCGTTCTGACAATGGAAACCCAAGCAGTTCGTAACGAATGGCTCGGCCGCCCAACATATTGGCATGACCGCGTCTGATTTTTCGCGCGCTCGACCCACACAACGCGAATTGCATTCCTGTCAATTCATGAAGATAATGCACTTCGTCCAGAATAGCAGGCACTTTCTGCAGGGCAATCGAGTTCTAAAATTTCGAAGCCAGAAAGATGTTGACCAAGGTACCACGGTCCCATCCAGCTAATTTTCTTGTATTTGCGACCCCGAGGCGTCTGCCAGGACAGTTTTTTACAAGGTTTAAAGCAAAGTGACGCAGGGTTGCGAAGTTCTGGGCGCAGTTACCAGTGCGGTGTCTGGCAGCATCTTCGTGAAATGCCATATCCAGCACCCAGTGTAACTCATTCTCGATACTCCAGTGTCGCCGTATCAGCCGTGCAACTTCTTTAGCCGGCTGAGATTCGCTGCTTCCAATAAAATATCTTTGAAATACCGAGGTTTCATTTGTATGCAGGTCGGTTCGCTTCGCTTCCGCCATTGCGATGAAACTTAGCTTCTTCCAGCGCCTCCCGGAGGAAACCAGTGAAAGGTCCCGACAGACATGCACCGTTCTCTCTTCCAGCCTCCCGTGGTCCTTCTCGACACTGGACCAGCTTTCCACCTGTAACGGCTGATTGTCCACAGGTCGATTCTCTGTATCAAGTGCATCGGCAAAGCTTTCCTTTAGGTCAGCGTAAAGCGTGGGCTGATTTTCTTTTACTGCAAGGATGTAGTCACCACCTTGCTCAACAATGACTTTCGCGATGTCAGTCTGGCATCCCATCGCATCAATTGTGATGGTTGCGCCTCGAATATCTATAATTCGCAGCAGCTCGGGAATCGCCGTAATCTCGTTGCTTTTGGCGGCCGTTTTGTATTGTCCCAAAACAAGACCTGCATCGCTTAGCCACGCGCTCACCGTGTGCACTGCACTGCGTCCTTTAGCGCGGTCAAAGCTACGTCTGCAGGTTTTCCCATCCACCGCAATGTGCTTTCCCGCAGCATTCATTCGCAGACGCAACAAATCCATCCACGCGATAAACATCTCGCTGAACGTTTCAGGATTCAACGCTGAAAAAACGGACAGAAACACATCCTGCGTAGGTACTCCGTGAGGCAGGTCCAGAAATCCCGACAGCCAATCCGCATTAATTTCGCCCCAACCCTGCATTGATTCTGCGTCATCTGCCCCGACGACCAGTGCCATCAGCGCGATAATAATTACTGATTCCAATGGATAACGTGTTCCCTGCGGTCTTCGCGGGTCCGGAACCAGCCTGAGCAATCGCTCGAATTCAGACAGTGCTTCTTTTTCTTTCTGTGCTTTGCTTTTTCGTGGACGTGCCATGTGATCGACCTGCCGTTTCTGCCGAGCCACATGCCCGACATACAGTATCGATCAAATTACGAAGCGTCTGTCCAGGTTTTTTTCAAAAATTAGAACTCGATCCCCTTGGCACTTTCTGAACTTCATCAATCACTACAAACGAAACGCCGTCTCTCGACATGATTTCCTGACGCAGATATTCGGGATGCTCGGTATACCTTCGAAACTCCTCCGGCTTAAGCAAATCAATCCATAAGGACTCCGGATATTTTTCTCTAAGCAGTGTGCTTTTGCCTGTTTGTCTTGGGCCGAGCAAAAAAAATGTTTCTTTTCCGGGTGCCGGCAACCGCAATTGTCTCTTGTAATTTCCGAACATAAATCGGAAATTACATGCAATTTGCGATTTATGTTCGGAATTTACATCGCCTGTATCGAAAGAAACATTACAGTCCAGCGTTCGCAAGGGTAAATAAAATCAGATTTGCTTCTGGCGTTGGGCTTCGACGGCGACCACAATCAACACAGCCACAACAGCGGGAGCGGCGTAGAGACCGCCGTTGATGGTGATTCCCGCACGGAGGGCCCAGGCCACGCCCAGCGCCATTGCCGCGTATCCGATGGAACAGATCAACAAGAACACCATAAAGCGGGACACCACATTGAATGAACTGGTCATCTTTGACACGGTGCGGCGAATATAGCGGTCGAGCACCACCACTATCGCGGCAGTCAATACCATCACCAGTTCAGGCAGATGTGACTGGGCCAACTCGTTCCAATACCCCAAGGTCAGCATTTCAGAAAAATTCATAGTGATTCTCTCTTTTCAATCGAAGCGCAATACTGCTACTTCTGATACCCTTCGTATGCGGCAATGAGCTCCGCCGCAATTTGTTCTCCAAGATACATGTACCCTCGCACCGTCAAATGAATCCCGTCGGTCTGCGACATCGGCGGCGACGTCTGCTGCCAGGCTTCGTGGCTACCGGCGCCCCCCATCATCTCCTGTAAATCGATGAAGCCGCACCCCATTTCTGCCGCCACTTCGCGCTGAACCTGAATAATCCACGCCAGACGATCGGCGGTACCGTTTTCGGCAACCCGATCCGGCGGGCCTATCATTAAACAGGACGCATCCGGCGCACCTTCCATGAACCGGTTCATGGTGGTCTGTACTTTGTCTTTATATGAAGTCGGTGTAATGGTTTTAGAGCCGGTTTCATTGGTGCCGTACATCGTCACAATCAACTGCGGATCCCGGCGCTCAATCTGCTTCTGCAGCTCCGCTTCGTTCCATCGGTGGGGCGTATAGAAAAACCCACCGTTCACGCCGAGGGCATCGTACACTAAGCCTCGATCGGATTCCACTGCGGCACCGAACAGTCGAATTTCGCCATCGCCGTTTGTGCGCACTTCAAATTCGTGGGCCCCTTCGGCGACTTTCACTTTGTAAAACCCGGAGCGTTTGCGCTCCCCGGCGGTAGTGACCGTTCCTTTGGGGCGACCGTCCACAAACACCTGCATGCTGCCGCCGCCGGGTTGCACCATGTAGAACACATCGAGAAGAGATACCACCCGTCCGAATTGGGAATCGGGCACCGTCCGCACAATGGAGCGTGCGAACTTATCGCTGGTTTCAGTGGTGATTCCAGCAAGTCCGTAGTAGCCGTCAAGCGTCACCGGGTCTGCGGCAATCAGAATGCGCTCCGGCTGCCAGTCGCCTGTGGCCTGAACCTCGATGTCTTTGGGACGATACGAACGCCAGGGCTTTCCGAGCAGCACAAACCCGCGACCGCCGTCACCGAAGCGGGTCTGCAGGCCCCGTCGCACCGCTGTTGTCAAAAAATCCGCCGCTGTATGGGAATCGCCGTAGTGCAATACCCGAACCTTGTCGCGCTTTTGCTCATCCAACTCCGATAACGCCGTATAAAACTGCTTGAGCGGGTCGTCGCCCAGCACCGGAACCTCAATCCCGACGCGGGAATCCTGCTTCACTCCGTTGGGCCCCACGTCCGCACCGGCGGCATCGTCGTCTTCTGTGCCGGAGCTCCCCCCTTTGGCCGTCAACTGTATGTCATCCGCGCTATCCACACTATTGGCCCCGGTTTTGTCAACCGTGGGGCACGACAGCATGAAACAGCCCAGAATCATCGAAAAAACAATGCCGGACTGTCTGTCGAGCCAATGATACGCGTATGTAATAGCACGTAGTTCCATGTAGTATAAAGTACCACATCTTGATATGGTACGCAACATTCGCGCAAAAAAAGTTCAAAAATAGAAAGGACGGCGCACTGGACGATTGGTCGCCATATATCGCTTTCCATATATCGCTTTCTACCCTTTTCGAACATATTGAAATTACGCGACTTTGATATTTATTTTATTTTTTTTGCAACACTTCCTGCAAGCGGTCGATGTAGTGCAGTGCGCACGATGCGCATGAAAATTCGGGAGCGTCAGGAGGAAACCAGTGCCGAGGCTGATTCGATGGCATGAGAGCGAATTCGTTCATTTTGTTACCAATCGCACAGAGCACGAGATGCTCTTTTTGTTGCCCACTCAAAAAATAAACGAACTGATTTTGTTTTGGCTCGCGAAAGCCAAGGAAAAAAAAGGCAAAGCGATTCAACTCTATTCGTTCATTTTTATGTCGAACCATTACCACATGCTTCTGCAAGATCCAGAAGGCGAACTGGCAGATTTCATAGGCTATTTTCAAGGGAATCTCGCCAAAGCGATTAACAAAGAATTAAAAAGAAAAGGCCGATTTTGGAGTCGCGAATACGATGATGTCATTGTGGATGGCGAAGAGGAATTTCTAAACCGTATCGCATATATCGCTGCAAATCCCGTAAAGGCGGGGCTCGTAACAAAACCCGACATGTGGAAAGGAATAAGCTCCATCCCGTATGAAACCACAGACCGAGCGATTGTCGGAAACGGACTCGACGTTACCGCATACAACAACGCCCGTCGCCACGGACGCAAAGCGGACAAAAAAAAATTTGAAGAAACATATATCTTCGCGATATCCACACCACCTATGGTAAACAGTAAAACAGCCAAACAGCGCTTTGACTATTTGAAAAAACTCATATCCGAAGCCGGTATAAATGCCCGAAAACAACGCGGCGCCAAGCCAAGCCTGGGAATGAAAAAAGTGTTGCAGCAATCCCCGTTTCATCGACCGGCGTCCCCTGCGAGGGGGGCGCGTTTCAAAATTATGTCGTTTTGCAAAGACCGAAAGAAGGAATTGGAAAATGCGTACAAACTGTTTGTCTCCTTTTATCGCGAATGCTGCCAGCAACTGATTGCATATTTTAAAGAAGCGCCGATTATGCAAGGTTTATCTGTAAATGAACGTGAAAGCGCTTTCGTAAAATACTGCCGAAAAGCGCCAACGATTATTTGGCCGTCCGGATGTTATGTGCCGACTACCCATAAGCCCGTTGGTGCGTAAATAATTATATACTCTTCGACTCGTGTTCTTGATGCGTGCATCCTGTCGCAGCGCGCGAACGCATTATCTTGCATAAATATTGATCCGAATCACAACAATCCTTGTCTTTTAGGTCATTTGTCGCCATCGCTAATCTTCTGTCGTGTTCTTCATCAAACGTATTCTCAATGTTCTGTAGATTAGCAACAAATTAGCCTACAATCAGACTTTTTTTAAACATCATAAAACAGCTTTTATCAATGATTTCAATAGTTGCGAAGTGGGTAGAAAACGATATACGGGT
>JAFGXQ010000151.1 GCA_016936575.1 Deltaproteobacteria bacterium
GTATCAGTATCCGCATCACTATCGGTATCGGCGTCTGTATCGGTATCGGTGTCTGTATCGGTATCGCTGTCTGTATCGGTATCGGCGTCTGTATCGGTATCGGCGTCACTATCGCCATCCGCAGTCGGTGCCGGATCGTCCATATGCTGATATTCCTCACCCAGCATGGCCTGACAGCCCATAAGCCCCGATAAAAGTGATAATCCGAACAAGAACCATAAATATTTAGTCATAAACCGATCTCCAAAACCGATCTCCAAATTGTCCAATAGCGATTGGGTGTTCTTTTTTGCCCAATTATACATAGCATGTATAAGTGTTGTCAGTTTGTAAAAAACGGGTGATTTCTTTAAAATGTATCTCAGTCATAAATTCAGTTTGCAAGTATAGATGTAATTTTCTGTCCATGATATGATTGCGGCCATGAGAACGCAACGTGTGACAGTCGATGAATTGGCCCAGCTTCTTTTCGAAAAACAGCTCATTTCCGCCGACCAGGCCAAAGAAGTGGTCGTGCGGGCGGAAAGTCAGCGCGCCCGGTTGTCGTTGAGCCGCTCGAAAAGTGATACGCTCTCCAAACGAGAACTGAAGTCCATCACCGCTGCAGAAATAATCGCATCATTCAAGTTCAGCAGCCGTAAAGACGGGGCTGGTGATTCGCTCGATGAAGACCTCATCATGAAAACCCTCGCCGCCGATAAGAACATCCCGTATGTGAATATCGACCCGCTGAAGCTTGACGCCAATCTGATTACCAGCACCGTGTCGCTGCCGTTTGCCAGGCGAACCAGTGTGCTGCCGCTGTCCAAAAACGACAATGCACTCACCGTTGCCGTATGCGACCCGTACGACAAGGAACTTTTTGAAGAGCTGAGAATTCTCACCCGCATGGAAATTCGGCCCGTGCTCGCCATGCGCAGTGATATTCAACGGTTCATCACCGAAGTATATGGCTTTAAGAAGTCCGTCACCAACGCCGCCAAAGAAATGGGAGACAGCATTGACATCGGCAACCTGGAACAGTTGTTTCAGCTGAGCAAGGTCGACGACATTGAAAGCAACGACCAGCACGTGGTCAACGCGGTGGACTACCTGCTCCACTATGCGTTTGACCAGCGGGCCTCAGATATTCATATCGAGCCCAAGCGCGACCACTCCCAAGTGCGTATGCGCATCGACGGAGTACTCCACGATATTTACAAAATCCCCAAGGCAGTTCATCCTGCAGTGATCAGCCGAATAAAAACCATGTCGCGTCTGGACCTGGCGGAAAAAAGACGCCCCCAGGACGGTCGTTTCAAGTCGCAGAAGGAGAACGCCGAAGTGGAGATGCGCGTGTCCACCCTTCCGGTGGCGTTCGGCGAAAAAATGGTGATTCGTATTTTCGACCCCACGGTGCTGATTCAAAGCACTGCGGATTTGGGTTTTGAAAATGACCACCATGGCAAATTCATGAATTTTGTGGAACGCCCCAATGGGTTGATTCTGGTCACCGGCCCCACCGGGTCGGGAAAAACCACCACCCTGTATTCCACATTGCGGCACTTGAGCACCCCCGAAGTCAACGTGGTCAGCATTGAAGACCCCATCGAAATGGTGATTGAACAGTTCAATCAAATCGCAATTCAACCCAAAATCGGATTGACCTTCGCCACCGCCCTCAGGCATGTGCTTCGTCAGGACCCCGACATCGTGATGGTCGGCGAAATCCGCGATAAAGAGACTGCCGAGCAAGCCATTCAGGCGGCACTCACCGGCCACCTGGTGATTTCCACCCTGCACACCAACGACAGCGCAACCAGCATTACACGTATGGTGGAACTGGGGGCCAATCCGTTCCTGTTGGCGTCGGTGCTGGTGGGGGTCGTGGCGCAGCGACTGGTGCGTTGTGTATGCTCGAAATGCAAAATGGAAACCACATTGACACCCGATCAACTGGACCTGCTCGGGATTGATCTGGAGTCCTCAGACCAGAAATCGCTCACCATATTTGAAGGCGCCGGATGTGTGCATTGCCGCAACACAGGGCTCTACGGCCGCACCGGCGTATTTGAACTGCTGACAGTGAACGACACCATTCGGGAGCTGATTCTGGAAAACGCCGACGCGCCTGCCATTTTACGCGCCGCACGAGCAGACGGAACCACCACCCTGCGCGAATCCGCCATCCGCAAGCTGGCTGGAGGCATCACCAGCTTCGATGAAGTGATTCGCACCACCATCGATGCCGATGTGTAAAATTGCCATAACATACTAAATTTATTTTCATTTCTAGCCAGATGCGAACATTGTGCTATTATTTTATTAAATAGATGAACAGATAATTGACCGAAAATCTGCTCTTACAGTATTATGGAAAAGATAGAAAGGCAGCACAACAATGGCAGATTATTCAGACGGCGAAACCAAGGTAGTCTCCCGCAAGGCAAATTCCAGGGACAGCATCATTCCGGTGACTATCCGCCCCACGTTGACCATTTCGAACGGGCCGGACGCCGGAAAGAAATTCTACATTGAAGAAAGCTGCACCACCGTAGGCCGCAGCAAAGAGGCAGATATCCAGCTCGATGACGAAGTGGCGTCCAGACTTCACGCTGAAATTCACTTCAATAACATGGAGTTCCGCATCAAAGATTTACAAAGCTCCAATGGCACGTTCCTGAATGGGTCATCGGTTATTGAATACGCGTTGCGCCACAATGACAAAATCATGATTGGTGAAACCATGCTCCATTTCACCATCGATCGCATCTAAACCGAGTCGGCCTGCGCCAGCTCAGTCATTTCTGAATCAGCGAAACGGTCAAATCATAAATTTTCTTTTTGCGAATTCCAAGTGCGGTAGAAAGTGACGCGGCAATATCTTTGGCGCTTTTACCGACGTCCAGTTCTTTTTGCACCATCTCCGTAAGCTTCTCGTCGGTGATCTCCCCCGGCCCGGTGGCGCGGTTTCCTTCCACAATCAAGGTAATCTCACCCCGCACATTTTCTGAAAAATAGGACGCCAGCTCGGGTAACGTACCCTTGCGGATTTCTTCGTGTATCTTAGTGAGTTCCCGAAACACCACCGCACTTCGAGGGCCGCACTCCGCAGCCAAATCCGCGAGGGTCTGTGTCAGTCGGTGGGGAGACTCATACAGCACACTACAGGACGGATCCTGCGCGATGGTGCTGATGCGTTCTTTGCGCTCTTTTCCTTTTCGCGGTAGAAAACCCAAAAAACGAACACCCTCTCCGTCCAGAGCGCTCGCCGACACCGCCGCACTCATGGCCGACGGCCCTGGAATGGGCGAAACGCGAATGCCCGCTTCCACCGCCGCCCGAACCAGCTCACTTCCCGGGTCTGAAATGGACGGCGTGCCCGCATCGGACACAACGGCCACATCGTTTCCTGCTTGCAGCGTATCAATGAGTTGAGGCACTACACGGGCCGCGTTCTGTTCTCGATAGCTGACAAGCGGTGTCGAAATATCATATCTTGACAACAATTTTTGCGTTACGCGGGTATCCTCCGCCGCAATGACAGAAACAGATTTTAACGTATCAACTGCGCGAAAGGTGATATCGGCCAGATTGCCGATGGGAGTGGCGACGATAAACAGCGTTCCGTTCATGCGCCCGACTCGGAACTGAAGTATCCGTCCATTTCCGCTTCAAGGTATTCGCGTAAATCGCTCATCACCCGTTTTTCAATCTGACGAATCCGCTCCCGGCTGACCGAAAACTGATCGCCGATTTCCTGCAGCGTTTTCGGCGAATCACTGATTAGGCGATCCTCGAACACCACGGCTTCTTTGCCGGAAAGGGTTTTACCGAAATTCTGCAAATGAAACGCCAGGTCATCATTGAAAATGGCCGCAGACAACGATTCATCCTGCAGCGCATCAGTGGAGGGAAGCAAATCCCCGCGCGTGACGGTTCGGCCCGTGGCATCACCAATCTCAACATCGAGTGACACATCTTCAGATTGCATGCGACGCTCCATTTCGGTGATTTCTCTGGGCTTCACGTGCAGCCTCTCCGCCAACACATCTGTCGTGGGCTCAATACCCATTGAGGTCAGCCGTTGACGCTCTTTATTCAGATTGAAAAAAAGCTTCCGCTGTGCCTGGGTGGTTCCCAGTTTTACCAATCGCCAGTTGCTGAGCACAAAGCGCAGAATATATGCGCGAATCCACCACGCCGCGTATGAAGAAAGTTTCACGCCCTGGGCAGGATCAAACTTTTTCACCGCGTGCATCAACCCCACATTGCCCTCTTGAATCAGGTCCATAATGTTGCGATATGCGCGCCGGTATTCAAACGCGATTTTCACCACCAATCTCAGGTTAGAGGTAACCAAAGTGGCAGCCATCGATACATCACCGGTCTCCTGATATTTTTCGGCCAGCTCTTTTTCCTGGTCCGGCTCAAGCAGGGGATACTGTTTAATTTCATTTAAAAACGCATCCAACGGGTCGTACGACGACACCGAACTCGCGCGAGAAGCGGGTGCAATTGAATCCGTTCGCTTGGTTATTGTTTTCGTACTGGATTTCTTTTTCTTATTCATTACGTTGATAACCCTTTTGGGGTGTCATTTATTTCGCGAATTTAGTACGACAGTACGCTGTCGCGGCAAACTGTCGAATCGGTTCATTACGAACCGGTAACAAGGGTTCAATACAACGGTTTTACCGGTTAGAGCAAGCGCATGACAAAAAAAGTCACCTTAAAAATACAAAGCCTCGCACCCCTAGGCGATGGTGTCAGCACCGCAGATGCACAATTTTACTACGTTCCCGGCGCCATTCCCGGAGATTTGGTCGAGGTTGAAATAGCCAAAACCGACAAACGGGGGGTTCATACAAAATTGTTACAAATCGTCGAGCCCAGCCCTCATCGACGCATTCCCGATTGCCCCCTGCACAATGTCTGCGGTGGATGCTCTCTCCTTCATGCGGACGAGGCAATCCAACGTCAGGCCAAAACCGAAAACCTGGCGCGCCAGTTTGCGCGGCAAAGCGTCCCATTCGTTTCTACCGGTCCCGCGCTCGGATATCGGCGATTGGCCCGGCTTCACGCCCGACGTCAATCAAACGGACAGGTGGCGGTGGGCTTCTTCGGCCGACGCGGGAACAACATTGTGGAAATCGATCATTGCCCTGTGCTGGAACCGCAAATCTCATCTATTCTCCCCGACCTGAAGGCGGAGCTGTTTCAACATCTGAATACTGCCGCTATTCGCATTTCCAGCGGAATGGAGGGCGTATTTCTAAGTATCGACACCGACACACCGCTGCCTCCCGCGTTTTACAACGCCGCCGCCGCCGCGGTGCCCCGACTGGTTCAGGGAATTGTGGTAGAGTGGGAAGGCATTTCCACCACCGTGGCCGGCTCCGATACACTCACGTTACAAACCGGCCACAAACACAGGGTAGTGCTCCCTGCCGGCGGTTTCGGACAGGCCAATGCGTACATCAATCAAGTGCTGACCGCCGCAGTCAACCGCTGGATTGAGCAGAGCGACGCTCAGACCGCAATCGAACTGTACGCCGGAGCCGGCAATTTTTCAGTGCTGTTCGCTCACAGGCTGAAACAGCTCACATTGGTGGAACTCGACCCGCGGGCATGCAACGCAGCCAAACAAAACTTTGCTGCAACCCCCCATGTGCGCATTCTCTGCGAGGATGCACTTCAGGGCTATCTATCCGAGGGAACACGCGCGGAACTGGTGCTGCTCGACCCGCCGCGCACCGGTGCCAAGGAACTCGCCGCCGCCATGGCCGTGCAGTCCCACCGAGAAATTGTTTATGTAAGCTGCAATCCCGGAACGCTCAAACGCGATGTGGCGATTCTGCAAACCGGCGGGTATACACTGAACGAGCTTATCGGATTCGACATGTTTCCCCAAACTCCCCACCTGGAAGCGGCAGCCAGGCTGACCAAGAAGTGACATGAGAATCCCCTTCACCAAGCGATTCGACGAGCAAAGAAAGCAGTATGCATTTCATTTTACCTGTGAATACTGCATGTATTTCTGCGTTTTGAAGAATGCGTGTCTGCACGAATATCCCAACGAGATGCACCTGCTTTCGTATTACACGGGTGAAGAGTCGCCCAAAGACATTCTTTTCTGCAAACAGTTTGAATTGCGCTGATGCGAAGCGCCAAGCGTCGTGGGTGGGATTTATGCCCGTCCCACAATATTGTTCACTGAAAACAACGAAAACGCTGTGTGCTGCAGCGAATTGCGCATCTCAATAATCTGAGCCCGCACCGCTTTGATTTCGGTATTCAATTGCTCGTGAACCGCTTCGAGTTTTTTCGCATCCTCGCGAACCCGCTCACAGGTCTTTTCGGTCTCCGCCTGCTGCCGAATCAGGGTGCGTACTTCGTCGAGACAATTCTCCAATGCATCTCCTGTCACATCGCGATACAGTTTGATAATGGACGGTCTGGCCTCCGATAAAAACGTCGCGCTGCACCCCGTTTCCTCACGCATTTCGTCAATAAAGATATCGGCGATAACTTCTGCTTCAGATGACAAGCTTGAAAATTTCTTTGCACAGGACATACGTTCCTCTTTCCCCCCCGGGATATACGTCAATTGTAACCAACCCATCTTCAGAACGAAAGCACAAAAACCAAAAAAATGAATAATTACATAGATTTGACACCACAAAAGGTTATTTATGACCCCCAGTGTCCCATTCGACCTACACCCCTGGCGGAACCCGCCGCAATCTGTTCCACTTGGTCGGTTTTCACCTGCGTCCGCGCGTTTTGGGGTGCCTTTTACCCGTTCATCCGGCATAGTCTCGTCATGAGATTGAGCCAAATCAACATTTTTCGACAAAACCGACGTGCGCAAATCGCCTCTGGGGCGCTGCTCTTCCTACTTCTGCTCTCCCTTTCGGGCTGCAAAACCAGCGCATCGGACGCAGAAATCGAAACCATGTGCACCCATCTGGCCCAACTGCGAAACAAACCCGATGACAAGGAAATGATTCAAACCTGTATTCAGGAAGCCCATACCGAACGCGTAACACAGAAGCAGGCGCAATGCCGCATCCACGCCGTCAACAAAGTCGAATACTGGGTCCGCTGCCGCACCGGCGAAGCCAGAAAATAGGCGAACCCCATCTGCAGGAACGATTCGACGCCACAGAAAACGCTTTCCTGACGACTACGGCTTGAGCGGTCACTTGAAGAACACCGAATCCTGACATCCAAAAAAGTATAGCCGACCCGACTGATCAAACGAAGCCATACTCAGCCATCCACTTAGATTGAAACGCCTCACCTCAATTACGCTTTTTTTGCAACCGTTCTCGCAATCGGTCGAAACAAAGCATTGCTGAGTTGCTGACCGTCAAGAATCAGGGAGTCTATATGTTGAAATTTTGTTGGGACATTCATAAAGATAAAACAAACCGGCAAAAACATAATGTGTCTTTTGCTGAAGCATCAGAAGTGTTCGGTGATGTATATTCCCTGTGTGTAGATGACCCGTGTCATTCGGTGGGTGAACAAAGATTTCTGTTATTCGGTGTTTCTTTTTCCGGTAAGTATATTGTGGTATCCTTTATGGAGAATGAAGAAACCATTCGTATTATTTCTGCACGGGAGATGACACGAAAGGAGAGAAGAGCCTATGAACAATAAAGATCACTTGAAAAAAGAGTATTCGGAACAGCTGATTCGATCTGGGGAGCGCGGCAAGTATACATCAAAGTATCGGGAAGGCACGAATGTGGTTATGATTGATCCGGATTTGCATCCGTTATTTCCCGATTCTGAAGCCGTGAATCGCGCATTGCGGAACTACGCAAAGGAACACCAGATTCTCTAAATCGCGCCGCAATCCCCTGTCTTTCCCCCGCCAGATTCGCTCCCCCCGAAAATCCATCGGCCACACTGCCCGCAATAGGACACCACAACGCTATTGGTCAAACATACAAATTAAATGATGAGAAACAGACGGGCTTGTTTCCCATCTCTGATCACCCGTCTGAAAATCGAGTAAATATTGTCCTAAATTTTTTCTAATATGCGGAAGAGGCTTTCGATAAACCACTCACGGCCTTCGCTATAACTGTTCAATTTCTTCTTTGGACAAACCGGTATATCGCTGAATTTTTTCGGTGGGTTCGCTGTTCGTTTTCATGATTCGTGCAACTGCTCGTTTTTCTTCGTCAATTCCCTCGGCTTTCCCTTGAGAGTATCCCTCGTCACGACTGACGCTCTTGATGGTAGATACATCGCGTAAATATTTTTGACGGGCTTCGTACTTCTCCATCAGCTCTTTGTCGGCAGTAAAAAGGGTGTATAATTGATTGGCCTCTTTAATGACTGGATTTTTTTCCAAAATAGTTTCAAGGCCTTTCATGTCATCTCCATCGCTACAAAACCAGGTGAGCCAATCTAAAAGCGGGCTCGATGCTTCTATTGTATGCATGGAACGAAAAGTGGTCAAATCGATAAAATGCAACATCAAATGATCGGTTAAAATCCGTGCCTGGGGTGATTTTTCTCTAATCAAAAAACAAGTATGAACTTCGAGGGTTTCAATCAGCTGAAAAGTGGTTGGTTCCTACTTGGATTTTTTGCGTTTTTTGCGGTCGCCGACGACGCCTTTTTGGACTTTTTGTTTTTCGAGAACGGAAATGATCGACATTTTTATGGTGGGCTTGCCGTCAATCAGTTTCATTTTGCCCTTCAGCCGTACTTTGGCGCCGGGCAGAATCACTTCTTCAACGCCCTGGAATTTCTGACCGTACTGGTCTTTTAAATCCATGTGGATTTCGCGGGTGAACTTGGTTGCCTTGGGCGGAATCACATGCACGGTTCCCCCCTCCATCTCCAAATCAAAGGGCGAATACACTTCGGCCTCTTTGATTTTCTGAATCATCGGCTGAGGGTTTCTGGGGCTCTGCAGCACCAGAAATGATCGATAGTGATACCCCACACAGTTTTCACCGCGCACCGGTGAACGCAGCGGCTCTTCGATTTTTACGATGCCGTCCACAATATTCACTCCCGGTTCCACATCGGCAAATTTGTCCGTGGGCTCCGGATCTTTAAAAAAAGTTTGTATTGCACGTTTCAAACTCATACCTCGCTCCAAATCAAACTGCGCTGCCCCCAGCCGCTATTGGGCCAGCAACATAATGACTCACACGAATTTGAGCAAGAAAAAAAGGGCTTACTTACTTGCGCAGCAGTTTGCGGTCGTCGAGCCCAACTGAAATGGAGAGCATTTCCGCCACGTCGAGTTGCCCTTTGGTATCAAACAGGTCTTTGTCTTTCAACCCGTCGGAAACCATCGTCATGCAGTAGGGGCAGGCGGTGCACAGAGAATCGGGATTGCTGCTCATCAGCTGCTCCACCCGCTTGTTGTTCACCCGTTTGTCGGCATCTTCCTCCATGAAGTATCGGGCACCGCCAGCGCCGCAGCACATACTGCGTTGTTTTGAATCGATGACATCTTCGACCTGCAGGCCGGGAATGGCATTCAGAATCTGACGAGGCGCTGAGTACACGCCGTTGTAGCGCCCCAGATAACAGCCGTCGTGGTAGGTGACCTTCTGCTCAATCTTTTCTTTGGGAACCAATTTGCCCTGGGCCACCAAATCCGCAAGCAGTTGCGTGTGATGAACCACTTCGTACTTGCCGCCGAATTCCGGATACTCGTTGGTAAATGTATTGAAGCAGTGCGGACAACCGGTGATAATTTTCTTCACGCCCAGCTCGTTCAGCGCTTCGATGGTCATGTCCGCCATCATGCGGAAATTCGACTCCGAACCGCCGCGCCGCGCCATCTCGCCACAGCAGGGCTCTTCCGCGCCCAAATAGCCATAGCTGACTCCGGCTTCATTGAACAGTTTCACCAATGACTTCGAAATCTTCTGCGCCCGATCATCAAAGCTGGCGGCACAACCGACAAAGAACAGATACTCGCACTCATCGGAATCAAATTCCTTAATATCCAATCCTTCGGTCCAGTTGTCACGATCCATGGGCGAAATATTCCACGGGTTGGCATTGGTCTCCATGCCGCGTAGCGCCGTTGCCAATTCAGAGGGCACCTCGCCCCGCTCTTCCACCAGGTGGCGACGCATACGAACGATTTTGTCCACATAGGTGATCATGACCGGGCATTCCTCTTCACAGGCCCGGCAGGTGTTGCAGTCCCATACCACTTCTTCTTTGATCACATCCGGAACCAGCGGTTTCGCCTCGGGTTTGCCGCCCACCAGCTCTTTCTCTCTGGCGTAGAGGTGATTTCTCAAATCCACCATCAGCTTTTTGGGCGCCAAATCCTTATTGGTTCGCGCAGCCGGGCAATTATCGGTACACCGCCCGCACTCCGTGCAGGAATACATATCGAGCAAATCTTTCCAGGTGAAGTCCTGAATCTGCGCCGCACCGAATACCGGCTCTTCTTCGTCTTCTTCATCTTCTTCGGCCAGCACTTTTTCGATGTTTTGATCTTTGGGCAGTTTCCCGGCCGGTTGCAGATTCGAAAGGAACACATTCGGCAGCGACGTGATCACATGAAAGTGTTTTCCGTAGGGCAGAATATTCAGAAAAACCAGCACCAGCACCGAGTGCGCCCAGAAACCAATCTGTCCGATCAATGCCACAGCGTCTGTATTCATCCCGGCAAACACAGAAGCCACAATTGAGGCAAACGGTTCAGACGCGTGAAACTCAGTAACCCCCTCCAGAGTCAGTTGCCACCCCCAGTACGCCAGGTCGGCGGCCATCATCACGATGATGATCAACAGAATGAGTCCGGCCTCCGCGCTCTTGGTCATGCGGCTGGGTTTTAAAATCACGCGATTGAACAGCGCCAGGCTCGCGGCGACCAGTACCACAACCGAAATAACATCTTTTACAGCCCAATAAATCTGACCGATAATGAAATCTCGTCCGAGCAGACCGAAGAAATCGAACGAGGGATCAAACCCGCGTCCCCACAGCACGGCCGTGTTCAGCAGCAGCACCAGGAACCCCCAGAAAATCATCATGTGTATGGGACCCATCACCGGGTACTTGGGTAGCTTCTTCTGAAAAACGGCAATCTTGATGAGATTCCCGATACGCGTGCCCACTTCATCAAAGCGGTTTTCAGGTGCGCCCACCTTCAATAATTTAAATCTTCTGTTTGCCGAGTACGCAAATACTGCAAATGCAATTACGATACAACCGGCCATAGCAATCGCGCTCATTCGAAACAGCTCCTTTCGTTAACTGTCTTTTTTATGGCATCAAGTACAGGAAAACCGCTCAGGGCTCGATGACCCGATTCGGTTCATTTGGGAAGTCTGGCCTCCATGAAGGCTTTCAATTTGATTATATTCTTCTCATCCTGGGTGAACCCGGGAGACGAGTAGGTTTGAATAAATTCGGTCACTTCGTTGGCAAATTCGCTGGAAATCTCGGGGTTATCGAGAATCTCTTCCACTGTTCTCCCGCGGGCGGAACCGTCGGCCAAGGCATCGGTGTATTTTTCAAATCGGACAAACAACTCGTCGCCGAACAACTCTTTCACCACACCGGTATCTTCGCTCATTCGACCCAGTTTCGCTTTAATTTCCTCGGGAAGCGCATCGATTCCCTGCATGCACGCTTTACGCGACGCCATTCGTATTACAAATGCATCGTCAAGATACCCGATATCATCGATGCCGTCCGGGACCAAATCCAACGATTTGAACGTGTAATTAATTCCGCCGGTCAGGGTCTGTCTGGCTGCCCGAGTCACCTCTCCGGCGCGCGCCGTCTGCAAGGTGCGAACATCCTCTCCCAGGCTCTCCAGCCAACGGGGAAAAATTTCCAAACATTTGGTGTTAATGTCATTCATAGTCATGTACCTCATCACCACACCCCATGCGTGGCCAATTTCAGTTGGAAAACAGTTGGACCCTTTTACAACGAAATGACAAGAAAGAAAACCGGCGAAACACACATATTTTGGGTAAGACGAAAACGGACGGAAAAAGAAAATCAGCCTTTCAGTTTTCCGATGGTCGCCAGGGTGGCATCGGCAATATGGCTGAGCTCTTCCAGTGCCGCGTTGATAGAACTTGCATCGCTTCTGGTAGTATCGGCACAATCACGGGTGAACTGGGCGTTGCCTTTCACCCCGTTCATCTCCTGGGATATGTTCACCACCCGACTCGCCGCCTGGGTGGCCACATCATCCAGATTTGCCAGCACTTTGGCGATACCGGATGCATCCTGCGCTGTTTGTGCCACCAAAGTGGAGACTTCTGATGAAAACATCGCCGACTCATTCACCCGTCGGGAAATTGTGTTGGCCCGCACGGCGGTATCCGACAGTTTTGTCGAAATCTCTGTGGTGGTTTCATTCTGCGACGCCACAGAATCGGCCACCGCCATCGAAAAATCATTCAGCTCATCAAGCTTCGACACAATTGTGCCCATCCCGTCAATGGAATCCGCCACCTCTCGCTGCATCTCCTCAATCTGCACCCGAACATTCTCCGCCGCTTCATTGGTCTGCCGCGCAAGGTCCTTCACTTCGCTCGCCACCACGGCAAAACCCTTCCCACTCTCACCGGCACGCGCGGCCTCAATCGTGGCGTTCAATGCCAATAATTTGGTCTGAGACGAAATTTCACTAATAATATCTATTACTTTTGTGATTGATGCCGCACTGGCGCCCATGGTGTTCATCTTTTCGGCGGTCTGATGAGTCACCGTTCGCGTATTCGATGCCACCCCCGACGCTTCCTGGGCGCTCTCGGCCACCTTAGTCAGCGACTCGGAGAGCGAACTCAACGATTCGCTCACCACATTCAACGCATCGGTCATTCCTTCAGTATCTTTGGCCACCGATGTCATTGACCCGGAAATGTGATTCGACGCCACCTGCGCATTGCCCAACTTGGATGAAATGTCATTGGTTGTAGTCGCAACCGAATGCATCTGACCACTGATATCCTCGACGTTTTCCCGAATTCCCTGTACATTTCCGGTCATCTGCACAATCGCCTCGGACGTCTGCGACGCCGTTGACGCCATCTGCTCTGATACACCGGTCAGCTCTCCGGTGATATGCTGCAGGTTGCGAAATGCCGCCATCTGGGTGTTGGCTCCGTCTTTGGCAACGGTCACCACCCCACGAAGACGTTCCACCGCCTCATTGAACGCCTGCTCGACAATGAAGAAATTCTCCGCGATTTCGCCGTCATCGTCGTTGAACCGACTCACATGGTAGGCGGCACCTAAATTACCTTCAGCCAATTGACCGAACGCACTGACCAACGCATCAAATTCTTCCTGAACGCGCTCATCCCCGCCGGAGAGCAAGTCTGTTTTCTGCTGTCGCTTTTTATTCATACTTTGATTCCACGTTTAGAATAACGGGACAGCCGAATTTTTCTTAATCGTTTTCAATGGTTGTTTTTTTTTGCCCATTCCACCGGACACAGGTGTACTATATTTGGAAACGGATAGAAAAACAGGATCTGAAATGCTTGGAGCGGCACGGATTGTGCCATTCTCGCGACGGCCGACAATTTGTTTAATACAAATAAAAACAAACCGTTACACGCTGTATCCGTTGGTTCGAGGCTTGCTTAACAACGGACAACCCGTTCAAGGAGGGAAATATGAAATTAACACACTTATTCTTTCTAATAACTGCGCTGTGGGTCGGATGGAGCTGTGCGGCATCATCCGATGCCAGCTCAGATCGTGCTGTGGGCAGCGCCAGTGACGGTGACGCCGACTCCGATGGGGAAGCCGATGGAGACTATAGCGATTCGGACTCAGACGGAGACACGGACTCGGATTCAGATGCCGATGGAGACGTTTTCGTGCCCGAGACCGAAGAGCGCTTCGACTACCGCATTCCGGTCAGTTCCGGCAAATATGTGTTCATCGCCGACAAACTGAATGACAAAGTCATCGCGGTGGACAGCGTGACGCTTGAAATTTTTACCACCGAAGTGGGTTCCACCCCCACCCACGTGGTTCCCCTGAATGACAACGGTCATGTGGCGGTGATCTCTCTCAATTCTGACGAAGTCACTATTATTCGGATGAACGAAAACGGCACCGCACAGGTTACCGAGGTCGCTGTTCGACCCGATACCAACGCCCTTTCCGTTTCGCACGACGGCAGATATGTCATTGCGTTCTGGGATGATCTGTTCGCCGACGAATCCGGTGTCGCCCAAACCGAGCAAGATATTACGGTCATCGACACCACCCTGAATCAGGAAACCGCATTCGACCTGGTGGTCGGCTCCCATCCGCTGGAGGTATTGTTCAACGCAGAAGACACGAAGGCGTTCGTCATTTCAGAAATCGGAATCGACATTGTCGACCTGCCCAATCTGACGAATATTGAGATGCCCGATCAAATTTCACTGTTCGACTTTGTTACCGTCAACCCGGACGAAACCGAAACGCTCATTGATCCCAGCGGAACCTACGCCATCGGTCGACGCGAAGACAGCGCCGCCGCCACGGTGGCCCTGCTTGCAAATATCAATACCCCCGAAGAAGCAATTCGAAATTATCCGCTGCACACCATTCCCACAGACGTGGACATTGCCAAAGACGGTTCTTTCGGCATGTTCACATTGCGCGGAACCCACGAAGTCGCCGTCTTCCAGCTCCCGCTGCCCACCGACCCCGATGTAGACCCATTCACGTATATCGATTTGGGTGAGCTCACCTGCGGCACTGCCACCATCAGCGAAAACGGATCCCACACAGCCCTGTTCACGAGCGTGGCGGACAGCGGTTCAGAGACCCTGACACGAATTCTCACCGTACTGACCAAAACCGGAAACAGCTTTGCATTAGATACCACACTGCTGAATCGACCGATTGAAAGCGTTGTACCGGCGCCTGACTCCGGTGCATTCATCGTGAACCACACCCCCTCGTACAGCAGCGGCCAAAGCGCCTATTCCTATTCGTTGGTCAAGCTGCCCACACTGCAATCCAAATTCATGCAGCTCCCTGCGGAACCCGTCCAGATGCTGACAACAGACGACGGAGAGTTCGCCTACATGCTGCTCCCCACCCAGGAAATCGACATTATTCACCTGGATACGTTCATCGTTGATATTCTCCCCCTGGGCTCGGTACCGCAAGCGGCCGGGTACGCGTCACTGACCGACAAAGTATTTGTTTCCCAGGAACATCCATCCGGACGAATGACGTTTATGGATGTGGACGGCGAAAACGTGAAAACCATTACGGGGTACACCCTGAACGACCAGAGCACCAATTGAGGAGGAACCGATGAAATATACATTACTCATACCCATCTTCGCACTGCTCGGCCTATGTGCGTGCGAACCGGATGGACTATACGACAGTCCGATTTCAGTCAGCGAAAAAGTTCAGGTGGCCCAGGGCATCGTGGTACAGAACCACACCGAAAACAGACTGGAACTGCTCTCCGTGGGGCAGCGCACCCTTCGCAACCGCGTTCTGTTTACGCCCGAAGAAGGCGAAATCATCCATCGCGTGTTTGCGGGAAAAGAAAACGAAAACTCTCCAAATGTATACGTGGTCACCTATCCGGCCAGTGCGCGGCAAACCGACATTTCTCCCACCCTCAGTGTGATTGAAACCGCCACGGGTAACGTGACACGCTACTCAACCAACAGCCTGTTCGGCAATCAACATTTCGACCCGGACGGCAGATACATCATTCTGTACCATAGTGATACGGATGATGCCTATGTGGGCGGTCTCAGCAACGACAATGAAATCGCCATCATTGATCTGAACTCGCCGCCGTCCGCCGCCAATCCGTTCGCGGATTCCATTGACATTTCCGGGCACACGATTGAAAGCATCACCTTTTTGAATGAAATCACCATCGGTGACACAGTTCGTAAACTGGTAGCCTTCTCCACCCGCGGCAACATTCAGTTCACCGACTTCAACGACGAGAACTTCGCCAGCGTAACCGTGAACCTGAAGAACGATGATGACCCGAGAATCATTATTCCCGACAAATTCCAACTCCTTCCCGCTCAGGGAAATCGCGGACCCAGATTGTTTGTCAAAGCGAACGGCGCCTCAGAGATCTACGACATTGAGTTTAATGTGAAAGACAACGAAGTCGGGTTCTACGCCACCTCCGCCCTGCTCGACAGCGGGTACGTTCCGAGCGACTTCGCCCTGGTACAGGACGATACCGATCTCCTGCTCGTTACCGCAGCCGGCAACACCCGACAGCTGACCATTTTCGAAACGGACACCGCCGCGGCAGTATCGGTTGTTCTGGATGACATGGTCAGCACTATCTTTGAACGCGAACAGAACGGTCTACGCGAGCTGGTGATGTTCGGTTCCAATACCCAGAACATTTACTTTCTACCGTTCGACAATCTAAAAGCTGAAAAAGGGGACAATCTGGAGTCTCTCACCGTACCGAGCGGTATTTCAAGCGCCTATATTCTCGACAATGACCGGCTGATGATCTTTTCGAGCAGCAACTACAATGTGACGATTCTGGATTTGCGCACCCGCACCATGACCAATCTTTCCGGCGCGTCCGGCAGCAACTGGACAGAGGGAAAACTGTGGAATGAAACCTACTTCCTCGCCGAATATGACATGGTCGCGTTTTTAAACATTCTCTCGGGGTCACCGGGAACGCTGGCACTTGATGAGCCGATTTCTTCACTCTACGTGTTCGAACAACAGGGCGTCGGCGTGGCGATGCATTCCAATCCCGCGGGACGGGCCACGCTCTTTCCCCTGCAGATGCCCACACGCGCGGCATCCACCATTGTTGACGGGTTCTATGTTGAAGGCATTCTGAACAGAGGGGAGGAATAACATGCGCTATTTAATGTTGACCATACTGACAGCGGTTACTATCGTTTCGATTTCCGCCACCGCACTGGCCAAACCGCATGTGGAAATCAGTGCGCTGGGCACCACGAACACCATACTCGACGACAGCTTTGAATTTTTCGCCATCGATACCATGGTGCATGACACCTGGGGCGTCGATGTTCGGGTGGAGGTGCTCGAAATCAAAGATGTGCTGCACTTGCTGCCGTTTGTGGCCTATCGCTACGGTGCGTCCACCGGGTATCCGGAGTGGGTCACCGGCACTGTTCAAACCGATCTGGCCACCCACGACCTCGATGTCGGCGCCCGCATGCGCGGTTGGTTTCTGCCCTGGCTGGGCGCCTATGCGCAGCTGTTCACCGGAATTTCTCACATTCAAATGGAGGCGGATGCAACGAGCGACTACGCATACAATACGATAGGAAGTCGCCACCTGTACCGGGATGACAAAACCAAATGGAACCTGGGCGCCACGGTAGGCATGGAGCTGCGCATCTCTCCGCGACTGTTAAAACAACATGGCATCACGCGATTCAATTTCGGCGGCGAAATGGGCGTGGGGTTCATGAAACGCATGACCACCAATTTCAACCCCTCTCTGGAGGGAGGAGACGACCTCTCCCTCGATCGGGCCGACACCGTGAACTTCGGTGATATCGACCTCTCCGGCGTGGTGTTCCAGTTCGGACTCACGGTTAGCTTCCTGTAGCCCGCTCTCCTGCCTGCGATTTACGCCATTCCCATTATATCGAAATCCGGTATTGAACCATTCAGGAATTCACGCTACAATATATCATTACTTAATATTTTACCGAATTTGTTCGGTACCTTTCCTTAGGAGCAGCGCAAATGAAAAAGATCGTACTCCCGATTTTCGCGGCGCTACTTTTCGGTTGTCATTCCTCCTCCGATACGGACATCGATTCTGACACAGAGACCGACACAGAGACCGACACAGAGACCGACAGTGAGGAGATTGCTTCCACCGACTCCGCCAAACCCAATGACCACATGCCCTGCAGACCGGAAGACGCCGACACGGACACCCTCGCCTGCACCGCGTGGGCGACGGAGAGCGGCGCATGTACCGACGCGCAGACTGCCTGCCGCATCAATCCCGACTGTCTCGCGTACCTGGGCTGTTACGATGCGGCCTTCAGTATGGAAGACTACTCCGCGGAACGACAGCGCTGCAATGCGCTGTACCCGGACGGTTCAGAAGACTACTGGACGTATATGCGCTGTGTGTACTGCTATGCATGCGGCGAAGAATGCGCCGACATATCGGGCGCGGTCTGCTATTGGTGATTGCTTATCGTCCCATGCGCCATTGCCGCGGCCTGTAACGACCTCCTCTATCCACCACTATCCACTGCCCCGTTTACCTCACCCCAAAACACCGGTACCTCAATGCGAAGAACGCCGTTTTTCAGTTCCTTCGCGATTTGGAATGCCAGTCGCTGGCCCGCGTTGATTCGCAGCAGCGCTTTTTGTTCCTTTTTTGAAAATGCTTTTTTGGGCAGTTCCAGTGACTTCAACGCCAAACCGTTCGGAGTTGCCATGCAGGCTTCCCAGAAAAGAGCGTGTTTGGAATGGGTTTTCAGACGGTAGAGCACTGCAGACTGTACCGTCTGAGGCGCTCTTGTGTACACGTGACCGATGAACGGCATAACCGTTCTATCCAACCCCGCCAGCTGACCCAGACGCGCAATCTCCGGCGATAGGGTGGCCTTGAGCACCTGATGGCACCACTCCCCATCGATGCCCGCCACCGGACATGCATGCGCGGACGGGCATGGATACTGAATCGCGTATCCCATGTTCAACAGCAGGGTGCGCACGGCCGACACGCCGGCGAATGATGCCTGGGTACCGGGTTCAATCAATATCAGCACATCGGCGTTCAACTTGTCAAAAAGCGCAGCGTATGAGCGTTCCTCCATTTCATTGATAACATTTCCGAGAACCGCCAAACGCAACCGCTCAGGCTGCTTTTGAGGCACTGTGCTTCCGAACACGGCCGTCATTCGAGGGTATAAAAGCTGTTGAATTTTTTCGGCCTGGGCCAACATCACCCGGGAGGAATCCACAAAGTAAAACACACCGTTCTCCACTCCGGTGGTTTCCGCTGCGGCGAAACCGTAGGTGCCGGGCCCGCAACCGAAATCCACCACTTCAAACGGCGCGGTTGCATCAATCCCCAGCGTGGATACCTGTGATATCACAAATGCCAGCTTCTGCATGTTTGTGGGCATATAGTACGCGGCATACGCGCTGACCAGTGCTGCATCTGCGCTGTATTCATTCAGTTGGCTGCGCTGCGTGGTGAACAATTCATTGAGCCGCTGAATACAGCGACGCGCGCCCGCATCGGTCAGCGGTTGCAGTAGTCCGTCAATCAAAAGGCGGCGGGTGTCCATGGCACTCAACCTGCAGAAAAAAACCGGTCTTGACAATGAAAGAATACGCCGTCAACCGAACTTTTCAGAAAAAACTTCGCCTCACCATTCCCCAAATAGAGTGCGTGAACTCCCAATACAGACATTCAGCAGATGCCTGATAATCTTACCTACAATCGTTCAATTTCTACTTTGGATAATCCGGTATATTGTTGAATCTTTTCGGTGGGCTCGTCATTGGACTTCATTATTTGGGCGACTGCACGTTTTCCTGCTTCTATTCCCTCGGCTTTCCCCTCGATGTTACCCTCGGTTTTACCTTGAACAAGCCCCTCTGCTTTGCCTTGTGCATAGCCCTCATCGTGGCTGACACTTTTAATGGTAGATACATCACGCAAATATTTTTGACGCGCTTCATACTTTTCCATCAACTCACTATCAGCGATAAATTGCGTGTACAACTTGTTGGCACCTTTAATAGCGGGATTTCGTTCCAAAATGGTTTCAAGGCCTTTCATGTTTTCTCCATCACTGCAAAACCAGGTGAGCCAATCCACAAGCGAGCTCTCTGTCTCTATTGTATTCATGGAACGAAAAGTGGTCAAATCGATAAAATGCATCATTAAAACGTTAAACGAACTGTTTTTTTGATATAATATTCGTGCTGTTGTTCCCAAAAACCTACTGCGGAGGGTTCTTGTGTTGCATATAATAAACATCTAATCAAAAAATTTGA
>JAFGXQ010000152.1 GCA_016936575.1 Deltaproteobacteria bacterium
CGTTTGTCCGCGCTTCGCTCGTCGTTTGTCCGCGCTTCGCTCGTCGTTTGTCCGCGCTTCGCTCGTCGTTTGTCCGCGCTTCGCTCGCTTTGCGAGCTTCGGCGGATCGTTGACTTCGAATTTAGAGATACGATTTTTTGCAACACGTTGTGTTTTTGAACGAATAGATAGCGGACGACAATTGAAATTCGTCTGTGGCTTGTCCGCGCTTCGCTCGCTTTGCGAGCTCCGGCGGATCGTTGATTTGGAGGTTGATATGTATGTATATTTATTGAGGAGCCGAGACTGGCCTGAACAAAAGTATGTTGGGGTTACTTCCGATTTCGAGAGACGGCTGATGGAACACAATTTGGGAAGTGTCACAGCAACATATAAATTTCGTCCATGGAGATGTGAAGTAAAAATATGGTTTGACGCGCCTCACAAAGCCGAGCAGTTTGAACAATATCTGAAGTCCGGAAGTGGACGCGCCTTCGCACAAAAACGACTTTGGTCCGTTTAAAAATGGCGATGGGTTGGACAAAAAAGGGGGTCTGGTCGCGACAATTGACAGTTTTCGCTTTTTTCGCTGCCTCATCACAAAACGCTTGCAGTGATTATACGCCGGCACCACTCGCCGTTCTGTGGTTTTGTTGCAAAAAAAATGAATTTTATGGCAAAAATCGGGTGTTAAAATTACGTAAAAAATTACTCACCCACATACTCAAAGCAACCGATATCTACATAATCTATACTACCGATACCCGTATTGCTCACACCATCAACGTCATATCGCTCATTTTCTTCCAAGTCGAGTGTCGGCGCCAAGCCACTGTCGGCCGCATCGACACAAGGAGAATTGTCCTGCAAGTGGAGATCAATTTCCAAATCGGTCGCACCCACACCCCAAATATCGACGCGCGTATTCACCGGCGCCGGCGTACTGAGCGGCGGTGAAAATGTAAGCTGATCATTGAGCACGCCGGTGACCGTGCGCGCCACACCGTCGTCGCCGATTTCGATAACAAAATTATTGAACACCAGACCGGTCAAGTAGCTGAGGAGGACGGTATTGACGGTGGCGACCTCCGTCGTAAAGGTGGTCTCCAACGGCGCATTTACATACAATGGATTTGCGTCTACCATACCGTCCCCGACATACACGCCATCGCGAATATTGCTGTAAGAAACCGTAATCGCACCGTTGTCTGCCACGATTTCTTCTGGGAAATTACCGTACAGATTGGCGTTGTCAATCTCTAGCGGACAATCGTCTAGACAGAACACGGCGCCGCCTTCCGCAGCGGCATTTCCACTTACCGTGCACGCGTTGATGACACTCGCATAATCCCATGGATAGTAGAGTGCGCCACCGCCGTTGGCGGCTTGGTTATCGTTGAGCAGACTGTTTTCCAGCAACTCCGCATACCCGTATATGGCCCCGCCCGAATCCGCCGTATTCTGTGTAAAACGGCTATCCACGATGCTGGCAACCCCGCCGCGAATCGCCCCCCCCTGCGCCGCCGCGACATTTTCGCTAAACGTACTATCGGTGACGTTTGCAATTCTGCCATACAGCGCACCGCCATTCGCGGATGCGACGTTATTGGAAAAGGTGCTTCGTGTCGTATCGATTTCTGCCCAGTCACCGCCGGCAATCGCGCCACCGTTGGCGGCGTCATTTTCCGTGAATGTGCAATCCGTAAAGTGACCGTGCTTTTCGGCCGTCGCTTCCAAGTAAACAGCGCCGCCGTCATTGGAAGAAACATTCCCGTAAAATGCACAAGTATCAAAGTCTACATTGGGCATGTTATCCATGTGAATCGCACCACCGCTATTCATTTGCGATTCGTTATTGGTAAAGGTGCTGTTGCTGATGACCCTGGTAACGGAAATGGACACACCGTTTGAATAGATGGCACCGCCGCGATCGGCCGTATTGCCATCAAATGTACACTGATCAATCAGCGCGGGGGTTCCGGTCAATGCGCCGCCGTCAGAATAAGCATAGTTGTTTTTGAATACCGAGTTGGTAACTTCGGTACCCAATCCGCACGACAGCGCCCCGGCACTCTCGATGGCCCAGTTGTCCTCAAACGTGCACTGGTCCACCCGGCCGAAAGAAAGGCCCACCGCACCGGAGTATCTAGCGTGATTGTCGGCAAATATGCAGTCGTAATATACCGTTTCGGCGCCGCTGCTTGCCGCGCCGTGTCCATTGTTCGCAGAATTCTCAATGAATTCACAATGGGAAATTTCACCAGTGGTCGTTAACCCGGAACGAAATAGTGCACCGTTGGAACTAAACGCACTATTGTGAGTAAACAGGCTGTTAGTAATGACTTGATGTCCTGTAAAATCAGGATTGGACGTAAAGAAGGCGCCGCCCCGGTTGGCGGAATTGCTGTCGAAAACACAGTTATCGATAGGCGGAACCGCATTGATATTGGCCATTCCGCCACCGTCATCGGCCGTATTGTTCAAAAATGTGCAATTCACCACGGTGGGTGATGCTTGGTCATTCAACATTCCGCCGCCTTGGCTATCGATGTCAATGCCGTCGGCTACCCCGTTTGTAACCGTAAAACCGTCCAGCCGTGCATTGTCCGCGCCGCGCACAACGTGGAGGCTGTTGTCCGACGAGTCCTGCGATATGCCGATATCACCGTCCAGCACCGTCACATTGCTCTGCCAATCCCGCTGGCTGCGCAGGGTCTCATCGCCGAAAAAGCCGCCGTACATATCGACGCCAGAGATCAATTGAATTGAATCGTTTCGGTCGATTCCCTGCGTGGGATAATACGTACCCGCCGCCACCCAAATCTCACAATTCCCATAATATTCAGCCAATGACAACCCACGCGCGACCGACGCTGCGGCATTGTCCCAACTTCTTCCATCGTCCCCGTCATCCCCATCATCTTTTTTGACATACACGAGACAACGCTCACACGACGGCCCGGTCCAACCGGCCTCACACTCTGTTCCCGTATCGGTATCCGTATCGGTATCCGCGTCTGTATCCGCGTCCGTGTCCGTATCAGAGTCCGTGTCAGAGTCCGTGTCAGAGTCCGTGTCAGAGTCCGTGTCAGAGTCCGTGTCGGCGTCCGTATCAGAGTCTGTATCGGCGTCCGTATCCGTGTCTGTATCCGTATCCGTGTCTGCGTCCGTGTCAGAATCCGTGTCAGAATCCGTATCTGCATCCGTATCCGCATCCGTGTCAGAATCCGTATCCGTATCTGCGTCCGTATCCGTATCCGTATCCGCGTCCGTATCCGCATCCGTATCCGTATCCGTGTCTGCGTCCGTGTCTGTGTCTGTGTCTGTATCCGTATCCGTATCTGTGTCAGTATCCGTATCTGTGTCCGTATCCGTATCCGCGTCCGTATCTGTATCCGCGTCCGTATCCGCATCCGTATCCGTATCCGTATCCGCGTCGGAATTCATGTCCGCTCCCGAATCCGTTTCGGAGTCGGTATCGGTGGATGCGGTATTCTCCCCGCATGCAATACACAAAACGATTAAAAAAGTGATTAAAAGATAAACGAGTAATTTTGACATAACGTTCCCCTTATGGAACCGACTCGCCGAATTGAGACCGACCTTCGGTAAGTTCCAAAGGAATACGCAACAAGGCTGATTGGGGCTCCATCTATAACTATTATGCTGGTTTTGCATGGGGATGACAATAACGATAATTATCAATACAAAAAGGAGTCAGGTTGCGACAATTGACAGTTTTCGCCTCCTTTGCTGAACAAGCAACGCTACCACCAGCCCCACCACTCCCCCCAAATAACTCGAATTATGAATCACCCCCACCACCGCAAACCGCCGCAACACCTCCCCCTACAACTCCCGCTCCCATCCCATGAATGTAATCGCCTGTCCTCCTTCGCCAACGGCTACGGCGGATCTTAAAAACAGGAACCATCCGAGGATTGCCCCGACGCAAAATGCCACCACCGCACACCCAAACACAATTCCGAATCCATGCAGAACGTCTTGCCTCGCCGTTGCAAGGTCATCGCTGTTGAACCGCATGTCGTTTGTCCGCGCTTCGCTCCTTCGGAGCTTCGGCGGATCGTCAAAATTTGAATTGCCCCCACCCACCACGTGGCCAGAAAGCCGATGATTGCAACGAACACCCGAGTATTCCGGGGAAATCGTGTAGCTGATTTGGTCGTGAATTGTGCCGTACATGCCGCCGATGATGCCGCCCAACAGAACGTAGGGAATGATTCTGTTCCAGTTGCGCACTTGGGGATATAGCCAATAGCGGTTGAGTTTCATATTTAGGGAACGCGGAATGGCAGCGATTCATTCCTTTCCACATGCGCAGTTTGCCGTGCCGGAAATCAGACAAAACCCCTTCACTTATGCATAAATGCAGGGAATTTGTCTGATATGGTTTAAAATTTGTTATTTTAGTATACCGATAGTACCCTAAAACAAATTAAATCAAACCAATTCTTGCATATAGTTTAAAATAGTGACAAAAAGAGTACCATGGGTACTCTGAAATCACATAAATTAAACCATTTGCTCCAAAAGGCACCTCCCAACGCCGTAATCACATCTCAGTTTCTGGCAGAGAACAGCATCCCCAAGGAGCTGGCCAGAAAATATGTGACATCCGATTGGCTGACACGAATAGGCCGCGGTGCGTATATCCGTACCGGTGACACTGTGGACTGGCAAGGGGCACTGTATGCGAAGCAGTCTCAATTGGGGCTCTCCGTTCATGCTGGCGGGTTGACTGCTCTGCAAATGAAGGGACTGGGGCATTACCTCCCCATGGCAGAGGAAACGATACATCTGTTTTCTGACGGCCCAGAGAGGCTGCCAGACTGGTTTAAAAGATATGACTGGGGGACGACCATCGAACATCACAGCGGCGTGCTGTTCGACCTGTCCGCGAGTGCCTCGCTTTCGAGTGTTCTTCATAAAGGGTTTGAAATTCAAATCTCATCGCCGGATCGGGCAGCATTTGAAATGCTCTCTCTAGTGAAAACCAATGACGACTTTGATGCAGCGCGTACCGTTTTTGATGGTTTAACCAGCCTGCGCCCCAAAGAAGTGCAGCGTCTATTGGTAGCGTGCCGCTCAGTGAGAGTCAAACGTACCTTCCTCTGGATGGCAAAGGACTGCGGTCACCCCTGGGTGAAGCATTTGGATGTATCTGGCGTGGACCTCGGCAAAGGCAAGCGCGCGATATACCGGAACGGTCGTCTGGATAAAGAGTATCAAATCACTGTTCCCAGGGACTCAGGGGAGGCACATGTTTAATCCCGTATACGCCAGCCAGGTGCGGCTATTGCTGCAAGTGCTCCCCATTGTAAACCAGCATCAATGCTTTGCGCTCAAAGGCGGCACGGCGATCAATTTGTTTGTGCAGGATATGCCGCGGTTATCGGTGGATATTGATTTGGCGTACCTGCCATTGAACGACCGAAGCACCGCCCTTGCAGAAATCTCCAGCGCTCTGGATACCATTGGCGACACAATCAAAGCCACCATTGCCCAAACATCGGTACAGCGCAACCCCGACACACCGAGACTGGTGGTGAACGCCCCCAATGCCCAAATCAAAATCGAACCCAACACCGTTTTCAGAGGGGCCATACGTGAACCGTCGCTGGCAGTACTCTGCGACAACGCACAGGAAGAATTTGAACAATTTGTTGAATGCAGCATGCTCTCGATTGCCGACCTGTACGGCAGCAAAATCTGCGCCGCACTCGACCGGCAGCACCCGCGGGACCTGTTTGATGTTCATTTGATGCTGGAAAAAATCGGGCTCACCAATGACATCCGCACCGCGTTTGTCGTCTACCTGGCAGGCCATCCCCGCCCCATTGCTGAAATACTTCAACCCAACGAGCAGCCCCTCGAAGACATCTTTACCAAACAGTTCAAAGGAATGACCAGCGAGCCCGTTTCATTGGAAACGCTCACCCAAACCCGTCGCCAAATCATAGAACTGATTCAAAAGGACCTATCGAACAACGAGCGCCGGTTTCTGCTCTCCCTCAAACAGGGCGAACCCAACTGGCAGCTTCTCCCTGTACCCCACTTGGCTCAGCTACCTGCCATTCAGTGGAAGCTGCGCAACATTGAGCGCATGTCCAAAGAGAAACACCAACAAAGCACCGACAA
Source organism: Deltaproteobacteria bacterium (assembly GCA_016936575.1). Classification (GTDB taxonomy): domain Bacteria; phylum Myxococcota_A; class Polyangia; order JAAYKL01; family JAAYKL01; genus JAFGXQ01. The sequence goes on from JAFGXQ010000152.1 coordinate 6,139, forward strand.
ATTGAAACAGGTTTTAGAGCTGTAGGGCTCGGGGGACACGCTTCATCTGCGTTACAGTCAGGGACCAAGTCAGAGACCGGAAGTTGAGTTTGCTCGCTAAATAATAAAAACCCCGCAACCAATTACAATTACGGGGTTTCTCGCAAGCCAACGCCGGTGAAAAAATCAAGCTTGCTGGATTTTTTCGGCCGCGTCGGCGAAGCAGCAAAGCTGCGGACGTAGGGAGACCAAGGGGACGTAGTCCCGTTCACCCTCTAAAGTGCATAACTATCATTTGGCATGTATCGTGCTTACTGCTCGAGCATGCGTAAAAGTAAACAAACAGAAATTGACAGAGTCCGACAGCTGTACCGCCGGTTAGGCTTTGCTCAGTTGCGCCCGATTCAAGACGCAACAATTCAACCGATACTCAATGGAGAAAACTGCCTGGTCATCGCCCCAACCTCCGGTGGCAAGACCGAGGCTGCTGTTGTTCCGGCCCTCAGCAAAAAATGCAACAGTCGCCACTTGCCCGTTTCGCTGCTGTACGTTGCGCCGCTGCGTGCGTTGATTAATGATCTCACCCCCCGTCTCCAGCGATTCGCAGAGGTGACAGAAATAACCATATGTCGATGGCACAGTGATGTTCCCAAAGACATTCGGCGTGCATTCATAGAACACCCTTCCCATATGTTACTAACTACACCGGAATCACTGGAGGCATTTTTGTTGTTTCACTATGACTGGTCGAAACGGCACTTCGGGAATATTGAAACCGTAGTCATCGATGAGTTTCATGCCTATGCCGGAAATGATCGCGGTGCGCACTTACTAGCCTTACTGGAGCGGCTTCGAACCGATATTTGCGGAGATTTTCAGCGCATCGCCCTCTCGGCCACCGTGGGTAATCCCCATGCACTGCTCGCAGATTTGGCAATGAACTCAAAAAGGTCGTTCAGGGTAATTCAACAACTTCAAGATTCAACTGCATCAAATCTACAGATTCGACATGCGCGAAAAGAAGATATGCTCAATTCAATCTTGGGAGCGCTGAAAGAACATCCCAAACACCTGATTTTTTCAGAAAATCGCCAAGTGGTGGAGCAAATCGGCGCCAAACTTGCTGAGCGCGGCACCCCCGCGCTGGTGACGCATTCATCGCTTCCGGCGCGCCATCGCGAACATTCCGAAAAACGGTTCGCACAATCATGGGACCATTCAATAGTGGCCACCTGTGTATTGGAAATGGGAATCGATATTGGTGACCTGGAACACATCATCCAAATCAATGCGCCCTCATCCGTTAGCAGCTTCTTGCAGCGACTCGGCCGAGCAGGAAGAAGACCTGGAACAACGAAAAACTTCACATTCATTTGCAAACTTGATTTCGCGGTGCTCCAGTCAACCGCACTAATCCAATTGCATCAAGAGGGATATGTGGAACCCGTTTTTCCTTTAAAACAAGCGGTTCACCTCATGGCGCAACAGTTACTCTCCTTGTCGTTTTCCACATCCGATTTCACCATCGTTCAAGGCATTAACATTGCAAAGCGCGCTGTTCCTTTTTCAAGTCTTCATAAGAGGCATCTTATCGAACTGACTGAATACATGCAGCAGAAGAAATACTTGGCTCCCGGGACAATGTTGCGCCCGGGTGAACGTGGAGAAAAACGCTTCGGAGGTGTCCGCCGGGTGAATCTATGCACTGATTTCCAGACATCGCATGAATATACGGTGCTGTACCACCGAAAAGAAATCGGCACGCTTGACTCCCTATTTGTATATGGAAAACAAGAAGGAAATTTTCGTTTTACCCTAGCTGCGAAGCTGTGGTTGGCAATGAAGATTGATAATGACCGTCATTTAATTCACGCGCTCCCGGTAAAAGATCAATTTGACTCGGTGTGGACCGGATCGGGACTGCCGCTCGCTTACAAACTATGTCAATGCATGCACCAAATACTCACTACAGAATATAATTGTCCCAACTGGCAACCCAGCGCTGTAAACGCCATCCGCAGACTCCGCAGCCAATACGCCTTTTTACTCCCGAACTGCATCGTACTGAAACGAAACGGCAAAAAATCGTGGTGTCTTTTTACCTTTGCCGGCGGAAAAGCCAATGCACTAATAGCCGCGGTGTTCACAAACATATGGATGATACCGGCTACCCACACCAATTATGCAGTATATTTTTCAACAGCAGCAGACATTGTCCCAATTGTTCATGCTCTCCAAAAAATGCGAAAACAAAAGCGCCCCAACCAACGCGACGCCATATGCGACCGCATAACTTATCCCTCGCGTTTGTCCAAATTTGAAGACTGCATTCCACCGCACCTAAAAAGAATCGCATGGAGCGAACAACTGTTCGACATTGAAAATGCCAAACGCACAATACAGAAGAAGTTGGTGGTGGCGTAAGAAAGAAACTCCCTTTAGGCATAGGTCGTATACGACTTATAGGTCCCATAATAGGACTTATACGATTTATAGGACTTATGACCTATTCCGAAAAGCGCTTCGCGCATTATGCATGCGTTCGTGAAGGCCACCGGTGGTTACGAATGACTGCTCCAGGGTCCTACGTTGTCGGTCGAGCAAATAGTTGCATTGATGCACCAGCACAATCATAGCATTGGCAGCCGTTTCCGGAGTGTACTCAGTTAAAAGGGTTCGATACGTTTCAATCGACTCATCCGTATTGTATGCGAGCTTTCGAATCGCGATGGTGCGCTCATCATCACGTTTCCATTGTTTCAGCCCATGGGTTCTGACAAAATCCGCATAATCTTCGAGCAACTCCTCCAGACTTGCTCGGGCAACCCCCAACAATTTAATCTCAGATTTTTTTGAGGTGCCGGATACCATGCAGCCTTCTACAATATTCTGCTTTCCCGACCGCGCTGCCTGAACCATCTGCTCGCGGGTGCGATCGTATTTATGATAAAAACGCTCACAAAAACACATGGTGCCATCAAAAACAATTTTTGCCTTTTGATACGAAGCCAACTTCTTGTAGTCCCCATGGGACGGAATAAACGCATGTTCCATATACAAAACCCTCCAATGTGATTGTCCAACAAACCAGACAGACATTAGAGCAACATTTATGCCGTTTGCGTTGCAACGCCGTTAAAGAGCCCACAACGGCAAAAAGGGCCAAATGGCCGGCCAAAAGATAGGTTTTATGGGACATATAGGTATAGGTCCTATAGGTCATATGGGTCCTATAATAGGACTTATAGGACTTATGGGACATATGCTTATGGGACGTAAACTTCGCAGAGACAAAGCCAACGCCGGTGAAAAAATCAAGCTTGCTGGATTTTTTCGGCCGCGTCGGCGGAGCAGCATCAATGCCAATTCGCGTTGTAATTTTGCAAATGGAATGGACGACAGTCCATGAAATTGCAAAATTTCAACCGAATCGGCGAAACTCCGCAGGAGTTGAGCCAACACGGGGACTTGAACCCCGGGCCTACGCATTACGAATGCGTTGCTCTACCAACTGAGCTATGTTGGCCTACCTTGCGTGCAAGGCATCTCAAAAAGAGCAGAGGAAAAGTACTCAACGGCGCTGTTTTGTCAAGCGAAAAGAAATGAACGCACCCGGCAAATATTTGCCGGCCGAGACGGTTTTTGATAAGAATCAATTATGTCTGGAGAGAGTGAATTCAACGCACTGGTGGCGAAGATACGAACGCTGCACACGAAGCTGCTCGGCGCGATGAGTGTGGAGCAGCGTCAACAACGCCTGAAGGAAGTGAACTGGGAGACCGGTCGATACATTGTGGAATCGGTGCAGGACGGGGAATTACGCGCCGCGTACGGGCAGCAGTTACTCGCAAAGTTGTCGGAGCGTTTGTCTAAAGATCTGGGGACTGGCTTCTCTGAACGTAACCTGCTGTATTCACGTAATTTTTTTGAAGAATACAACATTTCGCAGACGTCTGCGAAATTGACATGGAGTCACTATGTTTCGCTACTTTCGTTACCGGATAAGGGTTTACGGCGTAGGCTGGAAAAAGAGGCGGTTCAAAAACACTTAACCCATGCGGAGCTCTCACGGCAGGTGGCGCAGCGTAAACTGGAAACCTGGCTGGAATCGGAAGAACGCACGCCGCCGACGCCGCGAAAGGCGCGATTCAATCTGTGCAAGGTGGTGCAACGAAGTCATGGTGAGAAACCGCATCTGGCGCTGGATTTGGGATTTCACATGACAGAACCGATTTCGACGTACCGCGCCGTTCACTTGAAAGACGGCGACTTTGTGCGATGGGCCAAGGTGAACGATGGGTTTCAACTGAAGCCGGTGACATGTGAAGCCGGGGAGCGCTATTGTTACCGGGGATTTTTGCAGCATGTGGTGGATGGGGATACGCTGTTGGTAGATATGATGTTGGCCAATGGTCGGGGAACGCTCCAGCGGCTGAGGTTGCGCGGGGTAATGGCGATGGAACCGGGCACGCCCAAAGGGGATGAGTGTAAAAAATTCGTTGAACGATTAATAAAAATCGGAACCAGATTGAAAATTCTCACTTACGGCACGGACCGCTATGGTCGCTATGTGGCCGATGTATTCGTGGGAAGAGTGTTTGTGAACAAACACATTATGGACAACCGCCTCGGCTGACTCAACCTGACTGACTTTAGGCATACGTCCTTGGGTACGAATGGGTGCTATGCCTAAAGGAAGTTACTTGATTACCAACTCCCAGCTCATGTCGGCGGTTTTGCTCAGCATGGCGGAGACGCCGCAGAAGGTTTTTTCGGAAAGGGTGATGGCGCGTTCAATGTCTTTGCGATGGGCTTCATCGGTTTCAAAAGTAAACGTGAGTTTAATCTGTTTGTAAACTTTGGGGTGGGTGCCTGTCTGCTCCGCATCCACGCTGATTTCGAAGCTGTCGTAATCGATTTTCTTTTTTTCAAGAATGGAAACCACATCCAGACCGGTACAACCCATGAGGCCGTACAACAACAGTGATTTGGGCCCCACGCCCTCGCCGAGTCCGCCTGCCTCTTTGGGAGCATCCATGGTGATGGTGGCGGGGCCTTCGTTGCTCTGGAATCGCTTGTTGCCGAAATACTTGGTTGTTACATGCATTTTGTGTCCTTTCAAAAAATTCTAAAAAAATCCATCCTCAAGGTAAGCATCAATTGTACCGGGTCAATAACTCGCATAACGAACAAACCGTGATTCCATCATCATTAAAAGGAAATGGACCGTTTTATTTTGCTTTACTGACACCTGAGTCTAGTGGTAATGGAGAAGCGACTGACACTTGAGTCTAGTACCTCGTAATTAAGGACTTTAAAATGGCTTCAATCAAAAGAACCCTCGGCATCGACATCGGTGCGGAAACCATCAAAGTGGTTGAACTGACCCGGCAGGAAAACCAAACACCGACATGGACACGTCGCTCGGTGGTTCAACATCATAAAGAACCCGTGGCAACGCTGGAAAAAATTCTGGCGGACTATGATTGGTCTACCCTGTACAACGCTGCGGTCACCGGGCGATTGAGCCGCACCGTGAATTTGTCGCGCATTCCGATTAAGCAGTCTCAAATCAAGGGTTTTGAATTTTTGTTCGGCGACAAGCCGGCAACGATTGTGTCCATCGGCAGCCATGGGTTCTCGGTGCTGGAGTTGCGCGATACCAATATTGAGATGTTTCGCGAAAACTCCCGCTGCTCGCAGGGAACCGGGAACTTTCTGCGTCAGCTGGTGGAGCGATTCGATATGTCGATTGAAGATGCCAGCGCGTTGTGTACACCGGTAAAAAAGCCGGCGCCGCTTTCGGGGCGTTGCCCGGTGATTCTGAAAACAGACATGACACACCTGGCCAACAAGGGCGAACCGCGCGAACGAATTCTGGCGGGGTTGTTTGATGCGGTATGCGAAAACGTGCAGGTGCTGATTAAACCCCGTGTCAGCCCCAAGGAGATGGTGCTCATCGGTGGGGTTACTCAGGCGCCCCGCATTCAGGCCAACTTTCAGTTGTTCGCGGAAAAAAACGGGATGTCGATGCTTGAAACAGGCACCGATGACAATCTGTATTTCGAGGCGTTGGGGTGCGCGTCGATTGCGCTGACGCAGGAAGCTGCGCTCCCGACCATGGACACGTTGTTCAATCCACCTGAAGATCACGCCCTGGAAACCCTGCCGCCGCTTTCGAATTTTCTCGACATGGTGGAGCGTCTCAAGGCGGCGCCCAAACCGAAGGTCACCAAGAAATCCCGGCTCATTCTCGGCTTTGACATCGGCTCTACCGGATCAAAGGTGGTGGCGGTCGATGCGGAAACCAAACGAGAAATATGGGAAGCCTACATCAACACCAACGGTGCGCCGGTGGCCGCCGCGCAAAACCTGATGGAGCAATTTGCGAACAGTGAGATTTGCGACGTTCCCGTTGTTGCGGTGGGTGCGACCGGAAGCGGACGCGAAATTGTGGGCTCGCTGCTGACCACCTGCTATGGCGCGGAGAAGGTTTTTGTGCTCAACGAAATCGCCGCCCATGCGGAAGGGGCGATTCATTTTGACAACCGGGTGGATACCATTTTCGAAATCGGCGGTCAGGATGCCAAATACATTCGATTAACCCAGGGGCGAGTGGTCGATGCCGCAATGAATGAGGCCTGCAGTGCGGGTACCGGTTCATTCATTGAAGAACAGGGAAAAAAATTCCAGGGCATTCAGAATGTGATTCACCTGGCCGATGAAGCGCTCCAGGCGGAAGACGGGGTTTCACTGGGACAGCACTGCAGCGTGTTCATGGCTGAAATCATTGACGAAGCGGTGGCGTCTCATGTGCCGCAGCGTTCCATCATTGCGGGAATTTACGATTCCATTATTCAGAACTATCTCAACCGGGTGAAGGGCAGCCGCTCTGTGGGGAAGGTGATTTTCTGTCAGGGAATGCCGTTCTCATCGGATGCGTTGGCTGCTTCGGTTGCGCGGCAGACCGGCGCCAAAGTAATTGTACCGCCGAACCCGGGTACAGTGGGCGCGCTGGGCATTGCCCTGCTCAGCATGAAGGAACTCAAACCGAGCGTCACCCAGGGTGTTGATGAAGGACTCGATGTTCAACGGTTTTTAAACGCCGAAATTGTGAAGAAAGATGTATTCACGTGCAAGTCCACCAAGGGATGCGGCGGCAGCGGAAACTATTGCCGCATTGACCGCATCACCACCTTAGTGGAAGGCGTGGAACAGAAATTCACCTGGGGCGGCGGCTGCTCCCTGTACGACAAGGGAACCGGTAAGAAAAAACTGCCCGACCTGGCGCCCAATCCGTTCAAGGAACGGGAGCAGTTGGTGCTCGACATCTGTGAACAGTTTGTGAGCCGTGACGGTCGCCCCACGATTGCGGTCACCGACCAATTCGTGTTGAAGAGTATGTTCCCGTTTTTCACGACGTTTTTGTACGACCTTGGATTCAACCTGGAGCTGCACATGACAGCGGACCAGGCCACACTGAAACGAGGCATTGAAGACGCCAATGTGCCGTTCTGCGCCCCCATGCAACAATACCACGGCATTGTGAGCGAAATGGCCGAGACCCAGGCGGACTATCTGTTTTTGCCGATGGTTCGCGGCACTCAACGCATCGGCACTGAACCCTGGGCGCGTCTGTGCCCGATTGTTCAGGGTTCCGCAGATATGCTGATTTCTGATTTGGGCGAAATCAACGCCAAAATCATTTCGCCGATAGTCAACATCGGCAAGAAAAATTTTGAATCGCCGCTTTTTATGAAGAGCATGAAGGCGCTGGTGGAAGAACTGGGCGTCTCGCACCTGGACTGGAAAAGTTTGGTGCAGAAGGCGGCCGCAGTGCAGGAAAAATTCGACAGGGACTGCATCACCGTGGGTGAGCATGCGCTGGACTTCTGCGACAAAACCGGGGTCACACCGGTGGTGGTGCTGGGGCGAACGTACACCATTTACAATGATGTGCTCAATTCGAATGTTCCCAATATTCTGCGTGAACAGGGGGCTATCGGTATTCCGGTGGACTGTTACCCGCTGGCGCCGGACGCCCCGATTTTTCCCAAAGCATATTGGGGATACGGTCAGCGGAATCTTCGGTCGGCGCATCAGATTCGACGCACGCCGGGGCTGTACAGTCTGTTCTGCAGCAACTATTCATGCGGACCGGACAGCTTCAATGTGCACTTCTACAACTACATTATGGAAGGCAAACCGGCCGCGATTATTGAAACCGATGGTCACAGCGGCGATGCGGGCACCAAGACGCGCATCGAAGCATTTCTGTACTGTGTTCACGAAGACCAGTCGATGGATTCATCAATTCAGAACGAACCGCGTGATTTCATGGCGTTGCAGACGGCCACCGATGAGCTCGATGACATCATGAAACGCGATGCGACTGTGCTGCTGCCGCGCATGGGTCCCGGCGCGGAGACACTTTCCGGCGCGCTTAGAGGACTGGGTATGAAAGCGGAGTCACTGCCGCTGCCCGATGCGGAAGCCCTCAGTCTGGGGCGTCGCTACACATCGGGAAAAGAATGTTTCCCCATGGTGATTACGCTGGGAAGCTTTCTGCAGCGCGTACTCAAGGACAAAGATACTGACACCAACTTTACCTTCTTTATGCCCACCGCCAACGGTCCATGCCGTTTCGGTGCGTACAACGTGCTGGATCGCATTGTATTCGAACGATTGGGAATTCTCGACAAAGTCGGCATATGGGCGCCTGTGGACGATGACTACTTCGAAACCGTACCGGACGCATTCGCCGCGGTGGCCTATGCGGCATTGGCGTCTTCGGACTATCTGCTGGAGGGGTTGTACACCAGTCGTCCGGTGGAGAATCGAAAAGGCGCCGCTGAAGAAATCTGGAACTACTACCGCAAAGAGCTCGAAAACATGCTCGAGGAGTACGTACGAAATTCATCGCTTTCCATGGGGGTGGCCATCAGTAATATCATGTCGGGCAGTGTTTTCGGCATCACCGATTTGTTGAAACGGGCCGCCAAAGCCTACCGTTCAATTATGGTCGACAAAGACATGCCGGAGGTACTGGTAACCGGCGAAATGTATGTTCGATGCGACCCGTTCAGCAACGACTTTGTCATTGATCAGTTGGAAAAACGCGGCATCCGCTGCAAGTTCGCGCCGTTCAATGAATGGCTGGAATACACCGACTACCAGGATGGGCAAATCAAACAGGTATCGGATTGGGCCAGTTCGTACCTTCAGGGAAACATGCAACATATTCTGTACTATTCAATGGCAGACGAAATGGGATGGCATACCCGTACCACGGTGCAGGACGCGCTGGTTGCCGCGAAGCCGTACATTCGGGAGAGCCTGAGCGGGGAATCGGTGTTGACTATCGGCGGCCCGCTGCATGAGTGGCGCCAGAACCTCATCGACGGCATGGTGAGTGTGGGCCCGCTGGAGTGTATGCCGAACAAAATTTCGGAAAACCAGTTGCATCACATATCAGAACGGGAAGGGCTTCCCAACCTTACGCTGTACCTCAACGGCGACCCGGTGGATCCTGAAATACTCGACAACTTCGCTTATGAAATTCACGCTCAGTTCAAACGGCGCAAGGAAGGGAAAAAATCGTTAGCCCCGCCACCGGTATTCCCGCGTCCGCGCATCTGGAAATCCCATAGCAAGTTCAATCCGAAAGACAATTAAATTGATGTTGAGGGGCGGTTCGCGAAGCCGCTCCTACTGGCTCTTCAGGATTTTGGCCATACGGGTGGAGATTTCGCCGATGCTGAAAGGTTTCTGTACAAACCCCACATTGCCTTGTTTTAACAGTTCCGTGGCGCTGTCGTCTTTGCTGTAGCCGGAGCATAGAATAATCGGCACATCCGGACGCAACGCCCGAATGGCAGCAAACGCGGCGGGACCGTCCATTACCGGCATAATCATATCGAGCAGCACCAAATCAACCGCTTCGGGGTTTTCGGTCAATTTATCGACGGCCACTTTGCCGTTTTCAGCGGCAATCACGTTGTAACCGATTTTCTGCAAAATGCGCGTTCCCGATTTTCGAATCAAATCTTCATCATCGATGAGCAATACCGTATGCGCACCACCGTACACCGGCGGATTGCTGCCTTTGATACCCGGGTCTTCGCGCGCCTCATCGAGGGCAGGAAACCACACATTGATGGTGGTCCCAACGCCCGAATCACTGTCAATCTCGACCTTGCCGGCATGCTCTTTCACAATTCCCCAAACCCGGGGCAGCCCCAGACCGGTTCCCTTGCCCTCGGGCTTGGTGGTGTAAAACGGCTCAAAGGCGCGACGCATGGTTTCTTCGCTCATTCCTTCCCCCGTGTCGGTCACCTTCAACAAAACATAAGAGCCCTCCGCCATGTCGCCTTCCCCTTGCAATTCCACTGTCTCCAGCGAAACCGTGAGCACGCCGTTTCCGTTCATGGCATCGATGCCGTTAATGCACAGATTCATCAGCACATTCTTGATTTCACTTGGGTCCCCTTCTATCTGGGGAACATTGGTGTGGTAAACCGCCTTCACGTTCAGCGTCCTGGGGGACACGCGTTCCAACAGCTTCTTAGCCTCTTTAATTTCCTTCACCAAAGAAATTGGACGCTTGAAAAAATCGCCTTTGCGTGCAAATCCGAGCAGTGATAACGTCAGATCACGTCCCCGTCGGCACGCATCCAGAATATCATAGATGTCGTCTTTTTGCGGCTGTCCGGAACCAACTTCCATGTCGAGTTTCATGGACGACGCAATACTCATAATCGACGCGAGAACGTTGTTCACATCGTGGGCAATACCACCGGCCAGACGTCCGAGCGCTTCGAGTTTTTGCGCCTGCACCAGTTCCTGCTCCGCCCTCTTTCGCTGCTGAACATGCTGCTCGATTTCGCCCTTCGCTTCGGCGAGCAGAGAATCACGCAGGGCAACCTGCTCCGCCGCTTCTGACCGGGCGGTATCTCTGAATTTTCGAAGCGTCCAAAAGATTCCCAGGCAGAGCAAAAAACCGAAAATGAATTCGAGCAGGTGAAAAATCCAGTGTTCCGAATTCATGGAACGCCCAACAGGCAGGACAGCAATATGAACCCCCATCAGCAGAATGCCGACAATGAGTGAAATAACCAATATTTTTAGCCAGTTCCGTTTCAATGAATCACTCCGACGTACAGTGTACCATTCACAGCCAGAAACTCCATATTGAAACTGATAGAAATATCCACAAATAGCCGAATTGTTACTTATTTTTTTTGCTTCATAAACGCAACCCCAAGCCGAAGCAACCGTTGCAGCGCATTTTTCAGCAACACGCCGCGATATGACTGAGACAGCGCCAATCTCGTCGCCAGGCGCCCCACGGGACCATCCGTGTCGTATGCCAAATACCTGTGCTGCACCTTGCGAACGACAAATACCAACGATTCTTCGGGAACCTCTTCTTCACAACGCTGGGCATCACCACGAGTAAAATACCGTTTTACATCGTTGCACTGCTCAATCCGGACAAGACGATGAGCAACACCGAATCCGTCTTGGTCAATAAAGCAAATGATGTCTCCAATTTGAAGAAAGCGAGTATCGACGCGCTCAACAGTCAACGCGCTCTCTGGCACAATAAATGGTATCATCGAATAACCAACTGCTTGAACGTGCTGAAAAGTCATAGCGGTATATTTTATTCTAATTTCTTTAATTTCTTAGATTGCTCATGCGCTTGATACCGCATTTGTGCAAGGCGACAATCTATCGAAGACGGTTGAAACGGATCACCATGTTCCACTGCAGCGGATGACGGGCAGCGGCGACAAAATAAACGAATCTCGCATTCTACACAAGAGGCACTTTGTTCCCAGGTAATCGTGGTAATTCTTGTCCGCGCACTGCTCATCCATATGTCTGCGATGGACCGATTCCGCACGTTTCCTAACATAAGACTCTTTGCCACTGCACATGGATAGACATTGCCATCAGACGCAATAAATAAACTATTTCTTCCTATGGAGCAGACTGTCCAATCCAAATTGAAAACTTCGCTTTTTTGCGCCAGCGTAGAACGAAGCACAGGCAACCGAGAAACCAATTCAACAATATCGTCATTTTCAGCGCGAAATCGATGGGGAGCGTCTTTCCCATCTTCAAGAAACTCGACACGACAATCGAACGTATACTGCCAACCTTCCGCCTCGTACAATGTTTGAAGAGAAGAAACTGCATCCAAATTCCAATTCATCAGTAAAGTCATCGCGCGAACATGACCACCATGAGCATGAAAAGCTCGCAATGTTGATAAAGCGCGAGCATGAGCCCCTACCAATCCCACAAACGCATCATGCTTCTCTGGTTTATCATGGTAAACACTCACATGGAGTTCAGAAACCCCGATGTCTTTCAGACGCTTCGCATCACGCGGAGAAAGGAGGGTTCCATTGGTCTTCACTCGAACCACAAAATGTTTCGAAATCGCAAACTGAACAATATCCCAAAAATATTTATGAGTAAAAACTTCTCCCCCGGTCAATGTTAAAAAAAGAGTCCCTGCTTCCGCCAGTTCACTAAGCAAATGTTCAATTTCAGACAGGCATAACTCATCCGTAGATTTATGAGAAGATTGATAACAATGCGGACAAGTCAAATTACAGGCGCGGGTCAACTCGAAAACCGCTCCAAAAGGCGCTTGTGCATGTAGTCTTGCATGCCGGAATATTCGTTCAATCGCGCTACTGGTATCACTGCTCAAACATGCCTTCGACTCTATATCCATGTATCAATCTCCAACCTCCAGAGGTGAAACAACCCAAATCTTCACTCCAGCGGAACGACGAGTTTTTTTTCAATTAATGTCTGAACAAAATCCAGAGTATCCCGGGTCGCTTCATCTTCACTGACATGGTAGTCATTTACCAATGAGTCAACAATTTTCTGCAAACTGATTCCCTCCGAAATCCACCCCCATATGTCGGACGCGGTTCCATTTAACATCAACATGTTATTCGATTTGGTTTCTACAAGTACAAATTTGTCCTGTATCCGTCGAAATGCAACCGTTTTTCCCGGTGCGTATGAACGATTGATGAAATCACTCATGTCTTCCACCTCTATTCAGCCGCCACTGTTCAAGCTTCGGCCAAAATAGCTTGTCTTTTCTAAATTCTAAATTACAACACATTCCGGATGCCACAATATTTTGTACTACGTTTAAAAAATACTGATTCGAAATCAAGTCCCGTTCAAAAAAACGAGTCTCACGATACAAACGACGTAACGCATCCATCGTTGAAATATTGCAGACGCGCGTTTCTGTGGACTGTTGAATAAAAACGATCCCGGCGAGGGGAGCGCTTCGAACGGCGTCGATGCGCTGGCGATCATCGCCAAACGGTGTCGCGTGCGCATACATTTCTTGATCGGACTGCATAGTCACGACGCATACATCTTCAGAAAACAGTGCCCCATCACAACGAAGTTCATTCGCAATAGTACTCTTTCCAACACCGGAGGGACCACTAAACAACCACACCTCCTCCCTCCAAATCACGCCCGAGGAATGCAATAATATTCCACTTTTTTCGTAGTAAATCGCGAGAACAAACTTTAAAAAAGTTGTCAAAGTAAACGGATCAGAATCATCAAGATGGAAATCCCCAGTCATTTGATGACCATTCCAGCGAAATGTTCCAAATCCACCGTGAAGCAACAACGTGATCACCCCATCGTCACCATGGGACACCGCTATCGTTCGCTCAGTTTCAAGAAGCCCTGAATACAAAGAAATCTGAATCTCCACATCTGCTTGCTCATTTTTTGACCACCAACACGGCGGGCAAGCCCATTGCCACGTTGTCGGAAATTCAGATAGAACGCTTTCGAGTTTTACCCGTATTCCCCCCAAATCCCAATAAAGAACTCTATGACCGTGGGGGAACTTTTTCACAAGGTGGATTCCCGTATGGAGAATTGCCGCAAACCACCATATGCGCCTGAAAAACAACTTCCTCAATTATGTCAGGCTTCTCGTACATCTTTCGATTTCCGACTGGCATCTGCTCTTTTTTTTCTGTTGCTGTCATTTCTATATTTTGTGCCTCCCCTCCTAATCGGAAGGGGTTACTGTTAATGTATATCCCGAGGAATCTCCTGATATTATACCTATCTCAATAAAATAATAACCTTCTCCTGTGAACGTACCTGAAAAATACGGATATTCGTCCCCTGCTGCAAATGTAATCACCTCTTCATCCGGATCAACTGACGAGTCATTTGCGTACGTCACCAGCGTTGACCAAGTGGATTTGTCGATCATTGAATACCAGAGCATCATATCCAAATCAATCGCTACCGAGGAATAATTTAGCACGATATCAACTGATTCCCCTGACGACAGATATATTTTATAAATATCAACCTCTCCAACACAAAACGTCGCAGAAATTCCGGCTCCCACAACCAACTCGTATGCATCTGTCTCAATGTCATTTTCCTCATAGGCATCATCCACACAAGCGGGAACTTCTGTGTCCACCACGATGTTGGAAGGACATGTAATAGAATACTCCGGTGGGGGAGCTGTATCGTCACATGAAAAGATATTAAAATCCGAGGTCCATCCACACACATCGTTCGGCGCAGCGCCAAAACCACAGTAATATGTTTCAACTGTCCCAGCGTTGCAATACACCACCCAGGCTCCTTCACAACATCCCACACTCGGCAAATACCCCGAACACGCGTACACACACTCGTGCCCCCCTTCCAAAACACCGTAGTTGTCGTTGCAATCGCACACGCCTGCCGAACAGGTGCCGTGGGTACCGCAGTCGCCGCAATCAATTGTGCCGCCGGCGCCGTCGTCAAAGGCAGTCGGGCCGCATTCGGTGAAGTTGTCGGTGTCCAGGTCATCGCAGGTCAGCGGCGTCACACAGGCATTGTTGTAGCAGGTTTCATCCGTACCGCAGCACACACTGCCGCACGTCGAATACCCACCGGCCACATCACAGCCGGCGCAATAATCTCCGCTGTACCCGGCGTAGCAGGCGCAATCCACCACGCCATCCACAATGGAGCAGTCGCCGTTGCCGTTACACGAATTCACATCGCACACATCGTCTTCCACGCACTCACTTCCGCTCTCGTGATACCCAGCAGCGCAGGTTGCACAGAATGTGGCAGGATCCCATTGCACCGGGCATTCACAATGAATCGATGCCCCGTCGTCCACACACGTGCCACCGTTGGCGCAACTGGACGCGGTACAATCCACATCGGGCAGACAATTGCCCGATTCCATGTAGAAGCCATTCGCACATACCGAACAAAAGTTACCTGCCCATCCCGCATTACAGCTGCACTTCACCACACCGGTAGAGTCGTCACACGTGCCGTTGAAATTGCAATCCGAACTGTTCACGCCCAACTGTTCACAGGCATCATCCTCCACACACTCCCCGGTGCCGAAATCAAAATGATAGTCAATCGCGCACAGTTCGCAATAGTCGCCATCGTAGCCGGTGTAACATGAACAACTCACTACGCCGCCGGTGTCACTGCAACTGCCGCTGAATGAACAGCTTGACGCGATACAGCTTTCGTTCAGCACGCAATCGCCGCTGTCGTCATGATACCCGGTCGCGCACTCGTTACAGATAGTTCCATCCCATCCATCATCGCACGTACAAACCACCACATAGGTTGAATCATCACAGGTTCCGTGTCCACTGCATGAATTCAAGCCGCAGGTCTGGTTCAGCACACACGTTCCACCGCTCGGATGGAACCCCGTCGTGCATTCCGCGCAATAAGAGACCGCAGTGAACCCAGGATTACATGAACATGAAATCAGCCCATTCACAATCGTACACGTTCCGTTCCCGTTGCAGCTGTTCGTCTGGCACTGCTCATCCACATCGCAGACACCGCCGTTGTCATGATACCCAACAGCACACTGCGTACAGTAGCCGTCGGCATCTTCGGCATAGCCCACATCACACGTGCAATCAATCACACCGCCGACCACAGCGCACGAACCGTTCACACACGGCCCGACCGCATCAGCACATACTTCATCTGCACTGCATACACCCAACTCAAAATGATACCCCGATGCACATACCGAACAGTCCGCCCCATCATATTCATCGTCGCAGACACAAGCCGCCAACCCGTCAATCACCCCCACATCACACGTACCGTGGTCGCCGCAATCCAGGCCGTTGGATTCAGCCGTGGCGCAAGTCGGACGGCACACGCCGTCACCGTTGGTATCCTGATACCCAGTCACACAATCTTCGCAGGTAGTGCCGGTGTACAGGGGAGCACACAAACAACTCTTCACGCCGCCCGAATACACACAGGTGCCATAGTCCCCGCAGGGATCCAATTCTGAACAACTCGGTTCATTCATCACGCACGAGTCTGCGACCGCATGGTACCCGGTTTCGCAAACACTGCACCCGCTCTCGCCCCAGCCGGTATCGCAGGCGCAATATGCGATTCCCGTGGTGGTGTTCAATGCACACGTTCCGTGGTCTCCGCAGTTCAAACCGGCCGCCACCGCCGTGGCGCAGGTGGGCAAACAATCATCCACCACATATGTGTTCTGATATCCGGGCGCACAGACCGTACATGCGTTCCCTCCTGCATCGTTCATCCACCCGGCATCGCAAACACACTCCGTCAACCCGGTGTCAGCGGGAACCGAACAGGTACCATGCCCGTTGCAGGTATCCGACTCGCATATCTCATTTTCCACGCAATCCGAAGTGGCGTCCACATGATATCCGGGGGGGCAAACATCACACAACGCACCACTCCAATTGCCGGCGCAGTCACACACCGTAGCGCCTGATGACTCTTCACACGCGCCGTTATCCCCACAATCCAATCCATTGGCCACCGCTGTTTCACAAGATGGCAGACAGTCACCGTTGTCATCGTTGTCCTGGTAACCCTCCATGCACTGTTCACAAAAGAGCCCGGCATACAGCGGCTCGCAATCACAACGCTTCACGCCTCCCTCGTACACACAGGTACCGTGCTCCGCACACGGGTCAAGTGTTTCGCAGTCGGGCTCGTCGGCGACGCAGACTTCTTCAAAAAAATGATACCCGCTCACGCACTCCGAACAGAAGGAATTCGCATCCAGATGTGCACCCACCGGACAAGTGCACGTAACGCCGCCTTCTGCGTTTTCTTCGCAGTTACCGCTGCCGCAGGTGTCCGTCGCACATATTTCATCGAGCACACATTCAGTTCCGTCCGCACTTTCGTGGTATCCCGACGCGCAATCTTCGCACGCCTCACCGTCCCAACCGCTGTCGCAAATGCACGCCGTAGGCCCATTCGCCGTTTCCACGCAGGTGCCGTGGTCTCCGCACTGATCTGACAAACAGCTTTCCACTGCAACACAATCGTCGCCATCTTCGTAATACCCTTCAGGGCAAATCTCGCAGTACTCCCCTTCCCAGTTGTCGGTCCCCAAAAACAAACTGCCGGCGGTGGAACAATCGCATGAGACAACACCATCGTCACTACTGCAACTTCCGCCGTGCTCGCACGGGTAATTCCCCACGCAGAACATATCCGCGCCGCAATAGCCATCTACTTCGTGAAATCCGCTCTCGCATTCCAGACAATTTGTCGCGTCATCCCAGTTCCCCGAACAGGTACATACCACCGTACCGTCTACCACCTGACAGCCGTTGTACACCTCACGTCCGGCACAACTGGTACTCAGACACTGTTGATCGAGAACGCAATACGCCCCTTGCGCGTGCCAACCAGCTGCGCATTCATCGCATGTTTCGCCGGCCCATCCAGAATCGCATTCACAGAATTTCCGGCCGTCCACAACCAGGCACGTGCCAGTAGCGGCGCACGGATTTTCGTCGAGACAACTCAACGGATCAGAATCGCTGTCGGTATCCGCGTCGGCGTCGGTGTCGGCATCGGTGTCAGTGTCAGTATCCGTGTCTCCATTTGACGTATCGACGTACGGGTTCTCGCCGGGATTAATCGCTGACGTACTGCACCCTGACCACACGATTCCCAGCAACACCGCAAACAATTGCCAACTTCCCGTACTTGACAGATTTTTCAGCCACATATGCTCTCCCGATTCATCTTGCCAACATTTCAATACTCAAACCCGATTGCATTTCCAGGTTACGCTCTACGATTAGAGACCCCCGGCGAAACAGAATTCCGAAAGAGGTCAGGCCTGCCCAAAAGAAAACAGGTCGGGTCGTTGACGACCTCTTCATATTCTACATCGGTTCAACTCTATTATTATTAATATTCAGCACAGGATGCGAATAAATCGCCTGAAAAGAAAATGACTCAGGGTTCCGAAACGATTCTGATTTGGGCTTCACACCACGCAATGGAAGCCTCAACCGGCAACCGCTCCGCACTATCTTCAGACAGGCTGTTCAATTTCTGCTGCAGCTCAGCGAGTTGCGTCTGAACCTCGTCCGAAATCACATCCTCCTTCGCCACACAATGCTGCGTCATCACATGAACGTGGTCCGGGCCGCCCTCGAAAAACCCCGCATCGGTCGCAAACACCTTTGTTTCCCCGTCCCGTTCGAACATGAGTCGCCCGGCCTTGAGTGACGCCAGAATCGGACGGTGTTCCGGTAACACGCAAAATTCACCCACTTCGGAACAAGCCGTAATGGAGCGAACCGTTTCATCAATTACCGGTCCGGAAGGGGTTACCACTTTGAGTCGTACATCGGCGGTCATCGGTATTATTCTCCAGACGCTTTTTTCTTCATCGCTTCGGCTTTTTCTTTCACCATTTCAATCGGGCCGCACATCCAGAACGCCTGCTCCGGATACTCGTCCATTTCACCCGACAGAATCGCTTTGAAGCCCTTAATCGTATCGGCGATTTCCACATATTGCCCGGCAAACCCGGTGAACTGCTCCGCTACAAAGAACGGCTGCGAGAGGAACTGCTGAATCTTACGAGCGCGAGCCACAGTGATTTTGTCTTCCTCAGACAATTCATCCATACCCAAAATCGCAATAATATCCTGTAATTCCTTATATTTCTGAAGGACCTGCTGCACCTGGCGAGCGGTATTGTAATGGTCGTCACCGATGACATTCGGGTCCAGCAAGCTCGACGTGGAATCAAGAGGATCCACCGCCGGGTAAATTCCCAGCTCCGCCACTTTACGAGACAACACCGTCTGCGCATCCAAGTGCGCAAACGTGGTTGCCGGCGCCGGGTCGGTCAAGTCGTCCGCAGGCACGTAAATAGCCTGCACTGAAGTAATTGAACCTTTACTGGTGGAGGTAATCCGCTCCTGCAGCTCGCCCATCTCGGTGGCCAGCGTGGGCTGGTATCCCACCGCCGACGGCATACGACCAAGCAACGCGGACACCTCGGAACCGGCTTGGGTAAAACGGAAAACGTTGTCGATAAAAAGCAACACGTCCTGCCCGCCCACGTCGCGGAAGTGCTCCGCAACCGTCAGCGCCGACAAGGCAACACGAAGACGCGCTCCCGGCGGCTCGTTCATCTGGCCGTAAATGAGCGCGGTCTTCGAAAGAACCGACTCACCTGTTCCCAATTTGGACTCGGCCATTTCGAGCATCAGATCATTCCCTTCGCGGGTACGCTCGCCCACACCGGCAAAACACGAAACGCCACCGTGCTTTTTGGCCACGTTATTGATAAGTTCCATAATCAGAACTGTTTTACCCACACCGGCACCGCCGAACAGACCGATTTTCCCACCCTTTCGATAGGGCGCCAGTAGGTCCACCACCTTGATACCGGTTTCAAACATCTCCACTTCGGTGTTCTGCTCTACAAACGTAGGCGGAGCCCGATGAATAGACGCGGTTTGATTGGTTTTCACCGGCCCTTTTTCGTCCACCGGCTGCCCCACTACGTTCAGAATACGACCGAGGCATCCTTCGCCCACCGGCATCTGAATCGGCTCACCGGTATTCATCACTGCCACACCGCGACTCAACCCCTCGGTAGAGTCCATGGCCACCGCGCGCACCGTGCGCTCACCCAAGTGCTGTGCCACCTCGACAATAAGGTTCCACTCTTTGTCACTAATACCAGGATTGGTCACCTTGAGAGCGGTGTTGATTGTGGGTAGCTCGCCCTCTTCAAACTTTACGTCCACCACGGGACCGATAACTTGAACAATTTTACCTTTGTGAAGATCAGCCATCTTGCTCTCACTCCCTTAGTCGTTGAGCGCCTCAGCGCCGCCCACGATATCCATCAATTCGCTGGTAATTGCAGTCTGTCTGGCGCGGTTGTAAACCAGGGTCAAGCTGTCAATCATATCCTGCGCGTTATTAGTTGCGGTTTCCATGGCACTCATACGGGCCGCATGCTCTGCCGCCAGCGACTCCAGTAATGCGCCAAACACTTTGATCTCTACATATTTCGGAAGCAAAATCGAAAGCAGTGCCTTTTTCTCCGGCTCAAACACAAACCCGGCGGGCCCGATGTCCTTTGCGTCATCCGCTTTTTTCTCCGGTAATGCCAACGGCAGCAGCGGGACCACTTTGGGCACCTGGGAAACAACCGATACCATCTCATTGTACGCCAGCGATATACTGTCATATTCGCCCGCGGCGTACAGCGCGGCCAATTCCTGTGCAATGGCGGCAGCCGCATCGTAATTCAAATCGTCGAACACGTCCGCATAGTATCTCTGCACCTCAACATTGCGATGTTCAAAATAGCTTTTCGCCTTTTTACCCACCACCGAAAGCGACACCGGAACATCGCTGAGTTTCAGCCGTTCCGCCACCAGACGGTTCAAATTGCTGTTGAAGCCGCCGCACAAACCACGGTCAGAAGAGATTTCGAGCACCAATGCCTTCTTCTGCTCCCGCCGTTCGAGCAGCGGATGCGAGTCGTCATCGGCGTCGGACGCCACTCCGGCGAGAACGTCAGACGTCAATTTTGAATATTCTCTGAAATTCTCAGCCTGCTCCTGCGCTTTACGCAATTTCGCCGCGGCAACCATCTTCATGGCCCGGGTGATCTTCTGCGTTCCTTTCACGCTGGCAATTCGCCGGCGTATTTCTTTCAGATTAGCCATAAAACGTTCCCTTAGGACGCGGAGGCGACAAATACCTTGGCAAAGGCGCTCAACGCATCCTTCAATGCCGCGGTCACTTCGTCGTCGAGTGCCTGTTTTTTGTTAATCAGTTCCACCAATTCCGTTTTCGAGCTGTCGATGAACGCGAACAGTTCCCTTTCAAATCGGCCGACATCCGCCACCTCACAATCGTCGAGATACCCGTTGATGGCGGCCCAAATCGAAATAATCTGTTTGGCTACCGGAATCGGCGCGTACTGCCCCTGTTTAAGCAGTTCTTCCAGACGATACCCGCGCTCCAACTGCTGTTTGGTGGCTTCATCCAAATCCGACGCGAATTGTGCAAACGCTTTCATTTCACGAAACCGCGCCATTTCCAGACGCATGGGACCGGCAATCTTCTTCATCGCTTTAATCTGCGCGTTACCACCCACACGGGATACAGAAATACCCACGTTAATCGCCGGCCGCTGACCGGCATAGAACAAATCGGGCTCCAGATAAATCTGACCGTCTGTAATGGAAATCACGTTGGTGGGAATGTATGCGGAGACGTCTCCTGCCTGCGTTTCAATAATCGGCAGCGCGGTAAGCGACCCCCCGCCCAGGCTCTCATGCATTTTCGCGGCGCGCTCCAGCAACCGGCTGTGCAGATTGAACACGTCACCGGGGAACGCTTCTCGTCCCGGAGGACGCCGCAGCAGCAGAGAAAGCTCGCGATACGCCACCGCCTGTTTCGACAAATCGTCATACACCACCAGAGCGTGTTTCCCATTGTCACGGAAGAATTCTCCCATGGCTGCCCCCGTGTACGGCGCCAAAAACTGCAGCGGCGCCATGTCGGACGCAGTCGCCAGAACCACGGTGGTGTATTTCATGGCATCGTGCTGCTCCAATCGGGCCACCACCTGTGCCACAGTGGACTGCTTCTGGCCAATCGCCACGTAAATGCAGTACACATCAGTGTCTTTCTGATTGATGATCGTATCAATCGCAATCGCGGTTTTTCCCACACCGCGGTCGCCCAGAATCAGCTCCCGCTGTCCGCGCCCGATGGGAATCATGGAGTCCACAGACTTCAACCCCGTCTGCAGCGGTTCTTTCACCGGCTGACGCTGAACAATACCGGGCGCCTTAATCTCGATACGCGAGTTCTGCTTCGCATTCAACGGCCCCTTGCCGTCTACCGGCTGACCAAGTGCGTTGACCACGCGCCCAAGCAATTCCTCTCCCACCGGAGTATCGGCAATACGACCGGTACGCTTCACGATGTCGCCTTCCCGAAGCTCGGTATCTTCACCGAAAAGAACAATCCCCACGTTGTCTTCCTCAAGGTTCAGCACCATGCCCATAATGCCGTGCGGAAACTCCACCAGCTCGCCCGCCATGGCGCCGTCGAGACCGTACACACGAGCAATACCGTCACCCACTGTCAGAATGGTGCCGGTTTCCATCACCTCGACATTACGGTCGTAGTTCTCGATTTGCTGTTTGATGATTCTACTGATCTCTTCTGCTCGAAGCTGCATAATCTTTTCACCCACAAATGCGCCGACGCGCTGTGTAATGAGGCATCCGCCAAACGGCTATCCGTTCAGCATATCCTCTTTTATTCGGTTAAGCTGTGTCCTGATGGAACCGTCATACACCAGGTCGCCAACTCTGGTTACAATTCCGCCGATTAATGATTCGTCCACCCGTTTTGAAACCACAACTGTTTTTCGGGTTGACGCCTCGATGGCCGCTTTAATGCTCGCAACCACTGTTTCATTCACCGGTGCCGCACTCACGACTTCAGCGCGAATACGATTTTCTTTTTTATCGGCCAGCATCTGCAATTCTCTGGAAATCGCGGAAATCTCACTGACACGTTTCTTTTCATTCAGCAGACTAAAAAAATTACGGGTGGTTTTTGAAACGGCCAGTTTGTCAACGACCTCCATGAATATGGAGGTACGCACCTTGCTGTCCAACATGGGATTGGACATCGCCGCCTGCAGTTCATCACTGCTGTTCCAGGCATCGGCCACCCTGTCCACTTCTTTGGTCACCGCGAGCAGCATATTTTCCTGCTCGGCCAGTAAAAACAATGCCTTCGCCCATCTTCGTGCAATACTACCGGTTACCATCTGTGTCCTCTATTTCGCATCCTGTACCGCAGCCATCACTGAATCCAGGTACTCCCTGGCTATCTTTTCGTGGTCTGCCGCACTGATCTTTTCAACAATGCGCTTTTCAGCCATCGCAACAATCTCTTCCACAACTTCTTTGCGAATGGATGCCGACAACATCGCCACTTCCTGAGCAATCAACGCGGCTGATTCAGACTTCAACCGCTCCGCCCGTTCTGTCGCATCCTTTTCAATCTGAGCGGCCTGCGCTTTCGCTGCATCCAGAATATCTGTACGAATTTTCGCCATTTCCACATCGAGCGCTTCGCTGCGTTCTCTGGCGACGGCCATCGCTTCTTCGGCTTCTTCCTTCAATGCATTCGCTTTTTTCAGCGCGTCTTCCAACTCTGCCTTGCGATTGCGAATCTTGGCGCCCAGTCCCTTGCGCAAAATGAAGTACACGGCAAACACAACGACAAGAAAATTGAAAAACATGGGAACCAGCGGCGGATTATGCTCATCAGACATATCCACCCAATTGATAGCATGGGCATCATGGCCTTCGCCGTGAACGACTTCGCCGTGCTCCGCGGCACCTGATTTCTCGCCTTGTTCCGGGGTCGCCATGACGCCGGAGGCAATTACCATGAAAATTCCAACCAAGAAAATTATATGTAACCCTTTCACCCGATCCTCCTTCAACTCGCCTTGTCTATCATTCTGGAAGCAACCGCATCCGCTAACGTTCCGATGTCGCCATGGAGTTGGCTGCGCAAGGTTTCAGCACTGCGTGCCATCTCGGCTCTCGCTTTTTCCATTTCAGTCCGCGCCGCGTCCATGGCCGAGGCCAGCAGTTCGCGTTCTTTTTGCCGAGCGGCATCCACAAGACGAGCGCGTTCTTTCGCTGCGACCGCCCGAATATCCACTAGCTGAGCATCAACGTCGTTCGCCAATTTCGCCGCTTTCTCTCTGGTTTCGTTCGCCTGTTCAGTGGCACCGTCCGTCGCTTCCCGACGCGCGTCAATCAACCGAAGAACGGGCTTGAACAGCGCCACATACAAAAAGATGAACATCACAAAAAAGATGCCCAACTGAATGAAGAA
The DNA here is from genome assembly GCA_016936575.1 of Deltaproteobacteria bacterium. Taxonomy (GTDB): domain Bacteria; phylum Myxococcota_A; class Polyangia; order JAAYKL01; family JAAYKL01; genus JAFGXQ01. The sequence goes on from JAFGXQ010000152.1 coordinate 30,400, forward strand.
CGTGCCGTCCAGATCAACGAGAGAGCCGCCAGATGCAATACAAAGGAGTGAAGAGCTCATGATTTGTCTAGGCCTCCATTAAAATTCAAGGCAGAAAAAACGAAATGCCCACGGAACGATTATCAAAATGTCAAAAAACTCGCGTAGTTATCTATCAGGACGCGTCTATTGCGTCAAGCAGGTACATCGCGTTTTGGTTTTAATAATATTTAAATTTCCATTTTTTTCGATTTCCCATCTGATATTTCATCAATTGATAATAAGTTGGAATCGATAATGACAATATCTGCCGCATTTATGTAGCCCGGCGTACAAAAATCAGAATTTCACATAGGAACGGGACAGTTCGAACAATGAACTACCGTTTTTTTTGAGCGGCCGCCCGTTTCGCCTTTGGAGCGTTGGGTTGGGGATGCGAAGATTTTTTCGTCCTTTTCAATTTTACGTCATTAACATCCGGTGCGTGACCCTGCTCGGTGATCCGCTTTTTCTTTGCCGCAGCAGCTTCATTCTCCTTGCCTGCAGGGGCTGACCGACGAGGGCCGTTGGACATCGTTTTTTTTGAACGGGGCTTCTTCTTCATCATTTTCTTCGCATTCGCCGACGACGGACCGAACACCTTTACAGGACGACGCAATCCGTCAAACTCTTTGTCTTGAAATTCGGCCTCCCTGGACGGCAACGACACCTGAATGTATTCGGCAAATACCCCTGCCACATAGGATGCAACATTGGCATCCTCCTGCGAAAACAGCGCGTCATCCAATCGATTGTACAACAACGCCACCCCGAACACATGCCCCTCAAACGCGATAGGCACAACCAGAACTGTATCCACTTCAAACGGTGCCCGCAAATCAACTCGTGCATCAAACCGTTCATCGGCCGGGTCACTCACATTCATCACGGCGCCGCTTTTCAGGGCCGCGCCCACAATGCCGCCCAACATCGGCACGCGGACCCGTTTCACCCATGTGTCATCAAAACCCGTTTGCGCCGCCACATACAATTCAGATTTTCCAGGTGTGGTCAGTAGAACAGCGCAGGCCTCGGACGGCGCCGCCTTCAGCAGCGTATCGCAAACAAAGGTAGCCGCTGAATCATGCTCCTTTTTTCGATACAGATGCTGCATCTGTTCAAACGCCCACATCACACCGTCATCCACCCCTTCAATCACCCGCTGCCTGGCGGCGCGTTTTCTTTCCATTCGAGCAGGATCGGCCTTTCGCGCTGCCGGGCGAACAATCTCTGACGCCTCCAATTGCGATACGCTGGACGATGCCTCCTTCCCGGACACAGAAATCCCCTCTCCCGTCTGACGAGAGGGTAGCACACACAGTCGGCTCATATCAAAGGCATCCACTTTGCTGGTGGTTTCAAATGTCTCTGAAGAGGCCTGAAAAAAATCGGCCTCTTCGGGAGACTCACTCATTCGACCACCTGCCGGGTAATCCACCTTCAGCACATCGGGACGCCACTGTTGCCAGGCCAGGCGCACAATGGCGGGACGCCGGGGATGATCATCGAATCGATGGTCGTACACTTGCACCGATACCACAAGCTGCCCGTCGGTTGTCGGCTTCACATGCGCGCGCAATACGTCTTTTCCGATCGACTCACACTGAGCCACTGTCAACTGCGCGGGCACACAGATTCGACGTTCACAATAAGACACGCCCCCCTCATCCGCAGCCACATCACGTCCGCCGAACAGCTCTACTGTTGCATTCGGAGCGCTGTTCCCCGCATCGGTCGACACCGGATGGATATGAAAAACGCGCCCTGACACAAAATCGCGCACCTCCAGGGCACCATCGGTCGACGGCGCACAGCGCACATTGGAAACCGGCGCCAACCCGTACCGCTTCAAACCGGCACGTAATGCGGCAAACCAGTTTTCTGCCTTCACGGTGACTTGCGCGTCCAAAATATCTTGCCCATTACCGGGCATATTCAGTAGCCACTCCATATATTCTCCAAGACCTCAATTAAGTAAAAAAGAAACCTAAGTTTCGTAAGCCCAAGTATTATGTATGCGTCTTTCATACGATTACAAGAGACATGATTATTTTTTTTACTCCTCCCGGAACAAATCCTTCTCATTTGAACGCAATTTTCACACCAATACATGTACGTTCAGTACCGATAACAGTTCAAATAACACCGGAATTCTGTATTTTGGGAACATTCCCCGCGGATTTTCATCGAAAAAGAAAGGCAAAAACGATATAGAGCCCCGTATGAAACCGATATTAGCCATATCATTGGGCGACCCGGCTGGAATTGGGCCTGAAATCACTGCCGCCTCTTTGCGTCACGCGTCTCACGTCTGTCATCCGGTTCTGTTTGGACACTGGCCCACCTTTGTGAAAAACTGTCACGATTTGAGCCTACCCACTGACAACATTTGCGTACACTCGTCCGTAAAACCGGGGGAAACCGGAATTCAATTCATTCCCATTGACGGTCCCGACGCTCCGATTGTCACACCAGGCGTGGAAGCGGCGCGCATTCAATTTGAATCGTTGCGCCGTGCCGTGGATGCCATATTGGACGGCCGATGCGACGCCATTACGACCGCACCGGTTTCCAAAGCATGGATAGACCGCATTCAGCCCGGCTTCACCGGCCATACCGAATATCTGGCGGAACGTTGCGGCATGGGCAGAGAAGATGTCACCATGGTGTTCACCAACAACGAACTGGTTGTCGGATTGATTACCACCCATATTCCGCTGCGGGATGTTCCGGATACCATTACCCGGGAACGCTATGTCAGAACCCTCACGCATGTGATTGACATCGTAAAACGGAATCGCCCCGTTGAGGTGCCGAGAATCGCCGTCGCAGGTCTGAACCCCCATGCGGGGGAAGACGGCCTGCTGGGATCGGAAGAGCAGAATTTCATGCTGCCGTTTTGCGTGGAACATCGGCATTTTTCAGGAGCGCTCGTTTCCGACCCCATTCCCCCGGATGCCGTCTTTCGCGACGCGTTCTCGGGAAAGTACGACGGAGTCATTGCCGCGTACCACGATCAGGCGCTGATTCCTTTAAAACTGGGCGGTTTCGGCGGCGCCACCAACGTCACCGCCGGAATGCCGTTCGTGCGCACCAGCCCGGACCACGGCACTGCATACGAAATCGCAGGAACAGGGATTGCCGACCCCGCTGCCATGAAACACGCCATCGAAACGGCGGTGCGCTTGATTGGCCCCGATGCGAAAACGCGTCATGCTGCGCCCCCACACATTGAAAATAATGCTGACTGAAAAACTGATCAAAACCATTGCGAAAACCTCGGGAGAGTACGGCACTATCGAACCTGATGATAAAATCATGGTGGCGGTCAGTGGTGGAAAAGACAGCTATGGTCTGCTGTTTTTATTAAACCAACTCAAAAGACGCCTGCCCTTCTCAATAGACATTATCGCCCTGCATGTGGCCCAGGGTCAGCCCGGCGTGGACCCCACTCCGCTCATCGACTGGCTGAAGGGCAGCGGCATTGCATTCGAAATCGCCGAAGAAGACACCTACTCGGTAGTACAGCGAAATCTCAAACCCGGCGGCACTCCCTGCTCAATCTGTTCGCGGCTGCGGCGCGGCATCATTTACACCCGCGCCGAAAAACACGGATGCAATAAGGTGGCCCTGGGTCACCACCGGGAAGACACCATCGCCACGTTCATGATGAATCTGTTCTACGCCGGAAAACTCCAGGCCATGCCCGCCAAGTACACCACCGACGACGGACGATTCCAGGTCATTCGCCCGATGCTTGAAGTGGCGGAAGCCGACCTCATCGCGTTACAGGAACAGGAACAGTTTCCCATCGTTCCCTGCGCGCTCTGCAGCGGTCAGGAAGATCACAAACGGCGATATGTGAACGAACTGCTAGACGCGGTAGAACACACCCACCCCACCCTGCGCAACGTAATGCTCGGCGCGTTGAAGCACGTAAATCCGTCTCACCTGCTGGACGCAACGGTGAAACGGGAAAAATAGAATCCAACTGGATTTGGTGTGAAATGATTTAATTGTACGTGAGAGTGAACAGCACACCGGGCTCGATGGTGGGATACTTGTAGTCTTCGTATTTCAGCGGTGCGATAACGAACCTGAATAGTCCGCCGATGCTCAGTTCGTCAGCGACAAAAACGTCGTAGCCGGCACCGAAATACATTATCAACCCTGTCGGGTCGTTTCCGGATGCATCCCCTTCCCAGACGGATTCCATTCCGCCCCAGCCGATAAAGAATGGGAAATGGAGACCTTTGTCGGACCATACATAAAAGTCAAATACCGTACCTATACCGAGCAAAAACTGTTTAAAATCTCCCAACAGCTCGCTCTCCGTTCCATCGACTTTATACTTGGGAGCGGGTGCCATATCTAAAAAGAAGCCACCGGCAATCACCAGATGCTTGGCAATTGTTCCGCCGATAAAAAACTGCGCCGGAAGCGTCAATCCACTGAATGTCGATTCCGTATCATCGACGGACATACGATACCCGCCGAGACCCACTCCGGCCTGCAGATAAAACCCGTCGTGAGTGCGCGGATCCGCTTTCGCCTGCGTACCAGCAATCAAACACACCGAAAACACCATCATTGCTAACCATTTGTACATCGGATAAGCCTTTCTCCCACGATAGAGAAGCACACCGCGCGCTCCGGTTCCCGTGGATTCAAATTACACAATGAGCAAAATCGTACATTAGAACTAAATTCTATGCGCATTCCGCCCCCGCGTCAAGAAAGACCTATAAGTCCTATAGGACCTATAAGACCTATACTATAAGTCCTATAAGTCCTATAAGACCTATACTCGTTTCCTCAATAAACGACCCATTCGAAGGAAGATCAAAAAATGACAAGATGGATTCTCTTTTTATCGCTGCTCGCCGCTGTCGGCGCCCCCGCACTGGTACGCGCCCAATCAGACCACATCGAGCGACTGGAAAAACTGGTTGAACAGGCACAGTCGATTCCCAATGCGCGCCCCATTAACCCGGCGTTTCTCGATTACATCGAACGCCTGAAAGCCGGCGACCAGGCGTTTTACACCGGTGAAACCATGCCCCATGCCACCGGGTATGTTCCCTCGCTGTTTGCCAAACCGTCGTTGGAAGCAGAGGAAAGCCCGATTTTACGCAAAGCGCCGCTTCCCGCACAGTTCGATTTAAGACCCGACGGCGTCACACCGGCAAAAAACCAGGGGCAATGCGGCTCCTGCTGGGCATTTGCTTCAATCGGTTCTTTGGAGTCCAGCATCAAACTGGCCACCGGAGAAGAAATGGATTTGTCGGAAAACCATCTGAAAAACAGTCTGCTTCCGGAATCCGATCCCTGTGACGGCGGAAACACATTCAATGTGGCCTACTACACCAGCCGCGGAATTGGACCGGTGCTGGAGTCCGATGACCCCTACGTTCCCGACAGCACCGATTCCTCCCCGTCGGGTCTGTCTCCCGCCCGGCTGGTGACCGAATTCGTGGAGCTTCCGTTCTATCGCAACGAGGTGACGCGCGACGAAGTGAAACAGATGATCATGACCTACGGTGCGGTGACCAGTTCACTGTATTTCGACCAGGTGGGCGACTCATACAATGAATCCACCAACTCGTATTACTACGCCGGAGAATTCAGTGAAGAAACCAACCACGCGGTGCTGCTGGTGGGCTGGGATGACAATTACGCGGCATCGAATTTCTCCACCCCGCCCGCCGGAGACGGCGCATGGATCGCCAAGAACAGTTGGGGCGAAGAATGGGGCGACAACGGATTCTACTATCTGTCGTACTATGACTCAATTGTGGGTTTCGAAGCCCTGGCGTTTTCAAAATCCGTTGCCCCGGAAACCGTCGACGACGTGTACGAACTCGCCCAGGACGGCTGGTTATCCAGCTGGGGAGACGGCGATGAAGACTTCGGCGCCATCACCATCACCGCCCGAAACGACGCATACCTCAAAGGAATCGGCATCGACATTTTCGGTGCGAACACCCGCTATGCGGTGACGGTGTACAAAAACCAGATAGAAGGCGACCACCTGAGCGGAGACGCCCAACCGACCATGGAGGGCACCTTCAGCTACGCCGGATACTCTACGGTTGACCTGGGAGACCTTCCGATTACCGCCGGAGAAATAGTCACGATTGTGGTAGAAACGCACACTGCCTCCTATGAAGATGTATCACTTGGCACCATACGGGTGCCGTCAGTGCCCACCATGTGGCTCTACGATGAATCTGAATCGCTGCAATGGACGCCCGGGCAAAGCTATTTCAGCAACGACGGGGTCACCTGGACCGACTTCGCAGAGTTGGGAGACGAAACGTCGGGTATGCATATTGCGTATCGCGTGTTCGCCGGGGACGAACCCGGTGGAATGGAAGACCCTGCCGACGACACCGACAATAGTGACGACACGGAGAACGATGACGACCCCGACAACACAAATGGCGAAACCGACACCGACGGCGAAACCTACGGCGACCCCGACGAAGGCTGCGGCTGCACCACCCTGGGCAATCAAACCGAAACAACCGGCCTCCTCACATTGTTATTCGGAATCTGACAATCGCGAAACCCAATGGCTCACTATTTCACAAAAGTGAATGATGTGCCGTCATCGGAAGTGCCGACAAGCTGATTGCCGTTTACTTTGTACGTATCGTTTCCATGCCGGTAATGCAGCAGCAGTGTGTCTCCGGACACCGACCAGGTTCCGGTCATGCGGCTGACATATCCGTTGGAATTCAACGGAGAGTATTCTTCTGCAGACGTTCCGTCGCTGTTCAGCAGGATATAGTGGTAAGAAACCAACCGTTTGCCATCAGAGCGACTGACAAAATTGTACTTACCCGCGACCCCGCCGCCCGCACCACCGCTGTTCGCCGGGGCAGTCTCGGTATCGACAGACGCCGTATCCGTGTCTGCCGACGGCGTTTCAACCGACGACGACGTGTCCTTCGAGGCCGAGCCGGTATCGATGCTTTCTGTCTTTTTCTGCACGGTGTCTCCTGCGGTGTCGACCGCGCCCGTATCAACTGCTTTCGAGGGGGCTTTCTTGTCGTCAGGTGTCTCCTGCTGCTTGGGGCAGACCGCGACGGCGCCCAGTTGAATTTCAGAAAGCCCCTGCGCGTTCTTAAACGGTACCTCCACCGTGAATCCCGCTGCGGTTGCGCTGAATGTTCCTTCTTTCACCACCGACGGCAAAGACACCTCAAAACGCCCGTCGGCGGTGTACATGGTGGAATACTCGGTTTCGTCCCACATCAGATGCACCTGCCCTGACTGCTGCGCCGCATCGCAATCGTTGAGCGTACCGACCACATACGTCATTGGCGGTACAGACAAATCGATGGTTTCCGACGCGCCAGCATCAATGGGGCCGGCATCCATATCAATGTCGAACCCTTTAAAATTCATGCGCACCTTGAGTGCCTTGCCCGCCGGTACACCCAGCTGGTAATGCCCCTGGGCGTTGGTGACCGCACTCAATTTATCGACCTGTACTTTCTGCCCTGCCAACGGTCTGCCGTTGCGATCAATCACCTGACCGGTCACCGTGGCCGCACCGGATTTGGCTCCCACATTCCAAACCGAAAAATGCGACACATTGCCCGTTGCAATACCGTCCACCACCATGGCGCCGCTCTCTTCTTTCCAGCGGCCGCTCTCAAAATCATACGAAAACAACCCCTGTGCCTGCCCTGCGACAACACCGGGCGCCGGCATCGACAACGTCGCGGTTTTTCCCTCCGCCAGCTTCACCTCCGCACCGGAGGCGTCTTCCATCTCGACAAAAATCAGCGCCGCACTGTCGATGATAAAATCGGTTCCATCATTTCCCTTTCCCGAAAGCGCGCCGTCTCCGGGCGACAGTTCACCGAACAACGGATGGTCCGGCGTAAAGTGGGCCATCTTCACCACCACATCATCGGTACCCGACGCCACCCCCTGCGCCGGAAACTGCACAGATGCACCGCCCGGCGTTGTCGCTTTTCCACCGTTGCTGTTTTGAATGGTCGTCACCTGCGCATCGGTATTCAGCGAAATCAACGCCACCCGCAGCTGCGTGGCCGGCACGTTGGACTTCACCATCCGTTGCGAGCGCGCGTATGATTCCTTGCTGAAGGTAACCGGCAACTCGGGTGTTTGAGCCGAAATCTTCTCCAGCATGAACGTTCCCCATTGCCCGGTAATGACTTCCTGCTCACCCGCGCGCACCGTTACCCCGCTGAGCGGACGCTTATTTGCATCAGTCACAACGCCGTACACAGTTGATTCACCGGAGCCTCCGCAGGATTTCGCAAACATCAATGCCACCGCGCCCCACGCCAGTATCACTAGTAGTGCCGCTGCAACAGCAAAAAGAATCTTCTGCCCGTTTCGCGAATGCAAGCCTGAGTTCTGCGCGGGAGCAGCAGCGCTTGCGCGACGTCGCTTCACCAACGCAATGATAAACACAATCACCCCGCCGAGAAGCAGGGGCACCACCGCCAGCAGTGCCAGTATCCACAACAGGGAGCTGCCCGACTCCCCATCGGTGTTCTTTTCTGAAGACAAACCGCTCGTTTTCTTCTCCATCGCGCTATCTCCCGATTTCAGTTTCGAGTCACCGGCAGCAGTTCCTCCCGCCGCGACCGCGGTGTTTTGCGGCACTCCGCTTTCAGCAATCACTGATGCCAGATCAATCCACCAATCTTCTTTCTGATAC